>JACQZM010000276.1 GCA_016213885.1 Candidatus Rifleibacteriota bacterium | reverse complement strand
TCAACACGACGAGGCGACTCGCCTCGCGAGAGCCCGGAGGCAGGGCATCGCCGAGGGCATCGAGAAGGGCATCGAGAAGGGTATCGAGAAGGGCAAGGCCGAGGGATTGCGGGAAGCTGGGCGCAAGTTACTCGACTCAGGAATGGACCGCGAGACGGTCTTGCGCACCTTGGGCTTGCCGCCGGACTTCGTGCTGTGACTTCATTCCGGTATTCCGGGGACCCACGACCTAATTCCAGGTGGTTGAAGGCCTGACCCTGATGGCGAAGCGCCCAGGGGTCGGCAAAAGGAAAGGCCCCGGCAGGCCAGGGCCAGGGTGAGCCATCGCAGGGCGCAAGGTCCATCGGCCGCGGGGTCAGGCCGCCTTCTTCCGGGCAGTGAGCCCCAGCGAGCAGTGGCCGCTGGACTCCACGGCCGGTCGCCCAGGGTCCCCCACCTGTTCCGCGGAGCCTGGCTTGTGATCAGGCGGCGGCCTGGATCCAAGGTCACGATGCAAGTGGAGGGGATCCGCCCTGAATCTCTCCAGATTTCGGCCAGAAATTTCACCGAAGGTAGGCCAGTTGGCCGGGCGGCGATGGGCTGCGTTCGAACATCGTGCCCGTAGCGATAGTGGGGGCTGGGCTGGGAGCAGCGGCCGCGCCGATCAGATACTCGGGAGCCGAGCTGGCGGTGTAGGTGTCTGGGTGCTGGTGGCTCGCCTCCGGCGAAGCAGAAGCGGACGCCCGCGGGCCGGGCGGAGGCGAGGCTGCTCGCGTCCCTGGCACGGGAGGGACAGAAGGTACCGATCGTCGTCGTCACTGAGGAAGATGGTGGCCACGAGGTGATCGACGGGTTCCGTCGAATCCGCGGGCTGATGCGGCTGAAGGAGGAGATCGTCGACGCTGTCGAGTGGCCGACCGACGCCGTCGACGCGCTGCTCGAGCTCCGACCAGTTCAACGGCGTGGAGGTTCTGCGGCACTGGTCGAGGAAGGTCTCTTGATCGCGATGTGGATCGATCGGCACGGGTTGAGCCTGGCGGATCTGACGATCCGACTCCAGCGCTCTCGAACCTGGATTCACGGCCGGCTCTCTCTGGTGCGCCAGCTTCCCGAGACCGTACTGCGGCTTGTTCTCTCTGGCGAGCTGTCGGCTTACGTGGCGTGCAAGGTGGTGGTGCCGTTCGCGCGCGCGAGCAGTTTGTGGGTGGAACCGCTGTGCCGCTGCGTGATCGAGCATGGTCTGACCTCTCGGCAGGTCGAGGCTCTGTATCGGGAGCTCGGGAGGATTCCCGATCCCGAGATGCGCCGCCAAGTGCTCGATCGTCCGTCTCGCATCCGCGACATGGAGGCGACAGGCACGACGAAGGCCTCACGGAACTCCACGGCAAGCCTGGACCCTCTGGACATCGTGGACCGGCTGAAGCGCTGGTCCTGGCACACCCAGGGACTGTTCTCGATGCTGAAGAGGGTTCTGGCGATCGGGGCGAGCGAAGACACTCTGGGACGGTTGGTGGCCACCTGGCGGTCCTGCGAGGGCGTCGTCCGGCTGCTTGTCCAGCAACTGCAGGACCTCATGAGCACCGAGCAGCGGCTCGATCTTCACCCTTTCCAGCGACGGGTTCACGAACTGGTGGCCGTGGGCACCGAACGCGTCGATCTCATGCCGGTGCTCGCCGAGCGAAGCCAGGTGGCGGAGGACGGCGGCGCGGTCCATGGTCACGGGCATCACGCCGCAATCACGATCTACCTCTCGAACGCCTTCCAGGTCCCGGCCAAGACGTGACCCATGGCACTGTCAGCCGGAACGTGCGGATGTGCCAGTTCGTGGGGGTGCCGGGTGCGAACGCCACGCTCTATCTTCACGGCGTTCTGGATGACCTTGGCATACTCATTGAAAACGTGGTGGCGGACTTCCTTGAGCTTGCCGTCAGCGCCAAAGTGGTACATGGTCTCGTAGGGATCGTGTCGCGCATAGACCACACGATCCCGATCGTCGAAGTTGAACTGAACCACGCCGCCCGAGGTTCTCGGCAGGATGATGCTCGACGCCCGATAGCGGTGATCGAAGAGAAGGACCGAGCCATCCGTGAAGCGGATACTGCATGGCGGAGAGCAGTTGTCGGCGTAGTCGACACGGCAGCCACAGGCCAGCTTGACCGACTCGAAGCGAGGCTCCAGCGGGGATGCGTGCCTCATCGGAGCTTGCTTCGCCTGGATCCGCACAACCTGAACCGCCTGCACCGGCGCCTGGGCCTTGGTGAAGGGGCAGATGGCAGTACGTCCCGATAGATCTATGATAACAAGAACCATGCCAAGAACGAAAAGCGCCTTCACCCACCGTGGACTGTGGATCGCCAGGATCGCCTGCATCATATAGAGATCCTCGCTGGTCGGAGAACTTCTGGTTCCTCAGAGATTATACCGGGGGAGCGGCTGGACTGCCACAGAGTCAGGAAGCGGCAGAAAAACACCAGTCCAGATCACCGGTAGATGGTCCCAGCTCCAGAAGCTCCGCCAGTCTTGATGTCTCGATGTCGCGATGACCGTCGTTCTCGATGCCCCGGTGTGCCACCGCGTACTTCACGAGCTGCCCGAGCGGCACCGGGCCAACCTCCAGGCCAGACTCCAGGGTCGTCAGACAGAACTGTCGCTCGCCTCCATCGGACACGTACTCGAAGAACCTGAGCGGGATCCCGCTGTCAGCCCCACCGATGAATGAGCGAAGCGAAGGGTCCCCAAGAAGCACTACTCCATTCCGGTGGCCTTCCACGCGAACTGGAACAAACCCAGATCCCGTGCCGTTTCGCAGTCCAAGCACGCTCTACGGTTTGAAGCGATGGCTCTGTCGGGCGGGACGGTCCTCGCTGCCGGCAGGTCCGGCGGTCACGGTCGTGTCCGATACTGTCGCACGCCCTGTCCAGCGGAGCGCCAGTACGGTTCTCTCACCGACCTCTACGGCAGCTGCACGGGGGACCTTCCGTTCGTTCCCCCAAGAACGTCGGAAGGCCCTGGCATCACGTTCGACCGCCAACGTCGGCATGCGGACGAGCGGGCGCTCTGATCCGAGTGATCGCCCGGACGGGCTTCTGGATGGACTGGCAGCGGAGTCAGGCCCTGCCCGAGCGGCCGCTCGGTCGACGTGAGGTTCTTCGCGCGGCGGGAACCCGCGCTTGCTGCTCAGGGGCGAGCGTGGCCGCCGAGCGCCTTCTGGACCCAGTCACGGAATGAGCGCAGGAGCCGAGTCTCGCTCGAGTTCGGCACGTCGTCCAGGAAGCGCTCCAGATCATCGATGGGCAAGAATGGGAAGGCGGCGCTCTTCCGGACCTCCCTGTACTGCGCGCCGGATTCGAGGACGAACACGCGCAGCCGCCGTCCGTCGAACCTCCAGACCTCCGGCACTCCCAGCGCCGCGTAGATTTCTAGCTTCTCGATTCCCGGCCTGGTCACATCGACCTCGACCGCCAGGTCCGGTGCGGATCGATCGTCAGGTCGATCTCGAGCTTGCCGCGCACACGAGGTTCACTGGCGATGTAGTAGCACTCGTCCGCTTCCAGCCCGCGCGCCAGGTCCTCTCGCTTCCAGGTCGTCGAGCCTCCGCTCCGGCACTCGATGTTGAGTTCGAGCATCAGGAGCTCGATCATGCGACCCAGGATCGTCTTCAAATTCTCGTGCAGCTCCGACGGCGACATGATCTCCAGCGTCCCCCGATCGTAGGCCACGCGGTGTCCGGGTTGCCCTTCGAGATCCTTCAACAACGCCGTGTACGTCGGCCAGCTGATCCCATGCAAGACGAAGAGCCCGTCCGGTCCGCGCTGGAGCCCAGGAGACATCGTCGACCCCTCCCGCTGGGAGTATAGCACGGGGAGCGAGGAGCGCGACCGCGAGGGCGATCGAGACGACGCAAGCAGTCAGCAGAACGTACGGTCGTTTGGCCACGCTCCCAGGTCCTGGTAGTGTTGTCGCATTCGTGGGCCGCACACACGGCCGGGGGTAGCCGATGGACCTTCTGTCGCTCCGGGGGCTTGCAAACGTTCCCCACCCGTCTCGGCGGATCCTGCAGCAGGCGCTCGAGGACGTGGGCGTAGATCTGAAGCCCGGCGGCATGCAAACTGGGCTCGGCTCATCCCCCACACGGTGTCGAAGTGGAGCATTGTGGTGCTGGAAGTGGAGAGGATTCATCTGAAGTCGCGCCCGGGAGAGAGAATAAGGAGGAGGGGATCCGGATTGAGGTCGCGCTCGGGGGCGCGACTCGGACCCGGCGAGGCGCCGGGTCTTGGTTCTGGGCCCGGCTTGCTCGCTCACGCGCCGACCTGGTACCCTTCTTCTCTGCAGGAATCGGTGTTGCCCGAGTGTACGTGTATCCATGGTGATCCGCACGGTGTGGTCCAGCGCTGGCGCCACGGAGGGCTCGATCCGTTCGAGGTGCTGGTGTCTCTCGCCGTGTTCCAGAAACTCAAGGCTGATGGAGCGCCGTGTCCGGAAGATACAGGATAACGGGGACGCTGGGATCCGGGGGCATGGGCGTGGTCTTCCGCGCCGTCCAGCGAGACCTGGGCCGCGAGGTGGCGCTCAAGGTGCTGCTGCCCGAAGCCGCGTCCGACCCCGAGCACGTGGCCAGGTTCCGGCGAGAGGTCCAGGCCTGCGCCGCTCTCTCCCATCCGAACATCGTGAAGATCCTCGATTTCGGGGAGAACGATGAGGGGCGGATCTTCTACACGATGGAGCTCCTCGTCGCCAGGGGTCTGGACGAGGTCTGGCGGGAACGCGGCGCCCTGCCGGCAGACGAGGTTGCAGTTCTGATGTCGCAGGCCGCGGATGCCCTGGCCTACCTGCATGAACGGGGCATGGTCCACCGGGATATCAAGCCATCGAACCTGATGGTGGACGGTCGCGGCCGCCTGTTCGTGATGGACTTCGGCGTGGTGAAGATCGGGGGGCAGTCCGGCCTCACGGCGGTGGGGGAGCGAGTGGGCACGCCCCGGTACATGTCCCCCGAGACGGTGGAGGGGGTGATGGAAGGGCCCTGGGTCGACGTGTACGGGCTGGGTCTCTCCTTCTGGGAGCTCGCTGCCGGGAGGGTCGCCTTCTCCGGGTCGAGCAGGTCGTCGCTCGTGGCGTGGATCGTCCAGACCGGGCCGCAGCAGCTGGCCGAGATCAGCCCCGGCACTCCGGCGTGGCTGTCCCGGCTGATCGGGCGGATGGTCGAGCGGAAGCCGGACGACCGGCCGACCGCGGCCGAGGTCAGGGACGCTTGCCGGAACGTGGTCGGGGTCACGACGGCCGCCTTCACCATCGGCACGGTCGGGGCAGCGGAGTCGACGGGGGCCGGTGCAGCGCAAGGCCAAGGTCGCCCGGGGAGTGGTCCGCACGGTTGTCCGGTCGTTCCCGCTGGCGCTGCTGATCAGCCTGACGGCCACGGCGGCCGTCTCGATGCTGGTTTGGTCTCTGGGAACCCGCATCCGCCGCCCCTCTCAGCCAGTATCGGGCTGGGCCGGCATTCCGGAAGACCCCGCGTCGGCCGGCGTGAGCTTCCCTCGCCCCGGTGTGGCGCGGCTTTCGGTGCCGACCGGCGTGCGGCCGGGCCTGACCCGGGTTCGCCTCACCGTGGCGAACCGGGCCGTGCAGGAGCTGACCGTTCCGGTGATCGACGGGCACGTGGAGCTGTCGGCGCTGGAAGCCGACGCCCAGATGACCGTGGAGGTGGTGGCGGAACGGCCAGGCGGTGACGGCTCCCCCACGGTCTTTCGCACGCCTCGACGGCCCAGGCTCTCGAACCTGGGCTGCTGGCCGTCCGACGGGGCGTTGCTCGTCGATCTGGAGAATCCGGACGGAGCGCCGCTGGAGGTGGAGATCGGCCGCTGGGGTGAACGATCGGTACTCAGGCGGGTCCGTCAGCCGGCGGGCAAGCGGGTGTTCCGGCAGGCGTTGGACGGTCTCCGCCCGGATGGTGACTACTGGCTCACGGTGCGGGTCCCCGGCCTGTGGGGCGGCATCGACGGCTACCGGTTCCACTGTCTACCGGCGACTCACGGCAGGGCGGTGCGCGGGTTCGTGGACTCCATGAGCACCGACTGGCACGCGTTGGATATCATCTCCGGCGACTTCTACCTGGTCCCTGACGCCCGGGTGATCGCTGCGGCGGTGCAGGTGCTCGGGAACCCGGAAGCCCGGATGAACCCGGAGAAACGGGCCAGGCTCATCCTGGCGCTGGTGGTGGCCCGGGCGCCAGACCTTGTCGATCTGTGCGCCCGACTCGCCGTGGAAGACCCGGACCCGACCCTCAGGCTCCGTTACCTGGACCTCCTGGGCGCGGCCAGGGATGGCCGGACCGTCTCCACGGCCCGCCGGCTCCTGACGGTTCATCCCCGCACCGAGATCGAGCCGGTGCTGGCGGCCGTGGGCAAGGTACCCGGCGCGGAGTCGTTCCGGTTCCTCTCGGCGTACGTGAAGACGCTCTCTTCGAGAATCGGGAGCTCTCTGCCGGCCCTGATGGTGCAGACCGACAGGGCCGCTGCTTCCGGGCTGGCCCTGGAGCTGCTCGGCGACTCGAGCCGTCCGTGCCGCACGGTCTCCTGGAACGGCATCGCCATGGCCGAGCTTCTTGGCGATTCCAGCGCCGCGCAGGCTCTCGTGCCTTACCTCGACAGGGAGAAGGCAGGAGCTCTCCACGGTGCCGCCGTGCTGTCCTTCACGTCTCTGCCCCGGGAGCTGGCGACGGAGCCGTTGCTGGACGCATTCTGCAGGACGCCGTTCGAGCCGCCGCTGGCGCTGGCTGCGGCGTATCTGCCGGTCCGACGTACCACCGACCTCTTGACGCGGCAGGTCGGGTCCGATCGCTCCGCGACTCTCCGGGTGGCCAGCATCCTGGCGCTGGGCCTGGCCGGGACCGGAGAGCCCCGGCCACGGGACGACTGGGCGCTGCCTGCGGTCGGGCGAACGCCCGCGGATCGAGCGGTCCTCGCGGCGCTGGAGCCGCTCCTGGACGATCAGAACGCCGGAGTGAGAGACGCTGCCGCGTGGGCGCTGGGTCGTCGGGCCAGCAGCTGTCCCGTCGATCGGTTGCGGCGGTTTGCCCTCTCGGACCGGGACCTCTGCGGCCGGGGGGCGCTGGCGCTGGCCGAGACGGGAGACCAGTCGTGCGCTCCGCAGCTCGTGAGCCTGCTGGACCGCCTCAAGGGGAACCGTGACGCCGCCGCCCGGTACCGGGCCGGGGTGCTGGCACTGGCGATCGGACGCCTGAGGCACGCCGCGGCCCGACCGTCGCTGACCTGGCTGGCCAGGAACAGCGACGGCGACTCGTTTTCGCAGTTCGCGGCTCGTGAGGCTCTCCGGGCGATCGATGAGCGGGACGCCGGCGACGTGCGAACGATCTGGTTCGATCCGGTCACGCCGCTGGAGCGCACCGGGATCTGGCTCGAGCAGGGGCAGTCCGTGGAGATCCGGGTCGGAGGCTACTGGGGATGGGGACGGTTCGACGCTGTCACGGCCAGCCCGGGCGGCTACACGCCCCCGTCGAAGCTCCTTCCGCAGCTACGCGTTGCGGCAAGGGTGGGCGGTCGCACCTACCTGGCCCGGTCGACCTGGCACCGGATCCTGGCGGATCGGTCCGGGGAGCTGGTCTTCACCACGACGCCGGAGGTTCACAGTTACCCCCCGGGAGCAGACTCGCGGTTCTTCCCTTCACAAGCGCTGGGCCTGGCTCGGGTGGAGATCAGGCCCTGACGGCTCTCGCCCATGCGTCGGCTGGCGACGGATCGATTGACACGCTCCCCGACAGACACGAGGTCGATTCCCTCGCAAGAACCCCCTGCACCCTGGACACAAGAGAGCCGCGTCATGCATGGTGATTGCAGCACCCGGCTGATGGAGGAGTGGCGGGTGACGGACCGCGCACATCTCGACAGGGGAGGGGGCGATGGCGGGTCCGCCAGTTCAGGGTGGACCACTCTTGCGACTCCTGCCGGAGCGGTGGCAAGATGCTCTCGATCCGACATGGCGCACAGGCGAATGGAGACCGAATCATGAAGCCAACTCCGGCCAAGCCGATCGTCGTTTCCCAGATCTTCGACGTGTCGATCGAGAGAGTGTGGCAGGCTGTCACGGACAGAGATCAGATGATCAAGTGGTGCTTCGCCGAGATTCCGTCGTTCAAGCCCGTGGTAGGCTTTCACACGCGCTTTACCGTGAAGGGCGGCGATCGCGATTTCGTGCATGTCTGGAAGATCACTGACGTGTCCGCTGCGAAGCGGATTTCATACGCGTGGAGCTACGAAGGGTATCCGGGAAGCTCCCAGGTCACCTGGGATCTTTCCTCGGAGAGTGGGCGAACAAAGCTGACGCTCACGCACCAGGGCATGGAGACCTTTCCGCAGAATATCCCCGAGCTCACGCCCGAGAGCGGCACCGCCGGTTGGAACTACTTCGTCCGCCAGAGTCTGAAGAAGTACCTCGAGCCGAAGTGACCGGCAGGACCCCCCTCCGAACGCCGCCGAGAAGGCGGGCTCCGGAACGTGTGTGACTGGCCAGCCACCTCCACGACGCAAGTAGAGCCGAACGCGCGCGACGAGGCCGCCTGAACCCGATCGGGGCGTGTCTGGCTATGTCGGTCGCGATGGACTCACCATCTCGACCTTACTTCTTCGCCCTCCCGGCCGCGTTTCCGGGAGGGCACCGGGACAGGGCGTACCATCGCCCTGGCCGATCCTCTGCGAGCGCCGGACGAGGGCGACCTGCTGCAGATGATCGCGGCGATGGTGCGCTCGGGCCTCCCTGGACTCGAACACAGGACCGTTCCCGCCACGCACCCGTACACGACCGCCGGCCGCCAGATCGATGTCCGCGCCGGGGACCAGTGGATCGAGGTCGGCGAGTGTGGCCTGGCTCTTCCCGCTCTTCTTTCGGGCTGCGGTCTTCCGGTGCCAGAGGCCGGGGGGGCTCGCGATGGGCCTCGGGCTCGACCGCATCCTGATGCTGCGCAAGGGCATCGACGACATCCGGTTGCTGCGATGTCAGGACCCGCGGATCGCAGGCCAGATGCTCGACCTGGGGCCTTACCGTGCCGTCTCCCGCATGCCGGCAGTGACGCGCGACCTCTCGCTTGTGCTCGACCAGCCGACCTCCCCCGAGGAGCTGGGCGACCAGGTGCGCTCGTGTCTGGCCGATCTGGCGAGCTGGGTGGAGAGTGTCTCCGTGGTGGTCGAGGTTCCGGGTCGAGACTTGGCCCCTTCGGTGGTGAACCGGCTGGGGATCAGGCCCGACCAGTGGAACGTGCTCGTACGGATCGTGCCGCGCGCCCTGGACAGGACGCTCATCCGTGAAGAATGCGACCGCGCCCGTGACACTATCTACGCCGCGCTGCACCGCGGTTCCAGGTGGTACTGGGCGGCACGACGGACGCCAGGAGGCTCGTGATCCTGGCCGACCTGGGCGACGAGTGTCGCCTCGACGTCGAGAACGAGCTGATCCTCGAGCTCAGGCTCAACACCGGCCGGGCCGACGGCGCGAGCTGGCTCGAGGCTTGGCACCTCAAGCCCTCCCAGCTGCCGCCCCTGGCCATCGTCGATGCGCCCGACGACGATCCGGGGACCCTGGTCTGGAAGAGGACCGTGCACGACCCGGCCCGAGCGATCGACGAGCTGACGGCGTACCATCAATCCGGCGTACACGTGCAAGACCAGAGGTGTATGTCCATGATGTCGAGCTCGACATTACGGGCAGGTTCCGACTGCCACAGGCGGTCTCGGCCCGGCTACAGGATCGTCTCGACCGTCAGGATTCGGGCCAGCCACTCACGCAGCAGGAGCGCGACGAGGCCCAAGGCCTGGTCAACCTGGCGGAGTTCTCCCGCTTCCCCGACTGAGCGGCGTGGAGGGTCACAGGCGGACGAAGCGTATCGCCGATTCAAATCAGTGAGCGCCTCTTCGTGGCCCGCCCGCCACGTTGACTAAGTTATATGACTAAGTTATAATATGATCATGTTCAAGGTGACTGTGCACGACGCGAAGACCCACCTCTCTCGACTGATCCGGCGAGCGCTGGACGGTGAGGACGTCGTCATCGCCCGCGGCAAGGAGCCGCTCGTGCGGCTCGTCCCGATCGCCAGGCCCAAGCCAGCCCGGATCATCGGCGACTGCAAGGGCAAGATCCGGATGTCGGACGACTTCGACGCGCCGCTGGACGATTTCGAGGAGTACCGGTGAGCCAGCGGTTGCTCCTGGACACCCAGGCCTTCCTCTTCATCAGGATGGGCTCTCCTTCTCTGCCGGAGAAGGCCCGGCGACGCTTCCAGAACCCGACCGTCGAGGTGCTCTTGAGCCTGGTCTCCGTGTGGGAGATGGCGATCAAGGTCAGTCTCGGCAAGCTGCGCATCACCGGCCGATTGACTGACTTCGTGGCGAGCGCGCGATCCCTCGACGTCGACCTCTTGCCCATCACTCTCGATCACGTTCTGGCCGTGGAGAAGCTCCCCTTCCACCACCGTGATCCCTTCGATCGACTGCTGGCGTCTCAGGCCAAGATCGAGAAGCTGGAGGTCCTGAGCGGCGATCCGATCTTCGACGAGTACGGCATCCACAGGGTCTGGGCGTGAACGCCTCGGATGACGCACCAGATCGATGCCCAGGTTCGGTCAGATGACCGAACCCTACAAGAAGGACGTGCTTCCGAGGATCGAGGCGAAACTCGGCCGAAAGCCCACGACAACCCAGATGCAGGGCATCATGGCCGCTGCCGATGAGAAGAAGCCAACCATGCGGCCCATCGCCGGCGAGCTCCGTCCCACCTGCGTCCACGCCAGCTCACGAGCCGCGACGGCAGCAGGCGTCCCAGGGCATGGCATGGTCGTTCTCGGAGAGCTGCAGCAGCTTGTCGCAAGGAGCGATGACCAGCCCGTCGGCGATGCGCAGACCCGGATGGCTCTTGCGGAAGGCGAGAAGGCCCGCGGTGTCGCGCCTGGACGGGTTGCTCGCCGCCTTGACCTCGAGGGGATAGAGAACTCCATCACGTTCGAGGATCAGATCCACCTCGGCTCCACCAGCGGTTCTCCAATGATGGATCGTCGGCCTCGGCGAGAGGACCGATGCCGCCTTGCGCACCTCCGAGAACACCGCCGTCTCGAACAGAGCGCCCCAGGCCGGATGGGCAGGCAGCGCTCTGGGAGCGGAGATCGCCAGCGCCGAGCAGGCGAGGCCGGTGTCGGCGATGTAGCCCTTCGCCTTGCCGCTGACGCGCTTGACGAGGTTGCCGACAAACGCCGGCACCTCGAACCACTGGAAAGTGGCCTTCAGGATGTCGAGCCACCGATTCGCGGTCTGCGGCGACACGCCAATGTCCCGGCCGAGCTGCGAACGGTTGATCTCCTGGCCCGTGAGCGCCGCGGCCAGCCGCAAGAAACGGCCGAACTGCTGCCAGTCGGAGACGCTCGCGAGAAGGCGCGCATCCCGCTCGATGTAGGTGCGCTGGTACGCCATGTGGAAGTCGGCGACGAGCTCCCGGGGCACGAAGTGTGCTTCGGGCAGCCACCCACGCCACAGCCGCTCAGCGACAGAGAAGTCGTCCTTCAGCCTGTGGATACCCTGGTCAATCACAGACCGGGGTGAGTCGAGCCACGCTTCGAGCCAGTGGATGCTCATCCGAGGCCTGGCCACCTCGAAGAGGGAAAAACCCTCGAGATCCAGAAAAGCAGCCCTGCCAGCAAGGCTCTCGGCCACCGACCTGAGCACTCCCCACTGCTGTGAGCCGGTCAGAACGTACTGACCCGGCGTCCGCCTGCGGTCGATGCGGCGCTTGAGGGACGGGAGGAGCTCCGGGGCGTACTGGATCTCGTCGAGGACCAGAGGCGTTCGGTGGTTGTCGAGGAACAGGTCCGGGTCTGCGCGGGCGTTCTCCACGTCCACGACTGGGTCGAAGACGACGATGTCGGCCCTGTCTTCCAGGAGATGGGCGACGAGGGTGCTCTTCCCGACCTGACGGGCACCGGTCACCACCACGGCCGGAAAGTGCTTCAGGAGAGCGGTGAACTGTCGGGTCGCCATTCTCTCGACGTACATACCCTGCAATTTATCCATGCTATCATCAAAGTGCAAGGTATCAAGCCACCGACAGGAGGACCGCCCGCCACATTGACCAAGTCATACCATGATCATGTTCAAGGTGATCCGGCCGTGGAGAAGCTCCCCTTCCACCACCGTGATCCCTTCGATCGACTGCTTGCGTCTCAGGCCAAGATCGAGAAGCTGGAGGTCCTGAGCGGCGATCCGATCTTCGACGAGTACGGCATCCACAGGGTCTGGTCGTGAACGCTCCGGAAGACGCACCGGCGACCGGTCCAGCTCGCCGGAGCGAGAGAGCCCTCCTCGTGCTACACTTGCTGTCGGAGGTTCGATCCCCATGGGCCAGCCGCTTCGCGCTCACATCACGTGGAAGGAGTACCAGCAGCTTCCGGACGACGGGATCCGCTACGAGGTCCTCGAAGGAGAGATCGTCATGACTCCGGCTCCCGAACCGAAGCATCAGACGGCCAGCGTCAACCTGCTCTTCGAGATGGAGAGCTGGAGGCGGGACGGGGGTGGCGGCGGAGAGGGGATGTTCTTCACGGCCCCGGTCGACGTCATCCTCGCCTTCGACACGATCGTCCAGCCCGATCTGGTGTACATCCGCGGCGAGCGAGCGAAGACCCTCGTGAAAAAGCAGATCCACGGAGCGCCGGATCTCGTCGTGGAGATCTTCCGGAAGGCCAGGGCGGAACGCGATCGGATCACGAAGCTCCAGATCTACCAGAGGTTCTCGATCCAGGAGTACTGGCTGGTCGACCTGGACGCACGATCGGTGACGATCCTGACGCTTTCGGAAGATGGCTACGAGGTCTTCGCGTCCGGCACGGGCGACACGAAGCTAGGCTCGAAGGTGCTCTCCGGGTTCGAGATCACCCCGGCGGAGGTCTTCGAGCGGGCTTGACCCGGTCGGGCTCGACGCCTCAGCGTCCAGCCCGGTGGGGTATGAGGACAGCCCTACTCGGCGGTCGACCTGGCGCACCGGAAGCTGAAGGCGGTGTACCCTTCCGTGGCGATGATCGAGTCACGGCTGGCACAGGTTACCGACGGATGCTGCT
>JACQZM010000309.1 GCA_016213885.1 Candidatus Rifleibacteriota bacterium | reverse complement strand
CAATGGCGCCGCCGCGCACCGAAATCAAGTCGCCCGTGGTGAGACTGCGGCACCTGCTGCTCCGGTGTTCCCCCGTGACGGCGGCCGCGCCTGCGGTCCAGCCGGACCCGACCGCGCCGGGGATCGCCGAGCTGGAAGCTTCCATCGGCAAGGTGCTCGTCAGAGCGCGCAGCCCGGAGCTGGCATCCGAGGCCTGCTACCAACCTCCAGGTTGCCCTCGAACCCGGACTGAGCGCCCGGGCCCGGGTGGCACACCTCCCACCGCGGCGTGCTACGATTTTTCCGTGGATTGCCCAGCGTGCCGAGTCTGTGGTCAGGGCCTCGAGGCGCAAGGACGAGCGATCTTGACCTGTCCTATCAGACCTCTTCGAAGGGAGAGGGATCTATTGCATCGAGCCCGCCGGCCCGCGGGGTCCGACCGAGGCAATGGGGCGCTCCCTGTTAGGGCTTCTGATGCGGCACGGAGCGAACCTGAAGGTCGGCAAGCGCGACAACGAGTTCGTCAGTCCTCATCTCCCGAGCGGAGCGTCGGATCCTGGCTCGTGAAGTGCACGAAGGCGTGTGGTCAATCGGAGGGCACGGTCGCGCTCTTCGAGCTGCCCTCGCTCAGGCATCTCCAGTCCTTCCAGCCCCACGCAGACGATGTCCTGACCCTGCACTTCGTCGAAGACTCGGTTGGCCTCGGCCTCATCTCGACAGGCAGGGACGGTTCGATCCATCGCTTTGGCGTAGGCTCGTCCTCTCGGAAGCAGGGGCCAGGAAGGCCCTCGCCGCTCTCGAGGCCCGTCCACCCGGAGTGAGGCGTCAGGGAAGCCGTCGCACTACCCGGAGTCACGGCCGCGGAAGCGAATGCGGTGACCGACACGGTGCAGCCCTGATAACATGGAGAAGCCTGGCCGGATCCAACGCGACCCTGAAGACCGGAGCCCGTCGATGCTGGCGCGCCCCGCTTCCAAGCTCGCGCAGATGCTGCCCACCAACCACGATGCCCGTGTCCAGCGTGCGCTGGTCTCCCTCGCCGGCCTCTCAGTGGGGGATGCCTTCGGAGAGCAGTTCTTCGGACCACCCGGCCATGCCCAGGAGCTGATTGCGAAGCGCAGGGTCGCACGGCAACGGAGCGGCCATGCGCGTGGCACCGCTTGGCGCATTCTTCGCCGACGACATCGAGCAGCTCGTCGAGCAGGCCCTCCTGTCCGCGCAGGTGACCCACCTTCACCCGGAGGGCCAGGCGGGCGCCGTGGCCG
This sequence comes from Candidatus Rifleibacteriota bacterium, assembly GCA_016213885.1. GTDB lineage: Bacteria > Muiribacteriota > UBA6191 > JACPRK01 > JACQZM01 > JACQZM01. Next base: position 13,419 of record JACQZM010000309.1, on the reverse strand, counting down.
TTGCCCTGGCTGCCGCTCACGCCTGGCTCCGCCGCGTCTCCCCCACCGTTCTCGACGGAAAGACGCTCCTGGAGTTCGTCGAGGCACTCACTCCTCCAGGGGACGTACGGCTGGGAATCCGTCAGGCCATCGCCATGCCGGCCAGCACGACCGTCACGCACGCGGCTTCCGTGCTCGGCTGCGGGTGCAGGATCAGCGCCCAGGACACCGTGCCGTTCTGCCTGTGGTGCGCCTCGAGGTTCCTCGAGAACTACGAGGACGCCCTGTGGGCCACGGTCTCTGCTCTGGGCGACCGGGACACCACGTGCGCGATCGTGGGCGGCATCGTCGTGTTGAGTGCCGGCCTGGAGTCGATCCCGGAGCGCTGGTTGATTTCGCGCGAGGGGCTCCCACGAGCATTCGCGCCGAAGAAACCGTAGGCGCAGTCGATCGCGCCGGCTCCATCCTGTCGGGGGGACGACTTCCCGGCCCATCACGCCGCGCCCGTCGCTCGCCGGGCCCACGGTCGGTCCAACCGGCCCGGTCGCCCGGATCGCCGTGACCGGTCAACCTGATCGGCGTCCCCGGCTCATCGGCTCGACGATCCGATGGCCGGGTCCCCGATGCGCTTTATCCGAGGCGCGTTCCGGGAGTCCGAGCGCCGGGGAGAGCCGACGCGTTCGGCAACGCCCCGGAACCGGCGAGGAACCAGGTGCCGCCGCTGGCACGCCGCGTGCTTGCGTGTGGTCCAGCAGGCCGGTCGGCGAGGGCCGGTACGACGGATCCTGATGACCCGACTACCCAGGAGGAGACGCCATGGAAGATCGGACCGTTCGAGAGATCCCGAACCTTGCTCTGGTGGCGCTGACCCTCTGGGCTTGCCTTTCCCGGGCGGTGCTCGTGGAAGCCTCTGCCCGCCCGGCCGGTCTCCGGTCCATGCCGGCCCTGGAGACGGCGAGAATGGCGCTGTTCGTCACGGGAGACGATCCGAACGACCTCACCATGGCCGACATGGACGGCTCCGGTGGCCTCTCGCGCGGGGACACTCCGGTCACGGTGGTCGACCCCTACCGCAAGGAGACCCACACGCATCCGGTGATGTTCCGGGACCTCCTGGCCGTGGTCAGAGACTCCGGCGGAGCCGTGCGGGCCGATGATGCGGCCTCCGTGCTCCACCCTCGCGGCAAGGGCGGCCCGTCGTTCGGACGCCTGTCGTTCGCCGACTTCCCCGAGAACGCGCCGGGTCCCATCCTGGAGTTCGTCGTCAGGGAGACCGCCCCGGGCAAGCTGGTCGTGGACGTGACCTACGTCCGAAGAGCCCGGGTGGTCCGGAGCGGGGACGTGGCGGAGCTCGACCTCGACGGGGACGGAAAGAGCGATACCAGCAACGACGGCCTGGTCACCATCTCCGGCCGTGGTATCTACCAGTTCCTGCGCTACGACGGGCTCAAGGGTGTCATGATGCGGGCCGGTCCTCGCCTGAACGTGGCCACCGACGGACACCTCCTCGGCCATCTGGCCCCGTTGCCCGACCGGATCGCAGTGGGAATGCACCCGCTCAACAGGATCGACTCGGGCGACGATTGTCTGGACCGAACGTTCGTGGTGGAGGGGGACGAGATCTGGATGGAGTTCGGGAAGCGCCAGGAGTCTGTTGGAGCAGGCTCCCGGTAGGCGACCCTGGTGTCGGCGTCCACCGCCCGTGGACCGGGCAGAACACCGGCGAGAGGCCCTCCCACCTGCCTGTCGCATCGAGGAAGCAGCAGCTTTCGCACGGGCCTCGCCCCATGCCGGGGTCCGCCGGGATCGTCTGGATCACGCCCTCCCGGATGAGCGCCTTGAAGGTCCGATCGGGGATCCGCACGCCCTGAACCGCACGTCCCGAGTCGGTCCGCCTCCCGCCGGCCTGCCTGAACAGCAAGACGGCCGAGCCGGCCCCCCGGGATGTACAGATAACGGCAGATGCGGAACCTGGCCTGTCGCATGCAATGGCGGGCGAGCCGGGGTATACTCCGCAGCAGAGCGCCACGAACGGCGCGGGAGGGATCGCGATGATCCGCCTCACCCTGCTGATCGCCGGAATCGCAGTCGCCGGCGTCGCGACCCGGCTGCCCCCGGACTGGCTCGAAGCCGCCCCCACCCTCTGGAAGGCTCTCGTGACCGCGTTCTCGTTCTCGACCGTCGGCCTGCTGGCACTCCTGGTCGCACTGGTCGACCCGCGCTCCCACGACGATCGTCCGCCCGGCACGACATTCGGCGCGGTCGAGGACGAAGGTGCCCCGTTCCGGTGCCCCGTGTGCGGCATGCACGCGGCCGGCGCGCGACTGGTGTGCACGGTCTGCGAGACGCCTCACCACGTCGACTGCGCCCTCTGGGCCGGCGGGTGTGCGACGTACGGATGCCAGCGACCGCATTCCGGGACCGCGCCCCTCTTCGGCACCGACTAGTCCGACCGGGAGGCTCGATCCCCCGCTGCGTCACGGCCCGCGATCGGGCCGACCGAACCATCTCTCCGGACGGATACGTCTCGATCTTCTCGTGATGAGCTCCGGGAGCCTCCCGGTCGCACGGTGACGACACTTTTCCTTCTTCGACGCTCGATCCTGGCTCGATCGGTGCCGATGGTGTCGCAAACGGAGGTGATCACTTCCGTTATCGGGACCGACCGCTCGAGGGGTTCAGATGCGCCAGCTCTCGGAGTCCACGCGGGAGTCGATCGTCAGCGGAGCTCTCAGGCTCCTGGCCACGCGCGAGTACGACCGGGTCACCACGCGCGACATCGCCGGCGAGGCCGGGGTGTCGGAGGGCACGGTGTTCCGCTACTTCGACCGCAAGGAGGCGATCCTCGAGGCGATCCTCGTGGACCGGGGCCGGCGCTTCTTCGCGGATCTCGACGAGATCCTGGATCTCGTGGACGGTCCGTACGAGAAGGTGGTGGCGCTCTGCCGGCGTCACGCTGCCTTCGCCGCCAGGAACCGCGACCTGTTCACCGTGCTCCACCGGGAGTCCTCGCTGGCACGTCCGGTGAGACACGCCGCGGAGATAAAGGCCCTTCTCGGGACGATCCGGCGGATCCTCGCGGACGGCGTCGACCAGGGGGTCTTCCGGGCCGACTGCGACCTCGATGTGCTGGCCAGGTCGCTGCACGGAGTGGTCCTGATGCTCCTGTTCTGGGAACACATCGAGGGTGCTCCCGCGCCGACCGAAGCGGAGTTCGTCGCGCAGGCCGGGAGGTTCCACCGCTTCTATCTCCAGTCCAGCCTCGTCCGGCCGAGCGGAGGTTGATCGATCGTGAGGACCACCACTGCTCTCTGCTGTCTCTGGCTCTGCCTGGTCCCGCCCGCCCGTGGAGCGGCCGTGCGGCCCGCATCCACACCGGTGAAGCTCACGCTGCGCGAGGCGCTCTCCAGGGCAATCGCCTCCAACCCGCAGTTCCACTCCACCTCGCAGCTGGCCCCCGCGGCCCGGGGACGCCGTCGACAGGCGCTCGCCGCCCTCATGCCCAAGGTCTCGGCGCTCGCGTTCGAGGCGCACCAGGCGATCCCCGACATCTACAAGCAGTCCCAGGCGACCTCGGTCCCGGGCGGCGCGCTGTTCGCGGAGAAGATCACGGCCCAGCGCGTGACGCTCACCCAGCCCTTGGTCGACGTGGGAAGCTACGCCACTTCCCGCGCCTCGAAGCGGCTGGCGAACGCGACCTCCCTCGACGTGGCGAAGGCGCGCGTGGACCTCGTCGCCCAGGTGAAGAGGGCGTTCTACGACCTGCTCCTGGCGGGTGAGCTGATCTCGGTGCAGCAGGCGACGGTCGAGCAGGTCGGAAGGCAGCTCGACCAGGCGCGCTGCAGTGAGCGGGCCGGTTCCGCTGCGCGATTCGACGTGCTCCGCGCGGAGGTGCAGCTGGCCAACGTGCGGCCGCAGCTCATCCAGGCGACCCACGACCGCGAGATCGCACGCCAGGCGCTGGCCAACCTGCTCGGCATCGATCCGGAGACCCCGATCGAGCTCGAGGGCGACTTCGCGCCCCCGGACGCGCCGCCGGCCCGGTCGGAGACCTGGCCGCGGCCACGGAGAGGCTCGCCGCGGCCCGCCACTCCTCGCGCTCCGCCAAGGCCGGCTACCTTCCGACGCTGGTCGCGACGGCTCAGTACGAGCGCAGCAAGGGGCAGCGGTTCCCCATCGACCAGGACATCGAGACCCGGTCGGCCACGGTCACGGTCAACGTGCCGATCTTCGACGGGCTCTTGACCAGGGGGCGGGTCGAGGAGACCAGGGCCCAGGAGGAGAAGGCCGCGTCCGACCTCGAGGTGTCGCGGCAGTCGGCCCGGCTCGAGATCTCCCAGGCGCTCGCCCTGGTCGCCCAGTCGCGGGCGGTGCTGGAGGCCACGGAGGCGGCGGTCCGCCAGGCGACCGACGCCCTCGCGATCGTCGAGCGAGGCTACCGGCTGGGAGCTCGCACGTACCTGGAGGTCCAGGACGCCCAGCTCGCGCTCTCGGTCGCGAGCACCAACCGCGCCCGGGCGCGCCGCGACCACTCGGTGGCCCGGGCGCGGCTCGACCAGGCGCAAGGACTCATCACCGGTCTCGACGGACCGGAGACGAACGTGGCCACCCGGAGGGTCACCCCATGAACACGACGCGATCGCTGCTCGTCTGTCTTCTCGCGGCTCTCCTGCCGGTCGGGGCGCAGGCCCGGACACCGCCTTCCCCCGTTCCCGAAGGGGGGACGGTCCGGCCCGACCCGACGCTGCGGTTCACCGGCACGCTCGAGTCGCGGGCGGAGCTCAAGCGTCCTGGCCGAGCTCGATCCGGCCGACTGCGAGATCGCGGCCGCCCGGGTCGTGGCCGCGGAGCGCTCGCTCTCCCTGGTGAGACAGGGACCACGCGCGGAGGACAAGCGCGGAGCCAGGGCCGAGGTCGACCGGGCCAGAGCGTCGGTGAGGCGCGCGAACCTCCGTCTGGCCGATACCAAGGTGCGGGCCCCGTTCCCCGGCACGGTGATGCAGAAGCTGGTCGTCGAGGGCACGAACGTGACCGGCGGGTCGCCCCAGGGCACCACGCTGTGCGTCTTCGCCGACATCTCGGTCCTGCGCGCGCTCGTCGACGTTCCGGAGGGGGATCTCCCCAGGGTCCGCGCGGGTCAGGACGCGCGGGTCTTCGTGCGCGCCCACCCGGCGCGAGCCTTCGCGGGCCGGGTGACGAACGTGTTCCCGTTCGTCGACGCGCGCAGCCGCAACGGCAAGGTCGAGATCGAGGTGCCCAACGCAACGGCCGACCTGGTCCCGGGCATGTTCGTGAAGGTCGAGATCGACCCGACGATCCAGGCATCGAAGCCCTCCGGCTCCGGCACGGGGAGGATCTGACCGGGACCCTCGCGGCCCCGCTCGAGGAAAAGCATGAAGCTCGCGGATCTGTGCATCCAACGTCCCGTCTTCGCGACGATGCTCGTCTCGGCCCTCGTGGTGCTGGGCACCTTCAGCTACCGGGAGCTGGGAGTCGACCTCTTCCCCAAGATCGAGTTCCCCTACGTCGTGGTCACGACGCGGTTTCCTGGGGCCGGTCCGGTCGAGGTCGAATCGCAGGTGACCAAGGTGATCGAGGAGGCGGTCAACACGGTCTCGGGCATCGACGAGCTTCGGAGCACCTCGTACGAGTCGCTGTCGCAGGTCGTGATCGCCTTCCAGCTCAGTCGGAACGCCGGCGCGTGCGCCCAGGACGTGCGTGACCGTTTGGGTCGCGTCCAGAGCAAGCTTCCCCAGGGGGTCGAGCCGCCGGTCATCGAGAAGATCGATCCCGACGCCTCTCCGGTGCTGAGCGTGGTGGTCTCGGCCCCGGTCGATCCGCGAGAGCTGACCGAGATCGCCAGGAAGCAGGTGAAGGAGCCGATCGAGTCGGTGCTCGGCGTCGGCCAGGTGTCCCTCGTGGGGGGACGGCTGCGCGAGATCCACGTCTCGCTCGACGCCGACGCCCTCAGGGCCCACGGACTGACGCCGGTCGACGTCAAGACGGCCCTGCAGCGCCAGAACGTCGAGGTTCCCGGAGGCCTGGTGGAGACGGGCCCCACCGACCTCGTCGTCCGGACCCTGGGCCGCGTCCGGACCGTGGAGCAGTTCGGCGACGTGGTGGTGCGCGAGGTCGCCGGGGCCCTGGTGCGGATCAGGGACGTCGCGACCGTGGTCGATACCCGGCAGGAGCAGCGGACGCTCGCACGGCTCGACGGGACCGCGGCCGTGGCCCTGCTGGTCCAGAAGCAGTCCGGCAGCAACACGGTCGACGTGGTGCGGGCGGTGAAGGCCAGGCTGCAGACCCTCCTCCCGACGCTCCCGAAGGGAGCGACCCTGACGACGATCCGTGACCAGTCTCGGTTCATCCTCGCGAGCTTCCACGCGGTGATGGAGCACCTGGTGCTCGGGGCGATCCTGGCCAGCTTCGTGGTCCTCCTCTTCCTGAAAGACGCCCGTACGACGGTGATGGTCGCCCTCTCGATCCCGACCTCGATCATCTCGACGTTCAGCCTGATGTGGCTGATGGGGTTCACGCTCAACAGCATGACCCTGCTGGCCCTGACGCTCGCGGTCGGCCTGGTGATCGACGACGCCATCGTCGTGCACGAGAACGCGTTCCGCCACATGGAGGAGCTGGGCAAACCGCGCCGCAAGGCCGCGAGCGACGCCGCGAGAGAGATCGGGCTGGCCGTCATGGCGACCACCTTCTCCCTGGTCGTGATCTTCGTCCCGGTGGCGTTCATCCCCGGGATCATCGGCCGCTTCCTGGGGTCATTCGGCCTCACGATGGCGTTCTCGATCATGGTGAGCCTCTTCGTCTCGTTCACGCTGACCCCGATGCTCTGCGGCCACTTCCTCAAGGTCCACCAGGCCAAGGGGGAGAGCCGGCACTCGTGGTTCGACCGGCTCTTCGAGGCCTGCTACATCTGGCTCCTCGAGCGCAGCATGAACCGGCGCTGGGTCGTCGTCGGGCTGTCGCTCGCCTGCGTCCTCGCGACCGTCCCGCTGTTCAAGCGCGTCGGCATGGACTTCGTGCCCGCCGACGACCAGTCGGAGTTCTCGATCAGCGTCAAGCTGCGGGAGGGCGCGTCGCTGGCCCAGACGTCGAGGGTGCTCGCCCAGGTCGAAGAGTCGCTGCGACGCCAGCCGACGGTCGAGAAGCTGCTCGCCACCATCGGCGACCAGGCCGGAACGGGCTCGAACGAGGGTCAGATCTACGTCGGCATGGTCGACCTGGCCAGGCGCAAGAGCTCCCAGTCCGACCTGATGCGGCAGACGCGCGAGATTCTGGCACAGCGGTTCCCCGACCTGATCACCACGGTCTCGCCGATCAACGCGATCGGGGGCGGCGGCAAGCACGCCGACCTGATGCTCTCGCTCCAGGGACCCGATTTGGAGGTCCTGAAGAAGCTCTCGTCCGAGGTCGTCGCGAAGCTCCGCAAGACGCCGGGGCTGGTCGACGTCGACTCGTCCCAGAGCGCCGGGAAGCCGGAACTCGACATCGACGTCGACCGCGAACGGGCGGCCGCGCTGGGACTGGACGTACTCGACGTCGCCTCGACCATCCGGACCCTCGTCGGCGGGGACGAGGAGCAGGTCACGCGGTTCCGGGACGAGGTCCGCGGCGAGGAGTACGAGGTCCGCGTACGGCTCCAGGAGAGGTTCCGCAACCGACCGGAGCTGGTCGCCCAGATCCCGATCCGGTCGCGGGAGGGACTCCTGCCTCTGGGCGCGGTGGCCCAGGTGCGGTCCGGCCTCGGTCCGACGCAGATCGGCCGCTACAACCGCCAGCGACAGGTGATGATCCTCGCCAACCTCCAGGGACTCGGGCTGAGCGAGGCGCAGACCGCGGTCGAGCGGATCCTGGCCGACGCCAGGATCCCATCAGGATACAGTGCTGGCTTCCTCGGCAAGGGCAAGAACATGGGCGAGCTGGTCTCGGGATTCGTGGTCGCCTTCTTGCTCAGCACGGTCTTCATGTACATGATCCTGGCGGGACAGTTCGAGAGCTTCGTGCATCCGATCACGATCCTGCTCTCGCTGCCGCTGTGCATCCCGTTCGGGGTCCTCGCTCTCGTGCTCGCGGGTGAGCGGCTCAACCTCTGGTCGATGCTCGGCCTCTTCATGCTCTTCGGGATCGTGAAGAAGAACGCGATCCTCCAGGTGGACTACACGAACGCGCTTCGCGAGACCGGCATGGACAGGCTCAAGGCGATCCTCCAGGCCAACGCCACCCGGCTCCGGCCGATCCTGATGACGACCCTGACCCTGATCGCGGGGATGATTCCCATGGCGCTCTCCACGGGGCCCGGAGCGGGCAGCCGCCGCGGCATGGCCATCGTCGTGATCGGGGGGCAGACCCTCTGCCTCCTCATCACGCTCCTGCTCACCCCGGTCGCGTACTCGCTCTTCGACGACCTGGTCAACTCCCGGCTGCTCCGCAGGCTGCGCTCCATGGTCGATTGACGGCGGGCGCAAACCGGTCCACCAGGAGTTCCCGCGCGGGGCCATCCTGGATCGTGTGGCAGGCATCTGGAAGGACCGGCACGATCTTCCAGACCTCCGGGAGACCCGCGCAAGCCGGGATCGAGACCGAGACAATGCCGAGGCCCATCCTGGCCGACACGGATGTGATGATCGACCACCTTCGAGGCCGCGAGCACGCAGTGGCCCTGATCGAGGGCTCCGCCAGCGACACGCGAGGGGCGAGAGCATGTCCCGAAGGGGTCATTGCCGGCGAGCGGGAGGACGGGGCGGCTCGTGAGTCCGAGGTCACGCTGACGGTCAACCGTCGCTCGTGGCAGGACTACTGGCACACCTCCTGCGCGGCTATGGCCGCCACCGAATTCCCTGAAGCGACCTCCCGAGTGAGGGCTGCAGGAGCACGATCGTCGTGCACGAACCTGCTTGCACCGGCGTCGGCCACGCCTGACTTCGGCTTGCCCTGTGGCGCCCAGCTCGACCCGGTGATACGCTCGTTGTGACTGCGGCGGGGCACGTGGGAGCACTCGCTTCGACCGCGAACACAAGCCACCTGCCTGACGGCAAGGCAATGCTGACACGCTGGATCAACCTCATCGTCTTCTGCTGTGCGATCGTGGCACCGCACCTGGCGGCGGTCGGCACCTCCCCGGTCTTCGGCGCGGCTGTCGTCGACGGCGAGAAAGCCTGCACTGGAGCGAACAGTGCCTCATGCCATCGTGGGGCCCTTCAGCGGATGGACTCAGGCCTCGCCACGTCCTGTTGGCGACTTCAGGAAGGTCACCTCACCGGAACCCCGGCGCGCCTGGCCTTCGTCGTCGTCAACAGTCTGGGCACGGCATTGAAGTACGACCTGCATCATCACCCGCCGAAGGTCAGTCGACCGAACGAGACGGCAGCGATCACGTACCGGGATCTCACGAACGAGTTCGGGGGGACCTCGGTTTGCAGGGGTCATCGTCCAGCAACGGGCCGGACGTTCAATGCGCCGAGGAGTTCGGCCCGCGAGAAGGCGGGGCTGGATACCCACGCCTATGCGTACGATCCGGACTCGAGCTTGTTGAGCGTCACCTGGATCGAAGCGGCGACACTGAGGTACGACCACGACGATCACGGTCGACGTGGGACCCTTGGCCTTGCCGGCGCCCGTCGCGATCCACGGGCTGGCCTCCTCTCCCTTCGCATCCGCGCGTACAGCCCCGATCTGATGCGGCTCGGCGACGACTACCGGATGCAATCGGTCACGACGCCGGACACGACCGCGAGCTTCCACTGGGCCTTCGGGAACATCGTGTCGGAGATGCTGGGAGTGGCTCAGGATGAGACGTTCACGCTGAGTCTGCCGGAACTCGATAGTCCCGTGGAGCGGGGTCCGCCAGGGAACCCAGCCGCGCACGAGACGTTGCTCACCGATCCCCTGATGACGGCGATCGCGGCGGTGGACGACACGGGGACGGTCATCCGGACGACGGAGCACCTGGCGTACGGTTCCGTGAAGCCGGGCTCAGCAGACGCTGGTGTGATCGGCTTCGCTGGCGCCCGGCGTGATCCGCGGACCGGGCTTCTGTTCCTCCGGAACCGAGTGTACAGCCCGGAGCTGATGCGGTTCCTCTCCAGGGATCCGATCGGGTTCCAGGGCGGGCAGTGGAATCTCTACGGGTACGTCGGGAACAACCCGGTCGGGCGTAGAGATCCTATCGGCCTGTACGATTGGGAGCAGTTCAAGAGAGACGCTGACGCCTTTGACAAGGCCAGAATGGACGCTCTTCCCCTGGTCCCCCGATTGGTCGGTGGCCTGATTGGGGGTACCCTTCAGGAGTTTGGTGCCTCACGGAATGAGGTCGAGGGCCTCGGAGTAGTCCTTGCGACTCGTGGGGCTGGCCTTGGCCCACCTGGTGGTTGGAGCTCCGGTCTGCGGTCCCTGTCGCGATACGCCTACTTTCTGAGGCGCCTACGTGGCCGAGATGCTCCTGCTCTGGCTTGTGGGCCAGGCGCAATGAGCGAGAGGGAGTTGCTTGCCATCGAGCAGGCGGATTATCTTGTCGAGCTGCTCCATGGTTCTCGACGAGGACTGGTGGGTGGCGAGTTCAGCTTCGAGGAGGCTCTACTCAATCGTAGCGAATTCCATCTGACTGGCCGGGAGCCAGCGATTTGCCTCACGGACGACTTTGTCAGGGCAGCAACCCAATATGCGACGCCGCGAGGCCAGGTAACAAGGGTTCTGCTACCCAGGCGAATGGTCGAGACAATGCGGCAGACCGACCCCTTCGGTCGGACGGAATTCCTCGTCCGAACACGCGATCAACTGCTCAACGCCAACTACAGGATCCTTGTTCAGGGCCAGCGCGACGCCATCTTGGAGTGGGCTACCGGCCGGCGGCCTTAGCTGCGGTCGGCTTGAGGCCATTGTACGACTACGGCCGGGAGATTCACGGACGTCTAGTAAACTGTCTTCAGCTTATTCTCATGGGGCGCGCCAACGTCTCCACCGCGCAGCTACCTCTTCAGACGACGCCTTCACCGACGGATGTCGCAATACTGTCTTCTGGCTGCGTCGATGAGCTCGCGGGTTCGGTCCTCAGGTTGGCTCGATTGAAAGTATCGTCAGCAACGGTCCTGGAGGACGTCACTGCCGTGGCGCCGATGGCGTTGGACACCGCGCTCATAGAGGCCTATGCCCTGATGCTAGGAATACAGCCTGGCGATGAGCGTCGCGGTAGGCATCTGCTGTCGTTCGTCACTGCGCGAATGATGAGTCTCTTGGTCAAGGACATCGTCTTGACTCGAGCAGCGATGCTAGCCCGAGACGACAGGGAATCGCCTGTGTCTCTGGATCAGCTGGCTGATGTTGTGCACAACCTCGTTCTCTTTGCCACCGATGAACACCTTGATCACTCCGCAATCGTGGCTGAGGGACTGCAAGATGCGCTAGGAGATCTTCGTGCACAGCCGACCGTCGTTCCAGCCATCGAGGCGATGGTACGAGCCATCGAGGAGTTCCTCCGTCCTTGCTGATGCCGCTTCACAGGCTGGCTGGGTCCACCCCCGATCGCCCAGCCAATTGACGTTGCAGCCGACGATTCCGGCCCTCCTCCGTCGGGCCGGGCTCGCGGCTGAGCTCTGCAATTGGGCAGATGCCCCCATCAGCCAATTCAGTAACTGCCCGAGTCGTTGGACTCCTCGCTCACGGGGCTGGCTCGCCTGCCGACTCAGACTTCACGCTGGCGCGCGGCGTGTCGCAGGGTTGTATCTGACGAGCCGACGCATGAATGGGTCCCGTCGCCTCGAGGTCATGGTCTGCGAGCAGCGTCGAGGGCGTCGGGCCTGGATGTGTGACTCGGTGCGTCCAGGTAAGGGAGTGGGGGCAACGGCTGTGATCGCGGCTCCCTGACGACGCTCACGGCACCTCGGCCTCGTCGGGGCGCCGTGATCGACAGCTTCTCCTGTACAAACTCGCTGGCATCGTGCATGGTTTGAGTACGCGAAACACCCTTCATGAACGGACCCGCGAGGACTCCACGATAGACGTCGACCCCGTGCTCCTGCAATCTCCTTTCGGCCCCAGGCTGTGCTCTTCACGAAAGTCTTCACCGACGACCCCATGATGCTCGAGTCGGGGGAGGGTGAGTGGCTCCGTGCCCTGCTCGAGATGGACTGGATGCCGCTGGGGCCCGTGGCGGGCGAAAGGCCGGCCCGCGGACATCTGTGCGTCGGTTCTGCAGGTTCCTTCCGCGCCTCTCGTGAGCTCCTGGACCGTCAGGACCCGAGCACGCTTCAAGAGCTCACGATCTCCGGCATCGAAAGCGCTCTGCTCGCATTTCGGGACCCGGTCGTGACAAGGCCTCGCGATGAGGGCTGGGCTGGCCAGGCCATGGCAGGCGCACTGCTCCTAGGCGAACATCCAGAGCGGCAGAGCATAGGTCCTTTCGTCGAGTTGCTCCGGGTCGCCCGTGTGTATGATGATGCGGTAGGGTACCTCGATACGGATCGACCGGTTGTCGGCTTCGAAGGCGTCGAGACCGCGAACCCAGCGACTGTCGAGCTTCTTCCCGATCTTGATCTCGAACGGGATGTGATACCCCCGGTTCGAGACCACCAGGTCCACCTCCGACACGGCGGTCTTCTGCCAGAACCGGAGCTCCGGCGCGGTCGGCTCCAGGGAGCACCACTTGGCGATCTCCGCGATGGCAGCCAGTTCCATGTACGTCCCGAGCATGCCGGACGCCTCGAGAAGTCGGAGATCCTCGAAGCCTCGGACACCCCAGAACAGGCCAGGATCGATGAAGTACAGCTTGGGGGCCCGGATGACCCGAGACACCGGGTTCGCGCCGAACGCCGCGAGACGGATGAGGTTGAAAGTCTGCTCCATCAACCCGACGTACTTGCGCAAGGTGATCGCCGTGGTGCCGATCCGATGCCCCATGGTCTCCCACTTGATCGGGCTCCCCGCATGCGCCGCGACCTGCCGCAGGCACGACCGGAACAAGGTGACGTTGCCCACCGACGCGAGACTCCGCACGTCCTTCTCCAGATACGTGATCAGGTAGTCCCTGATCCAGGATTCCGGCTCCTCGCTGGCGCACGGCTCGGGAAAGAGAGGAAAACGCAGGTGCACCCCGGTCCAGCGGCGCCGTTCGGCCGCGTGCCAGCGGCTCCTGTCGACCCAGCTCTCGTAGTCGGACCGAGCGAAATGCCCGGTCAGAAGGCGGGAGACGAGGCCGGGCAGCTCCCCGGCCGTGGGGTCCTCCGCCGCCGCGTGGGAGAACCCTTCGCCGAGGGTGAACGGGTGAATCTCCACGATGCGGGCCCTCCCGGCCATGGTCTCCGCCAGCGGGTCGTGGATCTCCAGCGCCGACGAGCCGGTGATCACGATCGAGAGTCTCCGCGGATCGGCGTCGTGCAGGGCCTTGATCACCTCGAAGAGCCCCGGTGCCTTCTGGGCCTCGTCGACGACGAG
>JACQZM010000308.1 GCA_016213885.1 Candidatus Rifleibacteriota bacterium | reverse complement strand
TTCGATGCGCTGAAGGCGCCCCCGGCCCGGGTGGTCTGGCCGGACTGCGCGGTGCCGTCCAGTCAGGCGATCGAGGCGCTCTTCTACCCGGGGGCCAGCCAGATCCAGGCCGCGGTGCTGCAGGTTCTCGGCCGATCGGTCGGGGCCGACCCGATCGTCGGGCCTGGAAAGGACCACGCAGGCCCGTTCTGATCGCCAGGTCGATCACCGGATCACCGGGCTGCCGTTGACACACCGGCCACGGATACCTACAATCTCGCCGTCACGGAGTTGTCGAGCCGGAGCTCCATGCCCCGCGCCGGCCGGCAGCGGCCCGGCCACGAAGGATGGATCGAGTGAACTTCGCCGACAGGCTCATGGCCGTCATCGACAAGGTCGGAACCCCGCTGTGCGCCGGTCTGGACCCGGTTCTGGAGCGTCTCCCCTCCCCGATCGTGGACCGAGCCTTCGCCAGGCGGTCGGGGCCGCGCGCGGCCGCCGACGCCCTCGGCCAGTTCTGTCTGCGGGTGATGGACGCGCTGGAAGGCATGGTCCCGGCCGTGAAGCTCCAGTCGGCCTGCTTCGAGCTCTACGGTCGTCACGGCGTGGCCGTGCTGGAGAAGCTGGTCCGGGAGGCCAGGCGCCGCGGTTTCCTGGTGCTGGGCGACGTGAAGAGGGGCGACATCGGCGCGACGGCGGAGCACTATGCCAGCGCCTACCTCGGCGGGCCCGAGACCGCTCCGGGGCGCTGCACCGCCGGCTTCGGCATGGACGCGATCACCGTGAACCCCTACCTCGGCCCCGAGGCGGTGCAACCGTTCGTGAGGGCGTGCGAACGGTTCGGGGCCGGCATCTTCGTGGTGGTGCTGAGCTCGAATCCGGGGGCCGAGCTGTTCCAGCGGGGGCCGGGCCGGGCGCTGTTCGAGCGCGTCGCCGTGGAGGTCGATCGCTGGGGAGCTGATCTGGTGGGCCAGTGCGGCTACTCGTCCATCGGCGCCGTGGTCGGGGCGACCCGGGCGACCGAGGCCGCCGGCCTCAGGCGGCTCATGCCGAGGACGCCGTTCCTGCTGCCCGGGGTGGGCGCCCAGGGGGGCGAGATCGAGTCGCTGGCGCCGGTGTTCGACCGCGACGGGAGAGGCGGCCTGGTGACCGTGTCTCGCAGCCTGATCTACGCCCACGAATCCCGACCCGGCGTCAGGATGGAGGCGGCGGTGCGGCAGGTGGCCCGACGGCTGGTCGACCAGCTCGACTCGGTCCGGGAGCAGCGCCGCGGCAAGCGCTCCGGCAGCAAGCCGGCGGCGAGAGGTCGGGCACGGTGAGCCCGCAGGGCGAGGCCGAGGGGGGCTTGGGGGGCGGAATGAGCGAAGCGAAGGGCCCCCCATCTCGAACGATCCCGCCCGGCTCGCCCGCGGAGCACGCGACGCGGTCGAGCCGGCCGGACCCGGGAGCCGGCCGCACTCTCGCTCCGGGCCCGGCTCGGTGCGCGGCCGAGGCCTGCCCTGGCGAACCGTTGGCCCGGGTGGGCCTCAGTGGCCGGTCGTGGCCCGGCGCCGTGAGCGGGGCGTCGAGGGCCGGGCCGTGATCGAGCGCTACACCCTTCCCGAGATGGGGTCGCTGTTCACCGACTCCCGCAGGTACCAGCGCTGGCTCGAGGTGGAGCTGGCCTGCTGCGAGGTGCTGGCCAGGGAGAACCTCATCCCCCCGGAGGCGATGGAGGCGATCCGCGCCAGGGCCGGGTTCGACCCGGCCGAGATCGACACGATCGAGGCGGAGGTCCACCACGACGTGGTGGCTTTCGTGACGTGCGTGGCCCGGCGGGTCGGTCCGGAGGGGCGCTTCATCCACAAGGGGCTGACCTCGTCGGACGTGGTGGACACGGCGCTCTCGCTGACGCTGCGCGACGCCCTGTCGATTCTCCTCGACCGGGTCGACGCCCTGAGGCGGGTGGTGGCGGAGCTGGCCAGAAAGCACGCCCACACGGTGATGGCCGGCCGGACCCACGGCGTTCACGCCGAGCCGACCACTCTGGGAATGAAGCTCGCGGTCTGGTGCCAGGAGCTCCGGCGGCATCGGACCCGCCTGGAAGCCGCCCGGACCGAGGTGGGCGTGGGCAAGATCTCCGGCGCCGTGGGCAACTACTCCTCGCTGTCCCCGGCCCTGGAGGCCATGATCTTGACCCGGCTGGGCCTGGCCGCGGCTCCGGTGTCCAGCCAGATCCTGCAGCGCGACAGGCACGCCGCGGTGATGACGACGCTGGCCTGCGTGGCCGCATCGGTGGAGAAGTTCGCCCTGGAGGTCCGTGGGCTGGCCCGGTCCGAGGTGGGGGAGGTACAGGAGCCGTTCGAGCACGGGCAGGCCGGCTCGTCGGCCATGCCCCACAAGCGCAACCCTGTGCTCTGCGAGCGGCTCTGCGGCCTGGCTCGGCTGATGAGGGGGTACGCCGTGACGGCGCTGGAGAACGTGGCTCTGTGGCACGAGCGGGACATCAGCCACTCCAGCGCGGAGCGGGTCGTCTTCCCGGACGCCTTCATCACCCTGCACTACATGCTCTGCACGCTCACCGCGGTGGTGTCGCGACTGACGATCCACCCCGAGCGCATGCGAGCGAACCTGGACCGGTCCGGAGGGGTCGTGTTCTCCGGAAAGGTGCTGCAGGCGCTCGTGGAGGCCGGCATGGTCCGGGAAGAGGCCTACCGGCTGGTGCAGCGGCACGCCATGACCGCCATGGAGCCGGGAGCTCCGGGGTTCCTCGACCTGCTCGGGGCCGATCCGCGGGTGACCCGGCAGCTCACCCCGGATCAGCTGGCGGCCTGCTTCGACCCGGCTCCGTTTCTGAGACAC
>JACQZM010000307.1:1657-4850 GCA_016213885.1 Candidatus Rifleibacteriota bacterium | reverse complement strand
TATATTCCGCGCGGCTCTGCTCACGGAGCCGTTTTCCCTTGCCGTGAGACGCGATCGGCCCTCGTAGCTCAGTCGGATAGAGCAACGGACTTCTAATCCGTGGGTCGCAGGTTCGATTCCTGTCGAGGGCGATCTCGCGAAGCGGCTCCAGAGGTCTTTCTCCGGCCCTCCCGTCCGCGTTCGAACCCTCCCCGGATTGCCCCGGCCTGTGGCGTTCCTTCCCGGGAAGCGTGGCGGTGCCTGAGGGCGCCCGCGTGGGTCTCACTTCCACCCGGAGAGTCGCCTGTCTCGTCGTGAGTCGCCACGGCCCTCGTCAACGCGGGGGCGTTGGTGCTAGGTTGACGTCGTGCCGGAGAACCTGGGAGTCATGCTGGAGCACTTCCTCCTGTCGTTCATCCCGATCTTCGTGGCGATCGACATCCCCGGCACCCTGCCGATCTACCTGGGGCTCGTCTCCGAGAAGAACGCCCAGGAGAAGCGCACCATCGCCTACCAGGCGACCGTCACGGCGTTCGTGGTGGGCGTCGGGTTCGTCCTCGTGGGCAATGCGATCTTCCGGATCATGGGGATAACGCTCCAGGATTTCCGCATCGCCGGCGGCATCCTGCTCTTCATCCTCGCCACGGCCGAGCTCGTCGGAGATTCGGAGCACAGGAAGCCGCTCCCCGGCACCGTGGGCATCTTCCCGATCGGCATCCCGCTCATCATCGGGCCGGCCGCCCTGGCGACGCTTCTGATGCAGCACGAGGCCCATGGTCTCCTGGTCACCATCTGTGCCCTGGTGGCCAACATGCTCATCGTCTGGGTCTGCCTGTACTACGCCGACCTGATGAACAGGCTCCTGGGACAGGACGGTTCCCGGGCGTTCGCCAAGATCGCCAACCTGCTGCTGGCCTCGATCGGAGTGATGATGGTCCGCTGCGGCCTCGAAGACCTCGGGCTGGTCATCAGAAAGAAGTGACTCGTCCGACGCGGACCCGGTGATCGCCGATGGCTCGGCCTCCGAGGCGCAGATGGGACGAGCCCGCCTCGTCAGAACCGGACGCAGCAGGCGAGGAGCCGAACGTAGACCACGACGCAGAGCTCGAAGAAGAGCACGAACGCGACGAGACCCT
Organism: Candidatus Rifleibacteriota bacterium; assembly: GCA_016213885.1. Taxonomy (GTDB): domain Bacteria; phylum Muiribacteriota; class UBA6191; order JACPRK01; family JACQZM01; genus JACQZM01. The sequence goes on along the minus strand of JACQZM010000307.1, from coordinate 3,735 downwards.
CCAGGGCACGCCGCATGCGGTCCTTTCGATCGAGGAGATCGGCGGTCTGGAACGTGGCGAGGGAACCTCGAAGGAGCAGGCAGATCAGCACCATCACGAGACCGAAGACGATCTCGCCGGACATGTACCTGCGCACCTTCCACGGGACGTTCTTCTCGATGACCATCAGGTTCACCAGGAAGCCCAGCACGCCCAGGCTGTACGCCAGGAAGGCGCCGGTCAGGGGACGATCGCACATCATCGAGAGGGTGGCGGCGAGCGCATAGGCCAGACCCGTGTGTCGAAAAACCCGAACTGTTGTCGATTTCCACAACACACACCGAGAAGTCGCTCTGGATCGGCTTCGACCCACCGGATGCCGGCGGTCGGTTCGGCGAGGATCGAAACAAGACCCGTGGACGGGCGGACGCGACAGTCCTTTCATGATGAAGGGCCGCAGCCAGCGCACCGGCCGGGCACGACTGTTGCTTGAGAAGGTGGTGTCACAAACCAAGAAGGCGAGGAGGGTGGGAATGAGCTCGAACCTGGCACAGAGCCGGACTCTCAGGGCGGTCTTCACTGCAGCGGTGCTCGTGACCTTGCTGACCGCGGTGGCCACGGCAGACCCCTGCAAGCCGAAGCGTCCTCGCTGCTTCGCCGATCATGCCTACGGCGTGTTCGGCCTCCACGGCTGGGGTGCCCAGGGATGCTACGAGAACTCCGATGCCATCGAGGGAGAAGCGTTCGAGACCTCGGTCCAGCAGTCGTCGGTGTTCAGCCTGTCGGCCGTCCACTACAGCCGGGCGCCGCTCACGCCGGAGGAACGGCGCGATCTGGACGACCTGGACCGCGGCTGCAACTGCGACAACCCTCCGGTGCAGCCGCCGCGCCCCGCGCAGCCGCCCCGGCCCCAGGCCCCTCAGCCCCCGCCGGTCCCGGCCAACCGCAAGGTGACTCCGGAGTACCTGGCACAGCTCCAGAAGTACCGGGAGGCGCTGAAGGAGTACCAGGCGCTGATCAAGCAGTGGCAGAGCCAGGTGCAGGAGCTGACCAGGGAGTGGCAGCAGAAGTTGAAGGGCTGGGAAGAGCAGCGGAAGGGATGGCTGAAGCACCGCAGCGTCCACGCCCCGCTCAAGGCGAAGCACCTGCGGTTCAGCCACCGCCCCCACGAGCTGACCTTCTGGATGAAGTACGGCCCCAAGTACTACGTCATCGAGAGCTACTCCTGCCAGGTGCTGGTCGGTCCGGCGTCCGACGCCACGCCGATCACGGTCACCCAGGAGAGCTGGGGGGATCTGGTTCCGCACCTGTGGAAGGGAGTCGTCCGGTTCCAGACCTTCTCGGCGACCTTCCGCGAGGCGGCTCCGGCCCGAGGCGTCGAGCCGGTGCGTGGCAGCCTCTCTCTGACCGCCCGGTCCCATCAGCTGGAGGCCTGCGCCTTCGGGAAGATCTCGCTCTCCACGGCTCCGGGCTCGACCTTCCTGATGGCCCACTGGTGGCGCCTCTGCAAGATGCCCGTCCCTGCGTGGCACCGGTGGTGCAAGCCCGGGCGGGGTAACGAGGGCGACTGGGAGCCCGACGAGGACGAGGAGAAGGACAAGGACAACGGCAACAACGGCGTCGGCAACGGCTCCGATCCCCAGCCTCCGGGCAACCCGCCGGTCAACGACGGCGCCGGCACCGGCCCCGGCAACCCGGGCAACTCCGGTGGAAACGGCGGCAATAGTGGAAACGGCGGCAACGGCGGCAACGGCAAGGACAACGGCAACAACGGCGTCGGCAACGGCTCCGATCCCCAGCCTCCGGGCAACCCGCCGGTCAACGACGGCGCCGGCACCAGCCCGGGCAACCCCGGCAACAAGGGCGGCGCCAACAAGTAGACTCGCCCGAGTGCCCCTCGAGCCCGGACGCACGGCCCGCGCCGTGCGTCCGGTGTTTTTGGGCTGCATGCGGGGGCCGCTGGTGGCCATCGACCGGTCCGTCGTGGCCAAGCCCATCCCCACCGGCGCTGCTCGCCCGGCCGCGCCGCCCGACCGTGCAGGGATCCTCGTCCCGTCGCTTGCCTTGCGCCTGCGGGCCACCGTACCATGGGGTCATGA
>JACQZM010000307.1:0-1579 GCA_016213885.1 Candidatus Rifleibacteriota bacterium | reverse complement strand
TGCTGGGTGCGCGACTGGCGAGGGAGCTCGAGGTGATCGGCCGGTCAGGACGGCTCGCCGTGCTGACCGGCGCGGGTGTGTCGGCGGAGAGCGGGATTCCCACCTTCCGGGGCAGGGACGGATACTGGACCGTCGGCTCCAGGGAGTACCATCCGCAGCAGATGGCCACGCTGAACATGTTCGAGACCAATCCCTGGGATGTGTGGCAGTGGTACCTGTACAGGCTGGGCGTCTGCCTGGCTGCGGGCCCCAACGAAGGGCACCGGGCGATCGCCCGGATGGAGTCGCTGCTCGCGGACAGGTTTCTGCTCCTGACGCAGAACGTCGACGGGCTCCACCTCGAGGCGGGCAACTCGCCGGCACGTACGTACCAGATCCACGGTAACATCGCCTACATGCGGTGCGCGGTCGGATGCAGCCGGGAGCTTCGCCCCGTTCCCAGGGAGATGGTCCGGACGAGCAAGACCGTGCCGGTGAGTGCCGCGGAGAGGGAGCTCCTGGTCTGCCAGCGGTGTCGCGGGCTTGCAAGGCCCCATGTCCTCTGGTTCGACGAGTGCTACGACGAGGAGTTCTACCGTCTCGAGAGCTCCCTCCAGGCGGCCCACTGGGCCGATGCACTGCTGGTGGTGGGGACCTCAGGGGCGACGTCGCTTCCCATGCGCGTCGGCGAGGTGGCTGCGCGGAGAGCGATCGTGATCGTCGACGTGAACCCTGCGGAGAACCCGTTCTCCGAGATCGCCGAGTCGTCGCCGCGCGGGTTCTCCATCCGGCGGACCGCCTGCGAGACTCTGCCGGCGATCGTCGAGGCGCTGGCCCGCGCCGGTCGACCGCCAGGCGAGAGCGGCTCCAGTCAGGGAGAGATCGTACCGGGCCACTCGTAGTCGGTTCGCCGGATGGCGATCGGCGGTCTCCGCACCGACCAGCGGCGGGCCCCTGTCGCTTCCCATTGACTGGCGACCGCTCGTTCGCCCCGGTCATCGCTCCCGTGGTACCTGTCCAGCACCTCGGGAAGGTAGCTGCCCGCAACGGACTGCAGCGCTCGATCAGGCTCGGTGCGCCAGCGGTCCCATTCCTCCAGCGACCTCTTGGCCAGCATCTCCCGCTCGGAGCTGTCCGGCGGAACGGACCCGCTTCTCAGAACCCAGGCCGGCCCGTCCTCGGCCACGTGACTGATCTCCTCCGCGGCCTTGGACTTCGGGGCGAGTCGAAGCGCGGCCGCGGCCATCTCGTGGGCTTCCGCGAAGCGCAGACCGTACAGATACTCCAGGGCGACCTCGCAGTACCAGTCGGCCGATCCGGTCCGTGACCGGGAGAGGCGCCGCAGCGAGGCCTTGTCACCCGCGGGCGCTCGCACCAGCTTCCACGCTTCCTGGAACGTCTCGCTGGGGATCAGCCCCACGCACGGCAAGATCTGCGTGAGGTAGAGTCGTCGAGGCACCGGCTTCCGGGTAGCGTACTCGAGGATGGTCTGCTCGACGTCCTCGATGGTCTGGCCGAGCCGGACCACCAGGAGCCGTCCGTCGGCGGCGCGCCTGAGCTCCACGGCCCTGGCCAGCGACTCGTCCGTCCGGGCCCACTC
>JACQZM010000306.1 GCA_016213885.1 Candidatus Rifleibacteriota bacterium | reverse complement strand
CGGAGACCGCCCCGGCCTCGGCCATGGAGGAGAAGCCGAAGGCGCTGTTGTCGAACGTGGGGTTCGAGATCGTGTGCAGCGCGTGGCCGAACTCGTGGTAGCTGACGCTGGCGTCCATGGCGGGGCTGGTGGGGTGGCCGGGGTTGTACCTCGAGTAGTAGATGGCGAACACCGGGTCGCGGAAGAACTTGGCGTTGGACGTGAAGTAGCTCCCGCCCAGCGTGGTCGTGGAGATGTTGAACTTCAGAGGCTTGTTCAGCCAGACCGGCATGCCCCAGTACCACGCCCAGCGCATGGCGAACGACAGGTGGAAGTAGCAGTTGGCCGACATGAAGTCCTCGTCCGGGGCGGGGCCGTACGTGTACGGGTCGGACTCGAGGTGGCCGTCGTAGTCGAGAATATAATAGTGGTACTCGTCGTCCAGGTAGGCGCTCTTGAGCTTCCACCCGGGCATCGGGTACGCATCGTAGATGTCGTAGGTCGGAGAGAGCCACGGCAGGTCCGCCCAGGCCACGTAGGTCTGCGGGTAGCCCACGTACACCTTGGCGTCCGGGATCGCGGACAGGCCGTCGTCCACGTCGGCGACCAGCTTGCCGGCCGCATCGAGCAGCACCCGGCGCTGCTGCGGGGGAACGCCCACCACGAGCCCCACCTGGTACATGTGCTCGATGGCGCCCTCGGCGTTGTCGGCCAGGAACTCCTGCACGGTGCCGCCGCCGGTCAGCGGCGCGCCCGGGTACTTCCGGGTGAGCTCCTCGATGGCCCGCTCCACGGCCTGGGTCGCGGAGAGCGCTCCCTTCTTGACGTTCTCCGGCTTGCGGAACCGTCCGATGATGCCCATGAGCCCGCCGTCGGTGCCGAACTGGAAGTTCAACTGGCCCGGCAGGTACGGGACGCCGTCGACCTTCGGGAGGATGCTGACGGAGTTGGCGCCCTCCTGGCTGATGTCGCCGAGCCGTCCCAGGCCGCCCGGCTGACCGCCCTCCCGCGGGGTGCCGAACAGGGGCCCGAACCTGGTGAGGAACTCCCTGGCCGTGGCCAGCGGGCCGCCCGGCACGGCCGGCAGGAGGGTGCCCCACATGGCGGGGTTGACGCCGCCGGGATCGGTGGACCCGGGCAGGTAGCCGTTGAGCGGGTTCTGCCTCAGCAGCTGCTGGATGAGCTGTTCGAGCCCCGGGGGGAGCTGTCCCGGCTGCGCGCCCGGGATCTGGGGCAACCCGGGTATCTGTGGCAACCCCGGCACCTGTGGCAACCCGGGACTCTGGGGGATTCCGGGAATCTGGGGGAACCCGGGGCCCTGTGGCGGCCCCGGGATCTGCGGGGACTGGGCGACCGCCGGCAGGGCGACGGCCAGCGCCATCAGAGCACAGAGCAGCACCCGGAAGCGGTTCGTGGTCATCTCGACCCCCTGTCCGACGGGCGGCGGATCGGGCCGCGTCAGGGATCCGGCGGGTACGAAGGTAGTCTAGACCATCGCCTGGCAGTAATCCAGGCGGTAGAGCTTCTCGGTTCCGGCGTGCTGGTCTCGAGCCAGGTCACGGTGGAAGGGGAGGGGATCCGGATTGGAGGTCGCGCTCGGGGGCGCGACTCGGACCCGGCGAGGCGCCGGGTCTACTTGCTTTCCCGGGGCCACCTGGCTCTATGATGGAGGAGCATGATCTCCAGACTGTTCCGTCGACTGGGCCGCTTCTGGGGACTGATGGCCTACCTGGCCATCGTCTCGGCGATGTTCACGTACGATGTGGAGCGGTTCAAGGCCGAGACCAAGCGCGCTCGCGCCGCAGCGAGCGTCGACTCCGGAACCCGGGTCCAGATCGTCGAGGTGGTGGATGCTTGCCAGATCCTGGTCAGGCACCCGGACGGGCGGGAGCTGACGATCCGGCTCCTGGGCGTCTCTTCGTTCGATCCGGCGTTGAACGAGCCGGGGGCGGGCGCGATCGGTCGGTCTTTCGTGACCTCGCTGACGCAGGCTCTCCGGGGTGGCGTGGCGGTCCTGGAGTTTGGCGAGCAGCGGCGAGACCGCAAGGGACGCCTGCTGGCTCACCTCACGGTCGACGGCCACGACGTGGCGCCGGCGCTGATCCAGCAGGGGCTCTGCTTCGTCGGGACGACGGTGCCGTTCGCCCGGGAAGACGCCTACCTGAAGGTCGAGCGTGAGGCGAAGCTGGCCGGGACGGGACTCTGGGGGCACCCGGAGGCAGCGCAGCGCGCCGAGTACATGAAAGCTCTCTGGGAGGCTGTTCGCAAGGATGCTTAGACTCCTGGTGGTCTGGCGGATCCTCGTGAAGGCCGCTCATGGGGGGACTTTCCTGCGCGTCCTGGTGGCGACGCTCGTGGTGCTGTGGTACTCCGCGTCGGGCTTCCTCTATTTCGAGATCCGGGAACGGCCCGACCTGGGCTGGGGCGATGCGTTCTGGTGGGCCATCGTCACCATGACCACGGTGGGTTACGGCGACTTCTATCCCCTGACCTGGGGCGGTCGCTTCCTGGTGGGTGTCCCGACGCTGGTCCTGGGCATCGGCCTGCTGGGTTATGTCCTCTCCGCACTCGCGGTCCAGCTGGTGGAGTCGCGATCGAAGGAGTTGAAGGGTTTGAGCGAGATCTCCGACTCGAATCACGTCCTGGTCGTTCATTTCCTGGACGCCGCGCGGATGGTGCAGCTGGTCAAAGATCTGCGCCTCGATCCGGCCTCCAGAGGCAGGTCGATCGTGCTGATCGACGACGCGCTGGAGGAGCTTCCGGCGGAGCTGGTGGAGCTGGGGGTGAAGTTCGTCCGGGGCAATCCGGCCCGGGAGGCGACTCTGAGACGGGCCAACGTGACCGGCGCGGCCTACGCGATCGTGCTGGCCAAGAACCCGCTGGACCCGGCGTCCGACGCGGCGACGCTGGCGGTGGCCATGGCGCTGGAGAGCCTGCACACGCGCATCCGGACCGTGGTCCACTGCGTCGATCCCGAGAGCGTGGAGACTCTGCGTCGCACCGGCTGCGACTCCATCGTGTGCGGCTCCAAGCTGCTGTCGAGCCTGCTGGTGCAAGAACTGCTGGACCCCGGGGTGGAGGCGGTGTACGACGAGATGGCCAACCTCCGGGTGGGGGCGCAGCTCTACCTGACCGACATCGAGTCCATGGGGCAGTGGTCCCAGGCGGAGCTCAGGTCCTGGGCGGACCGTCAGAGATACGTCCTCATCGGCATCAAGCGGGGCGGCCAGGTCGTCCTGAATCCGGCACCGGAGTATTCCATCGTGAAGGGCGACCGGGCGATCCTGATCGGTCCCAGCCGTCCGGCTCCCATCAAGACGGGCCAGTAGACCGGGCAGATGAACCCCGAGGACCTCTTCCGCGAGCACCTGCAGGCGCGGGTCCTGGAGATCCACGACCTCTCCGTGGGGGTCGAGCAGGAGGTGCGCCGGGTCCACACCGACCGGGGGATATTCGTGATCAAGCGCCCGCTGGCCGACAGATCGATCAATCTGCGCGAGGAGGTGGCCACCCGGCTGTGCCGCCAGGCCGGCGTGCCCGCGCCGCGCGTGCTCTGGAGAGAAGGGTCGTACCTGGTCGAGGAGTGGATCGAAGGCGAGCCCCTGGACCGGGCGTCGCTGACTGTCGACGAGAAGGCCGGACTGTTCCGTGAACTCGGAGCGCTTCTGGGCCGGATGCACCGGATCCGGCTCCAGGGCTTCGGGCGGATCACCGAGGCCGGTCGGGGCGAGGCGGACCGGTACCTGGAGTTCTACCTCGAGTCCGCCGGCGACAAGGGGCTCCTCGCCCAGGAGGGCCCGGCCAGACGCTACTTCGAGGCCCACCGGCACTACCTGGACCGGGACTCCTCGGTGCTGATCCACTTCGACATGGAAGAGGAGCACGTGCTGGTGCGGGAGCGTCGCATCGTGGGCCTGGTGGACTTCGCCAGCGCCTTCGCCGGCTCGCCCATGGAGGAGTTCACCCGGATGTACGGCCTCCGCTGGAAGGACCCGCTCTTCGAGTCGCTGCTCGAGGGGTACGGCGACGTGGACCGGGAGGAGCTGCGGTTCTTCACCTTTCTCCACCTCCACTGGCGCATCCCCTGGCACATGAAGAAAGGAAACCGCCCGGAGAAGGTCGCGCTGCTGACCGGCCTCTATCGCAAGATCGTCGGGCGCTGATCGGCCGCCCTCGAGAGCGCGCGGGCCAGAGCCAGTCGAGTGCGCCGGCGGATCGGCCGCAGCATCTCGCCATCACGCTCGAGCACCTCCCGATCCAGGACGTCATCCGGCGAGGCTCGGCTCGGGCGGCGCGGACCTCGTGGGAGAGCAACATCCGGTGGGGCAGGCGCCGGCCGCTCTAGCCGACGCAGAACCGGCACGATCGGAGCGGCTCTTCCGACAGCAGGTACGCGCCCAGACGCTCCCGCAGACCCGGCTCGTGGAGAGGAACCCCGTCGACGTGCGCGAAGTCCGGGATCGTGTCCGGGGGAACGCCCCGGCGGTGGAGATACCGGCGAGAGTAGACCGGTCGGTTGCAGCGGTAGTACCAGCCTTCATGGAAGGTGTGACAGCCGTCGTGGAACATGTCCCAGCCGCCATGGGCCATCTTGCAGGCCTGGTAGATCCGGCGGACCGTCTCGTCCGAGGCGATCGGGAAGTCCAGCGACTGGAAGCGGAACTCCGGCTTGCGGAACACGTTCAGCCGCAGACCGTGGCCCTGGCCGATCTGCTCCGCCGTGCGGGCGATGGTGTCGGCGTCCGGCTTCGTGCCAGGGTACAGCGACACATCGAGGTAGTCGATCTCGTCGAAGAGCTCCGGAGCCACCCTGTCGAGCAGCACGCCGTTGGTGGACAGGCCGATCTGGTCGCAGATCCCGCTGGCTCTGATGGCCCGCACGAACTCCAGGATGTCGCGATTGAGCAGCGGCTCCCCGCCCAGCAGCCGGAGGCGTCCCGTGTGGAGCACCCCGGCCAGGGAGGCCAGGTCCCGCGCGAACTCCTCCGGATCCGGCGTGGAAGGAGCCATGTACGGAGAGGCGTGGGAGCAGTGGGCGCAGCTCAGATTGCAGTGGTCGGCCAGGAAGCACTCCATGTAGCTCCGGCGGAGCTTGCCCGCGTCCGTCCCGGAATCGGCTGATCGCTCGCGAACGCTCATCGGCACCTGGCTCGCTCGAAGGGCCTGCGGTCGTGGGAGGCCCCGGTCCCCGGAGGACTGTACACGGCTCTGGCACCGCGGGCAAGCGCTCCCGGATGCACGACGTCGGCCGGCGTGGTAGAAATACCCAGCCGCCGTGGACCGGCGGGGTCCGCCACCGACCCGGGGAAGGTGACCCCCACGATGACCGATGCGCTGCCCTACGAGACTCTCCGGGAACGGCACGCCAGGACCGTCGCGGAGCTTCTTCCCGGTCTGCTGGCCGCCCTGGACCTCCCCCGTGCCGACGTGCTGCGCCTCCAGGTGAAGCGACTCAGGGAGCTGGTGGCCTGGGCCAAGGAGGCGTCCCCCTTTCATCGGCGGCGGCTTGCGGCGGTGGACGCGGCGAGCCTGACGATCGAGGAGCTGCCGCGGCTTCCGATCATGACGCGCTCCGACATGATGGCCAGCTACGACGAGATCCTCACCGATCGCCGCCTGACGCTCGATCTCGTCAACAGCCACCTGGCCGGCCTCCGGGAGGACGCCTACCTGCTGGACCATCATCACGCGGTGATGTCCAGCGGATCCAGCGGCCTGCGGGGCGTCTTCGTCTACGACTGGGAGGGCTGGGCCATCTGCTACTGCGGCTACCTGCGCAACCTCCTGCGCGCCCGGAGGCGCGAGAAGCGTTTCTACGACGACGAGTCCGGCGGCATCCTGGGCGCCATGAACGCTGCCCACTCGAGCACTGCGCTCTTTCAGACCTTCTCCAAGCGCGCCAGGCACGTCATCTTCTCCGTGACGAGCTCGCTGGCGGAGATCGTCGACGGCCTGAACCGCGCCCAGCCCACGGTGCTCCAGGGGTACCCCTCGGCGCTCCACCTGCTGGCGCTCGAGGCGCGGGAGGGTCGCCTCTGCATCGCTCCCAAAGACCTCTGCGTCGGCGCCGAGCCGCTCCTGCCCGAGATTCGCGCCACCCTGGAGGCGACCTGGCCGGTGCCGATCTGGAACGCGTGGGGTACCTCGGAGGCGGGCGCGCTGGCGCTGTCCTGTGGTTACGCGCCGGGCATGCACCTCTCCGAAGACCTGGTCATCGTCGAGCCGGTGGACGACCAGGACCGTCCCGTCGGCCCCGGGACGAGGTCGTCGGCCGTGCTGGTCACCAACCTCTACAACAGGGTGCTGCCGCTCATCCGGTGCAAGATCACCGACGAAGTGGTGGTCGTCGAGGAAGAGTGCCCCTGTGGATCCAAGCTCCGGAGGATCGCCGACATCCAGGGCCGCAGCGAGGAGTGGTTCCGGTACGGGGACGTGTCGGTGCATCCGGTTCTGTTCCGCGATCCGCTGGGCATGGCCCCCAACGTGGTGGAGTATCAGGTCGTGCAGACCGTGCCGGGAGCATCGATCCGGATACGAACCGGCGGCCCGGTCGACCTCCCATCGCTTCGAGACGCCATCGCGGCTTCGCTCCGCAAGGCGGGCGTGCCGGAGCCAGAGGTCGACGTGGCGTCGGTGGCCCAGCTCCCACGGAGCCGCACCGGCAAGATCCAGCGCTTCGTACCGCTGGGCAGGCAAGGCAGTCAAGACTCTTGAGAAGAGCCTGAATGGCGTCAGGAACCTGCGAGGCGGCAGGGCAGCTCCGGGTCTTCTGCCTTCCTCGACCCAGGTCTGGTAGACTGCCGGTCGTGTCCGCGCTGCAAGACAAGGTCGTCCTCATCACCGGGTCGGCGTCCGGCATCGGCCGGGCCACGGCTCTCGCCTGCGCTCGAGAAGGAGCTCGCCTGGTTCTCGCCGACCGCGAGGACGCCGGCCGGGAGCTGGCCACGGAGATCGAGGGCGCCCTCTTCGTGCGGACGGATGTGCGGCGGGCCGCCGAGGTCGAGGAGGCGGTGAGCCGGGCTGTCTTGCGGTTCGGCCGGCTGGACGGAGCGTTCAACAACGCCGGGATCGGCATCCGCTCGACGCAGCTCCACGAGGTCGAGGACGAATCCTGGCGAGACGTTCTCGAGACCAACCTGACCGGCACCTGGTACTGCCTCAAGCACGAGATCGTCCAGATGCTCCGCCAGGGAGCCGGCGGCACCATCGTCAACAACGCGTCGGTGCTGGCGTTGCGGGGAGGGGAGCGGCTGGCTGCCTACAGCGCGTCCAAGCACGGCATCCTGGGCTTGACCCGATCGGCCGCGCTGGAGTACGGTCCCGGCCGGATCCGGGTCAACGCGGTCTGCCCGGGGTTCATTCTCACCCCGATGACCGAGGCGGGGTACCCTCCCCAGGTGCGGGAGCGCGTGGCGGCCCGCACGCCTCTCGGCCGTCTGGGCGAGCCGACAGACGTGGCCGAGGCCGTGGTCTGGTTGCTGTCGGACGCCGCCTCGTTCGTGACCGGCCAGACGATCACCTCGGATGGTGGTATGGGTGCGTGATGGCTTCGCGGCCTCGTCCCGTGGCGAACGCCACCTGGACCAGGCGGCGTTCGCCAGCTGTCGAGGAGTCTTCAGGGCTCCGGACTGGGAGCGTGGGGGCCCGAGGGGTTCGGGTCCCGGTCATTGACAACACCAAGGGTTGGAGGTCGCACATGAGGTTTCTGATCACCATGCGTCGCAACGGTACCCGCACGGTCAAGGCGGCGCCTGAGCTCCTCAGGGAGCGCGCCAAGCAGATCCGGAAGATGACCGAGAAGGGCAAGCTGCTCTGGTCTTGCGTCTTCGTCAGCGGCGGGGGCGCCTACGTCGTCGACGTCGACAGCGCCGCGGATCTTTCGAACGCCGTTCGCGCGAACCCCGCGTTCAAGTACTGCTCCGTGGAGATCGAGCCCATCGTCGATGCGGCCGGCGCACTGGAGCATGCGGCCGACCTGCTCGACAAGGTCAAGAAGGCCTGAGCCTTCGCCCACCTCGTGTGGAGACGACGGTCTCCACACGAGCAGGCGGCGCGAGCGGCCGCGTCATCGACGGAGAAGGCCGGGATGAGCCTCGCGTCCCCGCCGCGGGGCAGCGCTCGCAAGGAGCCGAGCTTGACCGATCGTCCCACCTCGCCCTTCCAGTGCTTTGTGTGCACTCCGGCTTCCAGCGAGCATGCGGGCACCGCCTTGGCGGCGGTTCGCGCCGGCGCGGCTGGGCTCCTGGACCTCGCTTTCTGCCAGGAGAGCGACGCCGGCCGGGTCATGGCCAACGCCGATGCCCTGCTGGCCGGCTCCGGATCGCACCACCTGCCCGGGCTCCGCCTCGGTCCAGCGGAGATGCCCTGGGCGAAGGCGGTCCTGGAGCGCTTCGCGCACCGGCCGCACGTGATGGTGCTGTGCGGCGACAGGCCCCAGGTGCTGGTCCCGCTGGCCCTGCTGCTCCGCCACGCCAGCTGCACCCAGATCTGGGTGGAGGTGACCAGCAGCGAGGGCCTGTATCTGGCCAGCGCTCCCGATGCCGGCCTCGCCGGCTTCATCGCCTGCGGCAACGAGTGCGGCGGCTGGACCGGAGAGTTCTCGGCGTTCGTTCTGACGCAGAAGCTCCTCGCCATGGAGGGCTTCCCGGTCATGGTGCGCGGGGTGGCCGGCGTCCACACCGCCGCGGCGTGCCTCGCGGCCGGCGCCGCTGGCGTCGTGCTGGATGACGCGTTGCTGCTGCTGGACGAATCGCCGGTACCGCTGAGCTGGCGCCGGCACCTGGAGCGCATCTCGAGCCAGGACTCGATCGCCCTGGGGGCACACACCGGCGCGCCGTGCCGCGTGCTGGCGCTCCCGACCTTCCCCGCCGTGCGCAGGCTGCAGCGCATCGCCCGGGAGCTGGAAACGAGGTCGGAAGAGAACGACTCTCCTTTGCCCGCCGCGCCCGCTCGGCGGAAGCGAGCTCCATCCCGGACGTCGCGCTACGACGACGCGGTCTCCTGGGCCCGGGAGGTCGGCGAGAGCCTGAAGTGGGCTCCGGAGGATCCGGCAGACCGGTGGCGGAGCGAGACCAGGCCTCTGGTGGGCTGGGGCGACCCCCAGGAGCGTGCCTGGCCCCTGGGCCAGGCGGCCGGGCTGGCGACCTCATGCCGCGCCCGCTACGGTTCGGTGGCTCGCATGGTGCGGGCGGTTCTCCGGGACAGCGCCGCGCAGGTGGTCGCGGCGGCCGAGAGTCGCGTGCTGGCGCCGGAGTCGCCGCTGGCCCGGCGGCACGGCACGCGTCATCCCATCGTCCAGGGCGCGATGACCCGCGTCTCCGACTGCCCCCGGTTCGCGCTGGAGGTGGCGCAGGCCGGTGGCCTTCCCATGCTGGCGCTGGCCATGAGCTCCGGCGATTCCGCCCGGGACCTGCTCGATCGTACCAGCGCGCTCCTCGGCGACAGGCCCTGGGGAGTCGGCCTTCTCGGCTTTCTGGAGCCCGCGATGCGGGAGCCGCAGATCCGCGAGGTCTTGCGCGTGCGCCCCCGCTTCGCCCTCGTCGCGGGCGGACGCCCGGACCACGCCGCCCAGCTGGAGGCGGCAGGCATCACCACCTATCTGCACGTGCCCGCCCCGACGCTGCTCAGGTCGTTCCTCGCGCAGGGCGCTCGACGCTTCGTGCTCGAGGGGCGCGAGTGCGGTGGCCACGTGGGGCCGCTCTCGAGCTTCATCCTCTGGGAGCAGGCGGTGGAGGTGCTGCTGGAGGCGCTCGCCAAGGACGAATCGGCGTCGATCCTCTTCGCCGGGGGCATCCACGACGCTCGCTCCGCCGCGATGGTCAGTGCGCTCTCCGTGAGGCTGGCCCAGCGCGGCGTCGAGGTGGGCGTGCTCATGGGAACGGCTTACCTGTTCACCACGGAAGCGGTCCAGAGCGGAGCGATCGTGCCCGCTTTCCAGCAGCAGGCCATCCGGTGCCGCGAGACCGTGCTCCTGGAGAGCGGCGTGGGCCACGCGAACCGGTGCGCCACCACCCCGTTCGCAGGGCACTTCCAGGCAGCCCGCTCCCGGATGCTCCGGGAGGGCCTGCCGCCGGAAGAGATGGCGAAGCGCCTCGACGAGATGATCATGGGACGGCTGCGGGTGGCGACCCGCGGCCTGAAGAGGGACGATCAGGGATCGCTGGTCGAGGTCGACGCCGCCGACCAAGAGGCCGGGGGCATGTACATGCTGGGAGAGGTGGCTGCCATGAGGGGCCAGACCCTCAGCATGGCCGAGCTTCACGACGAGGTCGCCCTCGGCAGCGTCCGACGGCTGCTGGAGCTCCCGACGACCCCCCTGCACCGTGCGACGGCCACTCCGACGACCTGCGACGTCGCCATCGTGGGCATCGGCCTGAGACTGCCGGGCGCCCAGACCAGCGATGGCTACTGGAACAACATCCTCCAGAGGCGGTGCTCCATCACCGAGATTCCCGCGGACCGCTGGGACTGGCGCCCGTACTTCGATCCCGACCGACACTCCAGGGATCGCATCTACTCCCGCTGGGGCGGATGGATCGAGGACGTGGTGTTCGACCCGCTGAAGTTCGGCATCCCGCCCAACCGATGGGACAGCATCAACTCCGCCCAGCTCCTCTCCCTGGAGGTGGCGCGACAGGCCCTGGAAGACGCCGGCTACGAGCACCGGGACTTCGATCGTTCCCGCACCTCCACGATCGTGGCGGGGGGCGACATCGGTTTCCTGGGCGGATTCCTCGTGTTCCGGTCCTTCGTGCCGATGTTGCTCGGTGGCAGCTCCGATGACCTCCTGGACCGGTTGCCTTCCTGGACCGAGGATTCGTTTCCCGGCGTGCTGTCCAGCATCGTCTCCGGCCGGCTGGCCAACCGCTTCGACCTGGGCGGCTCCAACTTCATCGTGGATTCGGCCTGTGCGTCATCGTTCACCGCCGTCGACGTGGCGTGCCACGAGCTGACGTCGCGACGGGCCGACACGGTGCTCGCGGGGTCGGTCGACGTGGGCCAGATGCCCTTCGACTTCACGGCCTTCTCGCGGGTCCAGGCGCTCTCACCGACCGGCCGTCTGCGGCCCTTCGACCAGGAGGCCGACGGCATCGTCATCAGCGAGGGCGTGGCCTTCATGGTGCTGAAGAGGCTCGCCGACGCCGAACGCGACGGGGATCGGGTCTACGCCGTGATCCGATCGATCGGAACCTCCAGCGACGGCCGCAGCATGGGACTGACCGCTCCGAACTCGGACGGCCAGCGGCTCGCCTTCGAGCGCGCCTACGAAAGGGCCGGGATAGACCCGTCCACCATCGGCCTGTACGAGGCGCACGGCACCGGGACGCCGGTGGGCGATCGGACGGAGCTCGAGACGGTTTCCGTGGTCCTGCGGGACGCCTGTCCGGAATCGTGCGCCCTCGGTTCGGTCAAGAGCCTGGTGGGACACACCAAGCGGACCGCCGGCTTTGCCTCACTCACCAAGGTCGCACTGGCGCTCTACCACCAGGTGCAACCACCCCACCTGGGCGTGGAGAAGCCTCTGGAGCCGCTGCGCGACGCCAGGTGTCCGCTCTACCTGCTGAACGACGCTCGTCCCTGGCTCCGGGAGACCGACGGGCCGCGCCGGGCCGGCATCAGCGCCTTCGGATTCGGCGGCACCAACGCGCACCTCGTGGTCGAGGAGCACGCCGCCGCGGTGCCCCACGAACCGGGCGCGAGCCAGTGGCCCTGCGAGCTGGTATTCCTGGGCGAGACCGGGGTATTGACCTTGCTCGAGGAGGTCAAGGAGCTCAGGGCCCAGATCCAGGGACGCATCTTCCGGCTCACCGATCTCGCCTGCTCGCTGGCGTTGCGGACCGAGCAAAAGCCGCCGGCGGGTCAGTGCGCGGCGCTGGTGGTGCGCGACCCTGAAGAGCTGCGCGACGGTCTGTCTTGCCTTCAGGCCCATCTGGAGGGTGGCCCGGAGCCGCTTCCCGACTGGATCCTGGTGGCCCGGCGGGAGGGCGTGCGTCCCGGTCGGATCGCCTTCCTCTTCCCCGGACAGGGCGCTCTGTACACCGATCCGTGCCGGGAGGCGATGCTCTACTTCTCCGAGCTGAGATCGTCGCTGGAGCAGGCCGATCGCTTCTTGCGCCCGAGGTACGGTCTGCCTCTCGGCCGGATGGCCTACCCCCCCGCGGCGTTCTCTCCGGAGCAGGAGCGCGCGGCCCGCCAGCGCCTGCTGAAGACCCACGTGGCGCAGCCGGTGATCGGGGCGCTCTCCTCCGGTTTCGCGTCGCTGGCCCGTCGCCTCGGTCTGCACCCCGACTGCGTGGGCGGTCACAGCTACGGCGAGTTCTCGGCGCTGGCCGCGGCCGGGGTCCTGTCGACCGACGACTTCTTGACGCTTTCGGAGGCGCGGGGCCGCGCCATGCACGAGGCGGGTTCCCGGGGTGACGCCGGAACCATGGCGGCGATCTCGGCATCACGAGACCAGGTCGAGACCCTGCTCGCGAGCCTGGCTCCCGCCGCCGACGGCAGCGGTCGACCCGCCGTGGTCGTGGCCAACTGCAACGCCCCCAGCCAGACGGTGATCTCCGGCAGCACCGAGTCGGTCCAGCGCTGTGTCGACGCGCTCCGCCAGGCCGGACTGAGCGCCGTGTCGCTCCCGGTGAGCGGCGCGTTCCACTCTCCGCTGATGCAGGCCGCCCAGGTGCCGCTGGCCCAGGTGATGCGCGGTCTGAGTCTTGCGTCGCCGAAGCTGCCGGTGTACTCGAACCTCACCGGCTACCCGTACCCCGACGACCCCGCCGCCATCCTGGAGCACATGCAGAACCACCTGCTGGGGTCGGTGGAGTTCGTCTTGCAGGTCCGCCGGATGAGCGCCGACGGGGTACGGACGTTCATCGAGATGGGGCCGGGCAGCATCCTGACCGGGCTGGTGGGCGAGATCCTGGCAGGCACCGACCCTCTCGCCGTGGCGCTGGACACCCGCGGAGCCGGCCTGCGTGGCCTTCTCCTGGCGCTGGGCAAGCTCCGGTGCGCCGGCGTGCCCTGGCAGCCAGCGGCTCTCTTCGAGAAGCGCCCGGTCCGCCCGCTGGACCTGCGGGCGCTGCCGACCGCGCCGGGCATCCCCCGCGCCGCCTGGATCGTGAACCCGCTCCACACCCGTCCGGCGGAACCCTCCGCGAATCCGGCCCGCGGCACCTCCGCGGCCCTGTCGGCGCCGTCGACGCTGCCGGCGGTCCCGGCGCAGCCACGCCCCGCCGTGCCCGCGACGCCGCAGCGACCGGAGGCGCCGTGTCAGGTCTCGATGCCACCCCCGGAAGGGCCGCCGGGGCCGCTGCCGGAGCCTCCGACGCCGTCCCCGGCCGGGGCGGTGGCGCTGGACGCCCGCGTGCTGGCGGCCTACCAGGCGTACCAGGAGACGATGCGCCAGTTCCTGCGGACCCAGGAGCAGGTCATGGCCTGCTTCTTGAACGGGACCGACGTCCCGCCGCCGGCCGCCCGTCC
Source organism: Candidatus Rifleibacteriota bacterium (assembly GCA_016213885.1). Classification (GTDB taxonomy): domain Bacteria; phylum Muiribacteriota; class UBA6191; order JACPRK01; family JACQZM01; genus JACQZM01. The sequence continues at coordinate 5,462 of JACQZM010000306.1, read as the reverse complement.
CGAACCCGGCCCGGCCTCGCCGGCTCCGGAACCCCGGCAGGAGCCCGCCGCACCGCCCGTCCCACCGGTCCCCGCACCCGCACCCGCAGAGCCCGCGGGGAACGGCGGCCCGCTCGATCGCCAGGGGGTCGTCAGGGCGCTGGTGCGGATCGTCGCGGAGCGAACCGGCTACCCGGCCGACATGCTGGGCCTGGAGCTCGACGTGGAAGCGCAGCTGGGCTGGAAGCGCAGCTGGGCATCGACTCCATCAAGCGCGTGGAGATCGCCGAGGAGCTCATCAAGCTGGGCCCGGTGGACCTGGCGTCGCAGGTTCGCGGCCGGCTGGACGAGCTCATACGGATGCGCACGCTCCAGCAGATCGCCGATGCCGTCTGGTCGTTCTGGCATCAGCAGACGGCTTCGCCGGCCGCTGCGGGCGAGGCGTCGAGTGTCGAACCGCCCGTCGCCGACAAGGGCCAGGGGAGCGTCGGTCCGGCCCCATCGGGGGGGGCGCCGGACGCTCCGGCCCCGTGCCCGCGCTGGGTGCTGCGGGCAGAGGCCTGGAGCGCCCCGGAAGGCGCCCGCAGGCTTCCACCACGCGGACTCTATCTCATCACCCAAGACCGACTGGGCGTGGCGACGCCGCTGGCGGACCATCTGGCGCGGATGGGTCTGGAGGGCGCGGTCGTCTCCCAGGACCACGAACGGCTCGAGGCCTTGCTGGCACGGCACCCCCGGCTCGGGGGCATCCTGCATCTGGCGCCGCTCGCCGACCTGCCTCGCCCCGAGACTCTGGAGGAGTGGCGCGCCGAGGGCGAACGGCAGGTCATGCAGCTCTACCGGTTGCTGAAGCGCTGCGGCGGCGAGCGGCTTCGAGGAGCGGTGGCGCTGACCGCCACCCGCCTGGGTGGCGCGTACGGTCGTGACGGAGCCGGCGGCCCTGGCCTGCCGCTCGGCGGGGGCGCCCTGGGTCTCGTTCGCAGCTTCGCCGCGGAGGTCGGTTCGCTGCGCGCTCTCTCGGTGGACTTCGAGGGCACCGCCACGGCCGGAGAGATGGCGGCCCGCATCGTCGACGAGCTGCACTACACCGACGCAGAGGTCGGCTTCGCCGGCGGCCGGAAGGTCACCTACCATGTGGTCGCCGCGCCCCTGCCGGAGGCTGGCGACGAGGCCCGGCCGCTGATCGAGCCCGACTGGGTCGTGCTGGCCACCGGCGGCGCCCAGGGCATCACCGCCGAGATCGCTCGCTCCCTGGTCGTTCCCGGTGCCCGATTCGTGCTGGTGGGCCGGAGCGTCCCGGGTGCGGTGCCCTCTCCGGAGGTGGAGGGGCTGGCCACCCAGGCCCAGCTTCGGGAGTGGCTCGTGGAGCGTTCCCGGCACCAGGGCGACGGCCAGAGTCCGGCCCTGATCGAGAAGGAGCTCGCGCACATCTGGCGCGCCCGCCTGGCCTCGGAGAACATCGAACGCATGCGCGAGGCCGGCGCGGTCGTGGAGTACCATCAGGTCGATGTGCGCGACGGCGGCCAGATGCAAGAACTCCTCGAGGGCATCTATTCCCGGCACGGCCGGCTCGATGCCGTGCTGCACGGGGCCGGCACGATCGACGACCGCCTGCTGAGCGACAAGACGGACAGTTCGTTCGACCGGGTCTTCGGCACCAAGGTGGACAGCGCGTTCCACCTCTGGCGGAACCTCCGCCCGGCAGGGCTACGGCTGGTCGTGTTCTTCTCGTCGGTGTCGGGCCGCTTCGGAAACCGTGGCCAGTGCGATTACGCCGCGGCCAACGAGATTCTCAACCGGATCGCCTGGCGCATGCAGGCGGACTGGCCCCAGGCGCGCGTGGTGGCGGTGAACTGGGGCCCCTGGACCGGTACCGGCATGGCCAGCGAGGGCGTGAACCAGCAGCTGCAGCGCCTCGGGATGAGGCCCATCACGCGCGAGGCCGGCGCCGCCTTCCTGGCCCGGGAGCTGCGGCACGGCTCCCGATCCGACGTGGAGGTCGTGGCTGGCCAGGGCCGCTGGTCCGAGATGCTCGACCTGGCGGCGGGGGGCTTCGCGGGCGGCTCCGGCGCGGGCGAGAATCCGCCACGGTGAGGTGCCTCTTCTACGGGCACGTGATCGGCCTGGGCCTGGGCCACTTCTCGCGATCGGCGCGACTGGCCGAGGCGGCCACGGCCCTTGGAGCCAGCTGCACCGTCACGGGGGGTGACGAGTCGGCCGGTCGCCTGGTCCGGTGCGGCCACGTCTCGCACCTTCCACTGCCGGCCGCGACCGTCTCGAATCTCTCGGCCGGAATCGTGGTCCAGAGGGAACGAAGGCTGCTGGAGTTCCTCCGCTCGGACCGGCCGGACGCGGTGATCGTGGACCTCCTCCCGTTCGGCCTCGGCGGCGAGCTCGTCGCAGCCCTGCTGGCGGCTCGGCAGGAGAGCTGGCCGACGCGCTTCTTCTGGGGGCTTCCCTACAGCGAGACCCGTGTGCCGGCCCTGCGCAACCCCCGCCTCCGTGCGGCGATGGGCCAGTATGCCGGTGTGCTGGTCTACGAGGAGCCGGACTGGATGGACCCGGTTCCCGACTACCGGGCGCTGGAGCTGCCCGGGACCATCGACCACGTGGGCATGGTCACGTGTCCGGTCGAGTCGGGGATCCCGCGGGTGGTGCTGGGCGTCATCGGAAGCGGAGGGCTTGCCGGCGGGCCGGCGCTGCTCGAGGCGTTCCTCGAGGCGGCCGCCCCTCTGGCCCGGAGGGCGGGTCTGGGCATGCGCTTCGTCACGGGTCCGCTGGCGGACCTCGAGGCGATGCGCGGCATCGCCCGCGGGCACCCCGACCTGGAGCTGGTGGCCCGGTGCAGCGTCGAGGAGGCCGCGCGGGACGCCGCCGTGGTGGTCTCCCGGGTCGGCTACAACTCGGCCTACACCCTGGCGCGAAGCGACCTGCCGCTGGTGCTCGTCCCCTCCACCTGGCCGGAGCAGCTGCGACGCGCCGCCCTGCTGGCCAAGCTCGACGGTATCTGGAGCTGCTCTGAAGACGACCTGACCGATCGCCTGCCCCACCTCTTGGAGCAGGCGCTGTCTCGCGGCCGCGCTCCCCGCGACCTCCCGTTCCGGGTGGACGGCGCCGACCGCGCCGCCAGGCGACTGGCCGATCTGGTCGGTGACGCTCGGTCGGGGTCCGACCCCGTCAGGTGATGCCCGGCGCCAGCGAGAGCCGGTCGTAGACTCGGCGCCAGCCGGCCCGCACCGTGGTGCGCGAGAAGAGACGGCCCGCCTTCTTCCAGCTGGCGGACGCCAGCTTGCGGGCCCGTGGGCGATCGTCGAGCAAGGTCCGGAGCACGCGGGCCATCCCGGCGGTGTCGCCCTCCTCGACGAGCAACGCCTCCGTCTCGGGCTCGAGAAAGGCCGCTGCCGCGGAGTGTCGAATCGCGACCAGCGGGCGCCGCGCCCGCATCGCTTCCGGCAGGAACGCCGGCACCTGCAGCGGCGACGGGGAGGCCAGGACCAGCAGGTCGCAGGCCCGGAACGTACGGATCGGATCGGCCGGAACGCCCACCCGGATCGCGCCGGCCGCCGGATCGAGCGGTTCGAGCATCGCAACCGCCGCGGCCTCCAGCGGCCCGATCGAGAGGAGCGAGTGCGGGGAGGGAAGGGTGCGAACCGCCTCCACCACCGCGGAAACGGCGTCCAGCCCCGAGGCGAGACAGGCCAGACGTGGACGCGCGCCCGGCAGACGGATGGACGTCGCGTCACCCTGGTCCCGACCATGGAAGGGAGCCACGACCTGGACCCGCTCCAGCCCGAGCCGGCGCAGCATGACGGCGTGACGCTCGGTCCGGCAGACCAGGGTTGCCCAGCCGCGCACGTCGTCGAGCATGGAGAGCATCCGGGTGGGGTGGTGCTCCAGCGGCAGCGAGAACACGAACGGGAGCCCCAGCCGGGCCGCCGCCAGGGCGCCAGCCTGGCCGTCGACGTGGAGGCCCAAGAGACGCTCCTCGACGACGATCGCCTCCAGGGCCCGCGCTGCCCTCTCGATGGCCAGGGTGGGCGCCCCGCTTCCCTCTTCGCCGGGGAACTCTCCGCAGACGATGCGCCACCGGCCCTCCTGGCGCTTCGGAGCCGGCCACCCCCACCCGCTTCCCGGGACCAGCGAGATGGGGACCACCGTCACCTCCGGCGCCAGCAGGGACAGCTCGCCGGCGAGCCGCCGGTCGGAGGTCGGGGTCGTGACGAGGCCCACTCGGAACGTCACGGCAGGAGCCCCGCCGCGCGATAGCATGCCAGCCAGTCCTCCCGCTCCCGGTCTCGCGTGTGCACGGCGGCCACCTTCTCCTTGGCCCGCGCCGCCCAGCGTCGTCGCAGCTCCCGATCGGCCAGCGCCTCCGCCATGGCCTCCTGGAGCGAACGGGCGTCTCGCGGCTCCACCAGCCGGCCGTCGATGCCGTCGTCGATGAGCTCGACGATGCCGGGAATGCGCGAGGCGATCACCGGGACGCCCACGGCCATGGCCTCCAGCACCTTGTTCGGCATCCCCTCGGCCACGGAGGGAAAGACCATCAGGTCGCAGGCCGCCATGTGTCCGGCCACGACGTCATGACCCACGGCGCCGGTCCGCAGCACGCGGTCCCTGGCCGGATACGTGTCCAGGAGCCGGCTGTAGTAGGTGGCCTCCAGCGACTCCAGCGGCCCCACCAGGAGCAGGGAGACCGGCATCAGGCGCGCCATCCGGGCGAACGCTTCCAGCAGTACGTCGAGGCCGGTGAGACGCCGGAACTCGGCGACGCACCCCACGACGGGCCGGGGCAGCCGCAGGTCGGCCGGCGCCACGCCCGCGGCGTCGAGGTTCACGTGGCTGGTCACGTTGAAGACCGGCGCCCGGACGCCGAACAGCCGCCTGGCCAGTCGCTCCTGGTGCCCGTTCAGCACGGTGCACGCCGTGGCCGCGGCAGCGAGCGTCTCCAGCAGACGGGGGTTGTTGAAGATGCCGAGGTTGATGTCGGTACCGCGAAAGGAGACGACGAGCGGCAGCTCGAGGTGAGCCGCGGCCAGAGCCGCCGCCAGCGGATGGCCGTAGGCCCCGAACAGGTGCAGCCCCTGGAGGTTCTCCTGCCGGGCGGCCGCGATCAGCCGATCGGCCACCTCGGCGGTGTCCCGTCCGCCCACCCTCCAGCCTTCGGTCTTGCCCGCGACGTGTCTGTGCAGGGCATTTCCCTGCTCGAGCCACAGAGGGATCAGGGTGAGCCGGTCCGCCATCACGGCCACGTGCCGCGCCGCGGCCAGCGGCGAGCCTCCGAAGGTCGTGATCGCGTCCTGTACCAGGCCGATCCGCGTCAGGGATCCCATGGAGTCCAAGATCTCACGGCGCAGGCCACGGTGTCGAGTGGCCCAGGAGCCCAGGATCCCCCACCTGTTTCGCGGGGTCGGGCCTGTGATCAGGCCTCGGCCTGGCTGCACAGTCACCGCGGAAGTGGAGGGAATTCACTTGAAGTCGCG
>JACQZM010000305.1:8044-19055 GCA_016213885.1 Candidatus Rifleibacteriota bacterium | reverse complement strand
GCTGCGCTGGGCCCTCCGGTGGCCACATTCGGACGGAACTAGCATCGACCCGGAAGGAGCGCGAGCGTCCTCCGGGATACACATCGGCCGTCGCGCTCTGGCACCGAAGATGGAGCCGCTCGTCAGGGAGCCGGCGGGGGGGAGCCCGCTCCTGGCGCGCCCGGGGCGCTCTCCGGTCTGGCCGCGGTGTCCGGGCTGATGATGCCTCCCGACAGGATGATCTTGAGGGCGTCCTCCGGCCCCATGTCCATCAGGACCAGCTCGCTGGACGGCACCATCAGGAGGAACCCCGAGGTCGGGTTGGGCGTGGTCGGGACGAAGATCGAGGTCAGCTCGCCGCCGCTCTTCGCCACGATCTCGCGGGAGGCCGGCGACGAGACGAACGCCAGGGTCCAGAGCCCCTTGCGGGGGTACTCGATCAGCGCCACCTTGTTGAACACCTGCCGCTTGTCCGTGAAGATCATCTCCGAGATCTGCCGGAGCCAGGTGAACACCCTTCCCAGCACCGGAACGCGGGTGATGAGGTTCTCGTAGAACCGTTGCAGGCCCGCCCCGATGTACGTCTGCGCCGCGGCGCCGGCGAGGGTGATCGTGAGTACCGGCACCACGATTCCCACCAGGGAACCGGCGATCCTCACGGCCACGTCGTCGAAGAGCGACGGGGGGAGCAGGGAGGCCACCAGCCCATCGAGCCAGCCCCAGATCACGTACAGCAGATACAGCGTGATGCCGGGGGGGATGACCACGAGCATCCCTGTGAAGAAGAAGCTGCGCCCACCCCGGTAGAGCCGCTGAACGAGACTCTCGCTCACCGCCCCGTACCTCTCCGGACGACGACCCGTCTCCTCGGGCGGCACGCGTCGAGGAGCGTCGTCTGCTTCCGGTACATCCGCTCGCGGGCCCGCTCGGTCGAGTCGTCCCAGCCCAGGAGGTGAAGCACCCCGTGGGTGAACACGAAGAGCAGCTCCTCGTCGAGCGATCGGCCGAGCCGCCGGGCGTTCCCGGCACAGACCCGCGGGCAGAGCCAGACCTCCCCGAGGTACCTGACCCCCCCCTTCATCGGACCGGCGTCGACCCCGAAGGCGATGCAGTCGGTCGCCATCGACACACCGAAGTGCTTCTGCTTGAGCGAGCGGATCCGCTCGGTTCCGCAGAGGACCAGCTCCGCGACGACCTCGCCGCGGAGCCCCAGACGTGCGACGAGCCGGTGGAAGTACCGGCTCAAGGCAGGGCCGTCGAGCACCACCGATCTGGCGCTATTTCGTATGGACAACGCCATTGGACTGGTTGATCGCTTCCGGACGGATCTCCGGCTGCGACTGGCTCCTGCCGTTGGTGGGCGTCCCGTTGCGACCCTCGCCGGCCGCCTTCGCCTCCTCGGCCAGATCGGCAGGGTACTCGATCCTCGCGTGATGCATGGCCACCAGCGTGCGGGTGAAACAGTCCGACAGGATCTCGCAGTCCCGCTTGGTCAGATCGCACTCGTCGAACTGGCCGTCGGCGAACTTGTCGTTGATGATCTTGGAGACGAACCCCTCGATCGCCTGCGGACTGAACTTCCTGAGCGTCCGTCCCGCGGCCTCGCAGGCGTCGGCGAGCATGATGATGGCCGCTTCCTTGGTCTGCGGTTTCGGTCCGGGGTACCTGTACTGCTGCTCGTCCACCACCGACCCGTCGCTGTCGCCTTCCAGAGCGCGATGGTAGAAGAACGCCACGAGGTCGGTCCCGTGGTGCTGCAGCATGATGTCGGTGATCGCCTTGGGCAGCCCGTGCTTCTGACCCAGCTCCGCCCCGTCCCGCGTGTGGGCATGGATCACCAGCTTGGAGAGCTGCGGGGTGAGGCTGTCGTGGAAGTTCAGGCCGCCCATCTGGTTCTCGATGAAGTAGTTGGGGCGCTTGACCTTGCCGAGATCGTGGTAGTAGGAGGCCGCCTTGGCCAGGTAGGGGTCCGCCCCGATCTCCTCGGCCGCCTTCTCGGCCAGGTGCGCCACGTTCTGGCTGTGGTGGTACGTGCCCGGCGCCTCGGAGATGAGCTTCTGGAGCATCGGGTGATTGGGGTTGATGAGCTCCAGGAGCCGGGTGGACGTGGTCACCAGGAAGAGATCTTCGAGGTAGGGAATCAGCCCGAGGACCACCATGGAGCAGCCGATCCCGTTGAGAAGCCCGTACCACGTGTTCTCGAAGACGGCCAGGAACGTGGGCGGCTCGTAGCTCTCCTGGAAGATCAGGTTGAACGCCAGGATCGTCACGGCGTTGGAGAGCCCCACGGCCAGTCCGGCCCGGAGTATGTCGGAGCGCTGGGACTGCTTGGTGGAGCACGAGAAGATCCCGGTGAGACCGCCCAGCAGGGCGTACGCCGTGAGCTGGAACTGGGCCAGGGAGCCCAGCGGCGCGTAGGGGTGGTGGTAGAGCACGCCCGCCAGGATCGATAGCACCACGTTCACGATGACCGCCTGCTCCGCCGAGATGAAGATGGCGATCAGGATCAACGCGATCGGGACCGGATTGAGCAGGTACATCAGCTCCAGGTCCGTCACGCTGTAGGCCGCCAGCCGGGTCACGGCCAGAATGCCGGCGATGACCGCCACCAGGAGCGGGTGGTTCCGGCGCGCCGCCAGGTTGTCCTGGAGGTGGAGCACGTAGACCATCAGGATCATGGCGCACGCCAGCGTCAACACCATGTTGCCCCAGAGCCTGGAGAGGTTGACGGCGAACGTGCTGCCCCGCATCACGCGGATGATCGCCTCCTGGTCCGGAGTGATCTTGTCACCCCGCGAAGCGATCCGTTCTCCCCGCAGGACCGTCGTCTCCTTGCCCCGCGAGGGCAGCAGCACCTTCAGCTCCATCGGCGAGTACAGGTCGCGCCGGGCCAGCGTGCCGGCCACGGGGCCCGGCCCGGGATCGCGATCGAAGATCTCGCGATAGAGGAACTCCCACGACAGCACCAGGAAGACCGCCAGCACCCCGAGGGCCAGCAGCGCCGTCGTGGAGGTCAACACCAGGGCCGGGGCCGGGCGCCCCTTGGGCGTTCCCAGGATCGGGTCGTTGCGGTTCCTCATGACGCGGTCCGCTCCGGGCGGTCCAGGGAGATGCGGCCAAGCTCGAGGGGCCACCTCCACCAGGAGCTCCATGGGCTGGCGGCCGAGCTCGAGCGCCTTGCGAAGCGTCGGCTCGGTCAGCGATCCCGGATCTGCCGACAGGAACTCCAGCAGGCCCGTTATCGTATCCTCCGGCTCCATCGCCGCCTCCGGGACGATGTTCAGGATGGAGAGCTTCCAGGCCTCGTCCTTGCTTCTGGCCAGCAGCTCGTCGGAGATCTCGATGATCCCCGGGGTGTCGAGCACGAAACACCGGGTGCTCATCTCGACCCACAGCTTGCCGCGGGTCACCCCCGGCTGATCTCCGACCCGCGCGACCACCCGTCGGCGGAGCCGGTTGATCAGCGTCGACTTGCCGACGTTCGGCAGACCGACCACCACGGCCCTCACGATGCCCAGCGCCGACTTCACCTTGGCCTGGTAACCCTCGAGGACCGTCTGAAGCCGGTGCGCCCCCCTGAAACGGCCGGAGAGGTCGAGCGCCAGCACCTGGTCCACCCCCGGCGGCGGTCGGTCGACCCACCTCCGGGTCACCTCCGGATCAGCCAGGTCCGCCTTGGCCAGCACAAGAAGACGCGGAGCCCGGGTCGGGCCCAGGTACCGCTCGGAGCTGGTGATTCTCGGCCCCCTCGCATCCCTGACCTCGACGATCAGGTTTGCATCGGCGACGAACCGACGGATCTTGAGGACGTGGTCCCTGGTCATCGAGTGCCCTGGCGCTCGATCAGGGCTGCTTGGCCGGCTGAGCCTTGGCTTGCTGCGCTTCCTCGGCAGCATCGGCCGCGGCCTTGGCCCTCTCCTCGGTCGTCGAATAGCGCTCGGCGATCTTGGCGCGCTTGCCGACGACGTTGCGCAGGTAGTACAGCTTGGCCCTCCGCACCTTGGCCCTGCGGACCACCTGGATCTTCTTGATCAGTGGAGAGTGGAGCGGCAGCACCTTCTCCACGCCTATGCCCGCGGAGATCTTGCGGACCGTGAACGTCTCCCTCATGCCGCCGTGGTCCCGCGCGAGCACCGTTCCCTCGAAGACCTGGATGCGCTCCTTGTTGCCTTCGAACACTCTCAGATGGACCTTGACCGTGTCGCCCGGCGCGAACTCCGGGACCTTGACCTTCCCCAGCGCGGCCCGTTCCAGCCTCTCGATGAAGTTCATGACTGTTCTCGTCCTCCTGCTCCTGTCTTCTCGCTCCCCGCTGACTCGAGCTCCCCCAGGAGCTCCAGATGGCGCCGGAAGAGATCGGGGCGCCGTTCGCGAGTCACCTCCAGCGACCGCTCCCTGCGCCACTGGCGTATCTTCTCGTGGTCACCCGAGAGGAGCACGCTCGGGACCTTCATTCCGTCGAACTCTTCAGGTCTCGTATACTCCGGGGCCGACAGGAGCACCCCGTAGTGGGAGTCCTGTTGCACCGAATCGAAATCGCCCACCACCCCCGGGATGAGCCTCACGCACGCGTCGGTCACCACCATCGCGGGGACCTCTCCCCCTGACAGCACGTAGTCGCCGATGGAGATCTCCCGGTCCGACAGCCGGGCCACCCGTTCGTCCACACCCTTGTAGTGACCGCACAGCAGGACCAGCCTCCCGTGCGAGACCAGCTCCTGGGCCACCCGGTGCGTGAACAGCTCGCCCCGCGGCGACAGATGCACCACGTGGGGGCGCGCGCCGGTGGAGCGGATCGCGTCCAGACATCGCTTGAACGGCTCCACCCGCATGACCATCCCCGGCCCGCCGCCGTAGGGGTAATCGTCGACGGTCCGGTGCACGTCGTCGGTGAACTCCCTGAGGTTGTGCACCCCGATCGTCGCCAGCCCCTTGGAGATGGCCCTGCCCACGATGCTCGTCCGGACGAACTGCTCGAACAGCTCCGGAAAGATCGTGGCGATCTCGAGCGTCAGGGTCGCGTCCACGTTCCACGCCCTTCAGGGGACCTCGACCGGGTCGAGCAACCCGCGGTACGAGTCCAGAAGAACGACCCTGCCCCGTTCCAGCTCGACGGACGCCACGAAGACCCGCTTGAACGGGACCAAGAGCTCCCGGCCCCCCACGGTTTCGATGGTCAGGATCGGGTTTCCCGGAATGTCCTGGACCGACGAAACGACGCCTACCTTCTCACCCCTCTCATCCTCCACACCCAGCCCCGTCAGCGACTCGACGAAGAACTCGCCCTCCCCCAGCTCGACCTCGTCGACCTTGTCGATGAGCACATCGTGCCCGATGAGCCGTTCGGCGTCGTTCCGGGTCTCCACCCTGGTCAGCTTCAGAAGCGCGCGCCCCTTGTGCAGCCTGACCCCCTCGATCTCGAACGGCTGGGGAGGCCCACCCGCCGGGCTCTCCAGGTCGACGTACACCTGCTCGAGATCGAAGAACCGCGCCGGATCATTCGTGAGAGGGAAGACGGACAGCTCCCCGCGTACGCCATGAGCGCCCGCCACTCTCCCGACCAACCTCAGACTGGGGTGTCGCCGGTGCACTCATCCGCTCCTTCGATGCCGGGCGCCGGCTAGGGGGCGTCGGACCCGTCGGGGGGCCCGTCCGAACACCGCTCCTCCCCACGGGGGGCAGCGGTCGGACCCGGTTCCCCCGGAGTCGCCGACCCGGACTCCGGCGCGTGGGCCGGCTCCCGGGGGGCCTCGTCATCGGGCGGCCCATCGCGATCGTCCGCCTCGTCCGGGGCATCCGAGTCGGCAAGATCGTCCGGCCTGGCCTCTCCATCGGCGGAAGCTCCGTCGGGACCCTCGTCGTCGAACTCCTCGGCCTCGCGGTCGCCGGACTCCTCTGGACCGCCGTCGTGAACGCCCCTCTCGTCGAGCAGCTCGAGCCACACCCGGTCCGGGGCCTCGGGCACCGCCCGCAGCAGCGTGCGGATCGCGTTGATCGTCCGACCGGACCGACCGATGACCACGCCCACGTCTTCCGGGGCGACCTGCACCTGAAAGACCGGCCGGCGCCGCGTCTCGTCGAGGTCGATCTTCACCTGGTCAGGGCGGGTGACCAGATGACCCAGGATGTAGCTGATCAGCTCTCTGACGGCCCCTTGCTCTTCCATGTCTTGTCGATCCTTGGGTTCTCGAGGCTACTTGCTCTTGCCGGGGAGCACGAGGCCCTTCCCCTTGCAGAGCGCCCTGACCGTGGCGGAGACCGACGCCCCGCAGCTCACGTAGTACTTCAGCCGATCCTCGTTGAGCTCCACCTTGGCGGGCTCCCGAAGAGGATGGTAGTAGCCGACGCACTCGATGTACTCACCGTCCCGGGCCTTCCTGGAATCCACCACGACGATGCGGTAGTAGGGCTTCTTGTGCGTGCCCACCCGGGTCAACCTGATCGCGGTCATCTCCTGAATCCTCCTAGTGGCCTTCGACGACGAAGGCGAGATCAACGCCCGAAGAACGGGAAGCGCATCCGCCCCTTGCCCTTCTTGGCGGCTTTCGACATGCTCGAGAACTGCTTCATCATCTGCTTGGTCTGCTGGAACTGCTTCATCAGCTGGTTCACGTCTTGAACCGAGGTGCCCGACCCCTTGGCGATCCGCTTTCGACGGGCCCCATCGATGATCTGCGGCTTCTTTCTCTCTTTCACCGTCATCGAGGAGATGATCGCCTCCGCGTGGGAGAGCTGCTTCGGATCGATGTCGACCTCTTGCCCGCCGGTGAGCGCCGACAGCCCCGGGATCATCTTGAGGATCTCCTTCAGGGGGCCCAGCTTCTTCACCTGCTGGAACTGGTTCAGAAAGTCCTCCAGGTTGAAGTCATCGGAGAGCATGCGGCTCTCCATCTGGCGCATCCCCTGCTCATCGAAGCTGGTCTGCACCTTCTCGATGAGCGACAGCACGTCGCCCATCCCGAGGATCCTCTGGGCCATCCGGTCGGGATGGAACGGCTGCAGCGCGTCCAGCTTCTCCCCCACGCCGACGAACTTGATCGGCTTTCCGGTGACCTCGCGGATCGAGAGCGCCGCGCCCCCGCGGGCGTCGCCATCCAGCTTGCTGAGGATCACCCCGGTGATCGCCACCCGCTGGTTGAACTCCTCCGCCACCCGCACGGCGTCTTGACCGGTCATGGCGTCGACGACGAGCAGGACCTCGTGCGGCGAGATGGAGTCGCGGATCCGCGCCACCTCGACCATCATCTCCTCGTCGATGTGGAGCCTTCCCGCGGTGTCACAGATCAAGACGTCGCAGTCTTTCCGGTACGAGAGCGCCAGCGCGTCGTTGGCGATGCCCACCGGGTCTTTCCCGGAGCGGTCCGAGTACACCTCCACGCCGAGCTGCTGGCCGATCGTCTCCAGCTGGTCGATGGCCGCCGGGCGGTAGATGTCGCCCGCCACGAGCATCGGCTTCCTGTTCTGCTCCTTGAGGTGGCGAGCCAGCTTCCCCACGGTGGTCGTCTTGCCCGACCCCTGGAGCCCCACCATCATCACGATCATGGGAGGCTGGCCGGTGAAGCTCAGTCCCTGGGCCTCCTGGCCCATCAGGCGCACCAGCTCCTGGTGGACCACCTGGATGAACTGCTGGCCAGGATTCAGCCCCGGGTGCACCTGAAGGCCCATGGCCTGTTCTTTGACCCGGGAGACGAACGACTTCACGACCTTGAAGTGAACGTCCGCCTCCAGGAGCGCCAAGCGCACGGCGGCCAGCGCCTCCTGGACGTTCTCGTCGGTGAGCTTTCCGTAACCACCGAGGTTGCGGAAGATCGTCGTGAACTTGTTGGTCAGGCTGTTGAACATGAAAGATCGATCGACTCTGTCATGATCCGCTGGAAGGGTCGGGGAACCCATCACGCGGCCGCGTAGAAAGGGCAAAGGTTACCACCGAAACCGTGCATTGTCAATACTGGAGCGGATTCTTGGGGGTCCGAGGGCCCCGAGCAGACGCGGGGGATCGCACCCGCCCCTACGACCCCTGCGACCCGCCCTGAGTGGAGGTCGGCACCCGGAACGCGCCGGTCATGAGGGGGGAGGTCTTCTCCTTCTGGGGGTCTTTCTCCATGGAAGGATGGTGGAGCACGACCCGGTTCCTGCCGGTGTGCTTCGCCTCGTACAGGGCCCGGTCGGCGTAGTCTTTGAACTTGACCGGGTCCGGCGGGACCGAGACCTTGAAGCTGCAGACTCCGAGCGAGATGGTCACGGGGATGCGAACACCCTTCACCCGGATCTCGTGGGCCTCGATGCGCCGCCTCAGCCGGTCCGCGAACTGCTCGGCGCCGGTCAGCGGCGTCTGTGGCAGACCCAGGATGAACTCTTCTCCCCCGTAGCGCGCCACGAGGTCCGATTCTCGGACCGACTCCTTCAGGATCCGCGCGACCTCCTGGAGGACGATGTCGCCGACCAGGTGGCCGTGGGTGTCGTTGACCAGCTTGAACCGGTCGATGTCGCACATGATCAAGCTGACATCGGTGCCGTACCGGCGGGCCCGCTCGTACTCCTTCAGGAGCCACGCCTCGAAGAACCGGCGGACGTGGACGGCGGTCAGGCCGTCGAAGATGGCCAGGTTGTACAGCCTGGAGTTCTCGATCGTCACGGCCGCCTGCGAGGCGATGGACGACATCAGCTGGAGGTCGTCCTCGCGGAAGTCGCGGTTGTTGGTCTTGTTGATGAGGTTGATCGTGCCGATGACCTCGCGGTTGCCCTTCAGCGGCACGCAGAGGATCTGCCGGACATCGGACTCCTTGTCCGATAGCCTCTTGAACTGGCTGTCTTTCGAGCCGGTGTTGGAGATGATCCCGATGCCGGTCTCCACGACCTTGCCGGCGATGCCCTCCCCCTTGCGGATCTTCACCCGGTCTTTGATCGCCTCGTTGACCCGTCCGCACACGACCCGGACCGTGAGGTAGTCTTGCCCGTCGGCGTAGAGCATCAACGAGCCTCGCTCCGCTCCGATCGTCTCGATCGACTTCTCCAGGATCGCCTCGAGCACCTTCTCGAGGTTCGTGCTGTTGAGCAGCGTCTGGCTGATCGAATAGAGCGCCGAGAGCTCCGTCAGCTTCCGCTGGAGCTGCTGGTTGGCCATCTTGAGGTTTCTCAGCAGCTGGGCGTTCTCGATGGCGATCGCCGACTGGTTGGCCAGGGCGGTGAAGAACTCGGCGTCTTTGTCGGAATAGTCCTTGATGCTCTGCTTGGAGTCGACGTACAGCACGCCGATGACCTGACCCTTGGCCATGAGCGGGGCGCAGATCGCCGACCGGATGTTGTAGTCCACGATGCTCTTCGTCGAGATGGACGGATCCAGCAGGGTGTCCTTGGTCCAGAGGGTGGCCTTGCGCTCCACGACCTTGTTGCAGATCGACCGGGCGAACTGGGTCTTCTGGACGTCGTCCAGGGTGCTTTCCATGTTGCGCGCGACCTTGGGGACCAGCTTGCCGGTCTGGGGGTCTCGCAGCATCACGAAGCCCCGTTCGGCGCCTGTCGCCCGGATGACGTGGGTGATGATCAGGTCGAGCACCCGCTCGAGGTCGAGCTCCGACGAAATGGCGCCGGTGATCTCGTAGAGGCACTTGAGCTCCGACATGGACCGGGAGATCTCGTTGGAGATCTTCTTGACCACCGCGGTGTCCACGCTCGTGCTCTGGAGCTGGTCCATGAGCGTGCCCATCTTCTGGTCCACGTACCCGGCGTAGCTGGAGTCGGGGGAGATGCCGGCGTCCACGTTCTGGCGCTTCAGCACCTCCGCGAGCAGCGTGTCGTCCTCGCGCTCCAGGAAGAGGAAGTCGATCTTGTTGCCGACGGAGATCAGGTCCCCGTGGATCAGGATCCTCCGGTCGATCGACTGCTGGTTCACGTAGGTGTGGTGCGTGGACTGGTTGTCGATCAGGACCAGCTGGCCCCCGTCCACCGCCTCGATGCGTGCGTGGGACCGGGAGACCCGAGCGTCCTTGATGATGATCTTGTTTCCCTCCGTGTCGGAGGGCTGGCGACCGATGGTCAGCGGGAGAGAGTCCAGCGAGTACTTCGCTTCGACCTTCTCTCGACCGAGCTGGCACAGAAACGGCAAGAGTAGACTCCTCCCAAGAAAGACGAACGCCACAGGGGGAGTTGGACCACCACCATTGTAGCAACGTCCCTTTCGGCATTTCAAGCTGGTCGGCCCCAAGACCCGGCGCCTCGCCGGGTCCGAGTCGCGCCCCCGAGCGCGACCTCAATCCGGATCCCCTCCTCTTTCTTCTCTCCCCCCGATCGCGACTTCGAATGATCCCCTCCACTTCCTTGGTGACTCTACAGCCAGGCCGAGGCCTGATCACAGGCCCGACTCCGCGCAACAGGTGCAGGATCCGGACCCGCCAGCTCCCCCCCCGGCCGGAGCGGCGGCATGCCCCGAGCCTCGTCGGCTTGCTACCATGATAATAGTAGGGGCCGCGATACCGGAATCGCGTCGCCGCCCGCCGAGTACCCATGACGGAGGCCGGACGAAGCGGCATCGGTGAACACGCCAGGGCGAGTGCCGGGAGCCGCGGCCGGGCCATGACACGATGGGCCATCGGCCCATGGCCCGTGGGCGCCCCCGCCCGGAAGGGGAGGACACCCCCCGTCGCCGGCCAGAATCTGGTGGCTCCTGCAACAATCCGGCCACCGGGGACGTAGAATCCCATGGCAACGTGTGTTGTTGCTGCTTTTGGTCAATTGACACTCTTTATGCGCATCATTAGGCTGTTATCAGTCCCCCTGGAAGTAGGGGGATTCGGGGCTTTGCTTCAGCACAAAAGGGGACCTTTATGAGAAGGCGACTCCTCCGCTCGACGTCCATACTCGTGCTCGTGTGCTTCGTGGCCAGCCTCGCTGCGCCATTCGTCGAGGCGCGGGGGAGTGTCGTCGTACCGATCAAGGTTCCGGGGCAGCAGGTCATCTTCGACCTGAACACTGCATCAGCAGGCCTGCTCCAGAGGTTGCCGGGCATCGGCAAGGTGACCGCCGAGTCGATCGG
>JACQZM010000305.1:0-8021 GCA_016213885.1 Candidatus Rifleibacteriota bacterium | reverse complement strand
GAAGTACCGATCGCCGAACGGCCCGTTCACCTCGCTGGATTCGCTGTCCAGGGTCCCCGGAGTCGGTGTGGCACGTCTCAAGGTGATCAAGGGTGCCTCCACGCAGGCCGCTCGCCCGGATCTGCGCCTCAAGACCGCCAGCGCCCCGAAGGCCGCCGTCAAGCCGGCGCCCAAGGCCTCGACCACCGTCAAGAAGACCGTCACCGCCCCGAAGACCACCACCGTCAAGGCTGCCGCGATCAAGCCCGTGCAGCCGCCCAGGCCGCTGTGGGTGACCGGGCCGAACGGCGTCCGGGTGAACGTGAACAACTCCAACGGCCGGACCCTGGCCATGGCGCTCGCGAAGGCAGGTTTCAACAACAGCCAGGCCAACGCCATCCAGCTCGCCCGGATCCGCGGCGGCAAGTTCGCGGCGATCTCGAGCTACTCGGAGCTGAACATCCGGTTGAGCGGCGCCCCCAGGTTCCTCGACGCGTCGGGACGGGTCGTCAAGGCGCCCAGCGCTTCGGTCACCAAGGCGCAGCCCGAGATCGAGGTCAAGGTGGCCAAGGCCGAGGTGCCCGTGGTCACGGCGTCCAACCCGGCCGAGCTGGTCGTTCGCGGCAACAGCGTGCTGCTGAACGTGAAACAGGGCGGCAAGGTCGTCGCCATCGACCTCAACGGGTCGCCCAACGCGGCGCAGCTCTACCGGAAGCTCCGCGCGGCCGGCGTCTCCTCGGCCCTCTCCAAGGACATCGCCGCGGCCCGGATCAAGGGAGCCTACAAGGGGTACGCCGACCTGAAGACTCGGGTGAAGAACGCCGGCTCGATGGTCACCCAGGGAAAGGTCCAGACCGCCCAGGGGCCGTCGGCCCCCGGCTCCACCGAGGTCGTGGCCCAGGTGAAGGCGGTGGACGCCAAGATCGCCACGCTGCAGAAGCAGTACCAGGCGGTCCTGGGACGGAAGCCCACCAGCGAGGTCGGCTACGATCGCACCATCAAGAGCCTGAGGGACACCCACAACGCCCTGTCTCGCGAGCTGACCGCCAGGGCCAAGCTCGGCGGCAAGGGCTCCGGTTCGTCGAGCACGCAGCTTTCCGAGATCCAGAAGAAGATCACCTGGATGGAGGGCCAGAAAGAGGCGTTCAAGGCCCAGCAGATGGTGAAGGCCACATCCGCCCGTCTGTCCAGCGAGGCGAACGGCTTCGCGCGCCAGGCCGAGGAGCTGGCCGCCGCCGGCGCTCCCAAGAGCCCCACGGATTCCAGCCGCCAGCTCAGAGGTCTCAAGCAGGCCTACGACGGCCTGTACAAGAGCATCGAGGCTCAGAATCGCCTCCAGGGGAAATCGGTCGACCACGCCACCCTGGTCAAAGACCCCCGGCTGTCGAAGATCTCGGGGCGGATCGACTCGCTCAAGACGGCGCAGCGCGTCCAGGCCGCCGAGAAGGCCAAGGCCGTCCGGGAGGCGAAGGCCGTCCAAGAAGCGAAGGTCAAGGCGGAGCAGGCCAAGATCGAGCAGGCCAACGCCGAGCAGCTGGCCAAGGCCAAGGCCGCCAAGGCGCGCACCGACGCTCTGGCCAAGTTGAAGGCCGAGACCGAGGCGCGAGCCGCGGCCAAGAAGGCGCAGGGCCCCAGGGAGACCGCCAAGGCCTCCGAGACGGCCGCACCGGCTGAACCCAAGGCCACCACCCTCAAGGAGGACATCCTCAAGACCCGGGTCGAGACGCACAAGGCGAAGATCCAGAAGGAGGGCGGCTTCAAGACCGCCGACGAGATCTACAAAGCCTCTCAGAAGGCCGATGCCAGGGGCGATCTGGCCAAGCTGAAGGGCGCCATCGATGAGCTGAGGACGGTCCGGACCGGAAAGAAAGGTCAGGCTGGCCCCTCGGCCAAGACCGAGACGGCGACTGCCAGCGAGCCGACCGCCCCCGCGGAGCCGAAGGTCGCCGCCACCGGCGAGGGCGCCGCGAAGGGCAAGATCCAGAGCCTGACGGCGAAGATCCTCAAGGAAGGCCAGTTCTCCAGCGCCAAGGAGGTCTACGAGGCTTCCCAGAAGGCCTCTGCTCGCGGAGATCTCGCGAAGCTCCGCGAGGCGATCTCGGAGCTCAGGACGGTCAGGAGGGGCGACGCGGCGCCGGTCGAGAAGCCCGCCGCGAAGACCGCCACCGCCTCCAAGTCGAATCAGCCGACGGAGCTCGCCCAGGCGAGAACCGAGACCGTTGCCGCGGAGAGCAACCCCGGCGCGCCCGGGCAGTCCCGGGAAGCGGTCGTCCAGGCGAAGATCGACGCCAGGGTGAACAAGATCCTCGAGCAGGGCAAGTACGGCACGCCCGAGGAAGTGTTCAAGGCCTCGCAGCGATCCGACGCCCGCGGTGACGTGAAGAAGCTCGGCAACGCGATCCAGGAGCTCAGGGAGATCAGAGGCGGCAAGCAGCCGGCCGCGGCGGCGGCGACGGAAGCGCCGGCGGTTCAGCCGGCAGAGACGACCGCGGTCTCGGAACAGCCAGCCGCGCAGCCGAAGAAGGTCGCGGCCGTCGAGGCCAGGACGGCAGCGAGCGAGCCCGTGGCTCCGGTCGCGGAGGCGCCCAAGCCGCCCAAGAGGAACTGGTTCCAGAAGCTCCTGGGGCGCGCCGATACGGCCGTCAAGACCGAGGCCACGGCTCCGGAGGCCACGACCAAGAGCTGGCCCGACGAGTACAGGGACACCCTCCAGGGAAAGAACGTCGGGGAGACTCCTTCCAAGCCCACGTTCGCCGAGAAGCTGAACAACTTCTTGAAGGGAAAGGGGACGCCCGACCCGACCAACGCCACCGGCCAGAAGGACTACTGGAAGAAGCTCAACGAGGTCGTGGTGGGTCAGCCCGGCGAGGGGGCGGGGGCCGCGTCGGCGTCGGAGGTGCTGCTCACCCGCGAAAACGAGCTGAAGCTGCAGGCCCAGGAAGTCCGCTCCAAGGTGATGAAGGAGGGCGGGTTCGCCAACGCGGAGGAGATCTACAAGGCCTCCGAGGCCCCCAACGCCAAGGGTGACCTGGCGCGGCTGAACGAGATCAACCAGGAGATCCGGTCTCTCAGGGGCCAGCGCCACGCCATGACGGCGGGCGAAGGTCCGGTGGCCGAGTCCGCCGGAGCGGCCGGCAAGCCGATCGACGGGGCGCTGCCCGAAGCGCCGCTCTCCGAGACCAAGGCGGGCAACGTCAAGGCCGGCGCTGGCGCCACCGAGACCTTGCCGGCCGGCGAGCAGCCGGCCGCCAAGACGTCCAGCGGCGGCGGCAAGCTGATCAACTGGCTGATGGGTCGCGGCTACAGGACGGCCGATGAGATCGCGGCCGCCAAGGCCAACGCCAAGCCGGCCGCCGAGTACGATCCGTTCGGGTTGAAGGGCGCGAAGAGCTCTGGCGCCCCGGCCACGGAGGGGATGCCGGTGGAGCCGGCCGCCGCGGGACAGACCGCCGAAACCCCGGTGACCGAGCAGCCCGCCAAGTCGGGCGGCGGCTTTCTCGACTGGCTGACCGGTCGATCCAGGGGCGCCAAGACCCCGACGGCCGGCACTCCTGCCACCGAGGGAGTCCCGACGGAGCTGGCCGCGGCCGGTGAGACCACGGCCGTGACGGAACAGCCGGCCGCCAAGACGTCCAGCGGCGGTGGCAAGCTGATCAACTGGTTGATGGGCCGGGGCTACCGGACCGCCGACGAGATCGCCGCCGCCAAGGCTCAGGCCAAGGCCGTCCAGGCGGAGGCCGTGCCGTCGGAAGTCAGCCAGATGAGGTCCATCGAGGAGGGCCCGCTGCCCGCCGACTCGAAGCTGATGGAGCTCGAGGAGACCAACCTCAAGCTGAAGGATCTCAGGGGCAAGGCCCACGATCTGACCGCCGAGATCAAGAAGCAGGGGAGCCTGTCGTCCATCGAGGAGATCCAGACCAAGGCCAGCGAGACCAAGGGGAGCGGCAAGCTCGCCGAGCTGGGCCAGGTCCAGGAGCAGATCGGGGAGCTCAACACCCAGAAGCAGACTCTGGCCGAGCAGATCGAGGCGCAGCCGAAGGCGGCCCGCGGCGAGCAGGTGCAGAGCGGCAAGGCTGGAGTGTCCACGGAGCCGACCAACGTGAGCGGTTCCACGCCGGAGAGCACCCCGGCTGGCGGCGGATCCAAGGCCCCGGTGACCGAGACCGCCCCGACCGGTGGGAACGCTCCCGCCGGTGGCGCGGCGCCGGCCGAAGGGGCGCCGGCGACGGGAAGGAAGCCCGCCGGCAACGCTCCCACCGAGAACATCGCGACGACCGGCAAGGCCGCCCCGAAGGGGGCCGCTGCGCCGACCGCTCCGGAAGGCACTGCGGTGGCCACCGGCAAGGCCCCGGCCATCGGTGCGGCTCCTGCCGAGCCCGCGGCCGGAGCGGTCAAGCCAGCTGCCGGGACCGTGCCCGCCGAGGGCGCCCCGGCGGTGAGCAAGCCGGCCAGCGGTGGTGCCGCCCCATCGGAAGCGGTGCCGACCACCGGCAAGGCAGGCACGGTCAACACCGCTGCCGCCGAGGGAGCATCAGCGGCGTCGGGCACGGCGGCCAAGCCGAACGCCTCCGGGGGAACGACCTCGACGAACAACCAGGTCGGCTCCAAGCCATCGGCCGCGGCTCCCGCGGCCCCGGCGACCGGCCGGGTGGCCGAGCTGAGGCTCCAGAACGCGGAGATCCAGAGCCAGATCACCCAGCTGCAGGGAAAGAGCGGCGGGATCGCAGGGTTCTTCCGCCGCTGGATCCTCATGGACAACTCCGCCAAGACGGCGGAGAAGCTCAAGACCAAGCTCGACGCCAACACCGCCGAGCTCGCCAAGCTGGAGTCCGATCCGGAGTACAGGGCGAAGGCGGACGCGGAGTTCGCGGCCAACCCGAAGACCCAGAAGATCTCGGGACAGGTTTCCAAGCTGGTCCAGGCCCACGAGGCGGCGATGGCGAAGCTCGATCCGAACTCGGCGGGCTACAAGGCCCACGCCGAGCGGGTGCACGAGCTCAGGTCCACCTCCGTGGAGAGCTTCGGCGCCCAGGCCAAGAACATGATCATCATCGGGGCTGCCACCAACATCCTGATGAGCCTGGGGCGGCAGCTCAAGAACGGGGAGAAGCTCGACTTCGGTCAGGCGATCAAGTCCGTCGCGAACCCCGGGTTCCTCGTTGGGACCCTGGGATCGGCGGCCGGCGCCTTCCTCGGTTCCAAGCTTCTGCTGATGCCGTTCTTCGACGTGATGCTCACGCGGGTCACCGGTTCGCTGCCCGGGTTCGCGGGGATCTTCCTCCGGTTGCTGCCCGCGTTCGTGGGTGGCGCTCTCGGTGGCAGCGTGGCCGGCAGCCTGCTGGGCCAGAAGCCTGACTGGGCTCTGGTGTTCTCCCAGACGATCGGCGCTGCCCTCGGAACAGCCCTGGCGATGAGCTTCCTGCCCTCGCTGGGCATGTTCGGACAGATCGCAGCCGGTATGCTCGGCGGCTGGATCGCGGAGAAGATCCTCGACATGATACGCGGAGGACCCAAATCGGAGGCGACGGCCAACTCGGGGGCGACGACGAGCGCGACCGACAAGCCGGAGCTGCCCGCCGCGGACGGGGACGCCACGGCTGGCATCACGCAGTTCACCGATGCCGATGTCCAGAACGCGTTCCAGAGCATGACAGCGGCGTATCAGAAGTATCTGACCGCCGAGAAAGAAGGGAAGCTGGACGTGGCCGCTGCCGCGTACCAGGAGTACCTCGGCTTCAAGCGCAACCTGGACGGTTACAGGCAGCTGTCGGCGAAGGGTGCGGCTCCGGCCGCCTCGGCGACGCAGGCGGCGAAGTAGACGCTTAAAGGATGGGAAACGGCGGCGTCTGCATCCTGGATGGTGCAGGGGCTGCCCACACAGGCTCCTCGAGGGGAGCCAGGCTGTTCGGAGAGTGAGGTTATGAAGACGTACCGCACCTTGAGCCCGCGGGTCGGCGGGTTGCTGCTGGCGCTGGCCGTTGCCCTGTTCCTGGCAGGTCCCACCTGGGCGCAGTTCGGGCACACGCAGGGCGGCTACGGCGGCGCGGCCCTGGGAGCGATCGGTGGTGCCACGGCCGGGAGCGCCTTGATCGCGGCGGCCGGAATCGCCAATCCGCTCCTGTCGGGCACCTTGCTGGCCGCCTCCACCCTCGGAGCCGGCTACGTGGGAGCGCGCATGGGCTCCAAGGTGGGAAACACCTTCGACAGCAGGATAGACCCCAAGACGATGTGGACGTTCGTCGGAGCCGTATCGGGAAGCCTCATGGGCTTCATGTTCGGCCCGGCTGGCGGCATCGTCGGGAAGGTCCTCTTCACGGGCCTCGGAGCGGCGCTGGGCGGCATCGCGGGCAACTACCTGGCGGGCAACGCCAACAAGGACTACAACGCCCGGACGATCGGCGCCCTGATCGGCGGCGTCAACGGCGCCCTGATCGGCGGGCCGGTCGGCGCCGCGGTGGGAGTGCCGCTGGGCTACATCGCCGGCGACCAGCTGGAGAAGCACGTCTTCTCGAAGGACACCCTCGGGTTCGACAGGGGCTGGCGCTACGGAGGGTACTACGGCGACCAGGATCAATACGGACTGATCGGGAAGGGCGGCAAGCTGTGGGACTTCGACAAGCGCCACGGCTACTACCCGCCCGATCCCTACCAGCAGGGACAGTCCGGCCCGTACTACGACGGATCCGGCTTCGATCGGACCGGCTACGACAGGCTGGGCTACGACAAGCACGGCTACGATCGCGAAGGCTACGACAAGTTCGGCTACGACAAGTTCGGCTACGATCGGGACGGCTACAATCGCAAGGGGTACAAGCGCGACGGGTCGTACAGCGCGGTCAAGGGGCAGTCGACCACCTACGACCCCAAGACCTACAACGACTACTGGCAGGCCTGGGGCCAGGTCGGCGGCGACTATCCGCAGCTGACCCAGGACCACTTCAAGTACTTCCCCGATCAGGTAAAGTCGGTGGCTTACGATCGATACGCCAGCAACACCGGGCTGTCCCCGGCATCGGCGGACTCCGATCTGGTCGCGCTCAAGCAGGAGTACCTGAAGCAGGTCGAGACGGTCCAGGGCCTCTCGGGGAAGGGTGTCAGCGCCGCCGAGCAGGACGCGGCGTTGAAGCGCCTCCAGGAGCTCGAGGCCCAGCTCAAGAGCAAGGTCGGCCAGGAGGTCGGCGGAAAGTAGCTCAACAATAGAGGAAGCTTCGCAACATTTGGGTCCCGGGTCCGTAGTCAACCATGACGGCGGGCCCGGGACCCGCGTTTTGGTTCTGTTTTCCCGCCAGGGAGGAGACCGGCGATGCTGGAGACGCAGAGAGTAACCGTCCGGAAACAGTGGGCGCTGGCGACCATGGTGCTGGGGGCGCTGATTCTGGCGCCGGCGGTCTTGGCCGGGGGGTACCCGCTGCCGGTCGATCAGAACCAGCAGGGTGGCTACTACCAGCAGGGTGGCGGCTATCAGCAGGGTGGCTACTACCAGCAAGGCGGCGGCTACCAGCAGGGTGGTTACTACGGCAAGCCCGGAGTCGACGTGCGAAACGACCCGGCCGGCAAGGCGCGGCTCGGCCGGACCCTCGGCGGCGCCGCCGGCATCGCGGCCGGCTCGTTCGGCGGGGCCCTGATCGCCTCGTCGGTCATCAAGGCCGCCGGCGTGGCGGCGCTGGGCCCGGTCGCCCCCATCCTGGTCGGAGCGGCCATCACCGCTGGCGGCGCGTTCATCGGCGCCAAGGCGTTCAGCCTTGTCGGGCAGGGCATGGACCGGACGATGGGGCCTGGCATGACCTGGACGCTGATGGGCGGCATCGCGGGCAGCATCGCTGGCTTCAGCCTTCTGCCGGCGCTGGGCCCGTTCGCCGGGCCCATGGGCCGGGTGATCGGAGCCGCTCTGGGAGGCTTCCTGGGAGGCATGATCGGGAAGGTCGCCTCGCCGGTCCTCGATCGGTACGCCACTCCTCCAATGATCTACGGGGCCACCGGCGCAATCCTCGGCGGAGTGGGCTTCGGCCCCCTGGGCGCCGTGGCCGGAGCCGCGGGGGGCT
>JACQZM010000304.1 GCA_016213885.1 Candidatus Rifleibacteriota bacterium | reverse complement strand
CTGAACGACCCGGTGAAGATCCTGGGACCGACGTTTCCGATCCGGATCTGGTAGTCGCCCTCCGGAGCGCCCTCCGGGACCGACACGTCCGCCGTGACGCACCCGAACTCCGAGAGCTTCGTCGTGCCCTGCCAGAGCGGTCTTCCAGACGGGTACGACACGCTGAGCGGCAACTCCTCGCCGGGGGTGAACGACCAGACGTTCTGCCGGACGTCCCGCACGATGCCCTTGAGGTGTACGAGCTGACCCGGCCTGTACGCCGGCCTGTCGGTGTAGATGTAGCCCCGGGGCGAGAGCCCCGAGGCCGACGCGGCCCCGGGCGACAGGGCCGTCGTGGCTGCCGAACCTCCCGCGAGCGCCAGCGCCACCACCTGCGACGGGTCGGGCAGCGCCCGGTCCTCGACCACCAGCGTTCCGTCCTGGCCGGTGGTCCTGGGACCGACGGTACGGGTGCCGTCGCTCAGCGTGACCGCGACGCCCGGTTTCGGCTTCCTCGCGATCGGATCCCAGGTCATCACGAACACCGAACCGCGGGACGCCTTGACCAGGACGTCCAGATCCGAGATCAGGACGCCGATCGAGGCCACCAGCTCCTCCTCACCGGCCTGCACGACCCAGAGTCCGGGGCCCTTCAGCGGCAGCGGCACCTTGGTCTCGTGCGGAACGAACTCCTGCGCCCCCTCGAGCGGGACCTCGAACGCGTGGTCCGGCTTGATGAGATCGATGTCCAGGGTGTCCAGACCGAAGAGGCTGTGGGTGCGGGCGAAGTAGGTCGCCGGGTCGACCCGGTACGCGCGGATCGACAGGCTCTTGAGGTTGCGGGTCCGCACCACCAGCTGGGCCGGCTCGCTGGACCGGAAGACTCGCCCCGGCGAGAGGATCAGCTCCCGCCGTCTGAGCGCCGACTGCCGCTCGCGGGCCTGGGCGGCGAAGCTCCCCCAGTCGAGCCTGGAATACTCGACCAAGGCCGCCCTGGGGTCCTTGAGCGTGAGCTCGAATAGCTGCCCGACCTCGTACTGCGCCCGGGAGCTCGGATCGGTTCCCGGGTACTTGGAGACGACGCGCCTGTACGCCTCGATCGCTCCCTTCACGTTCTCCTGGGCCCGGGTCAGGTCGGCCATCCTGACCAGCGCTTCGGCGCCCCGGTCGTCCAGCGGATGCTGGGCCAGAAAGGTCTCGAACGCCTTGTGGGCTTCGGCGAGCTTCTTCGCGTCGACGAGATCCAGCGCCGCCTCGAACCGGGCGTCGACCACCTCGCGCTGGGCCGCCACCGACTCCTCGTGGAACGGGTGCGCCGAGAGGTACGCGGCGTACGCGGCCAGCGCCTGGTCGAATCGCTTCTGGGCCCGGAGGCTCCGGGCGAGCATGACCCGGGCCCGGGCCATCAGATCGGCCGGCACGGTGGCGGCCGAGCGCTCGCCGAGAGCCCTGAGCTGGGCCTGGGCCTCGTCGTGGCGGCCTCGGTTGATCAGGCTCCGGGCCAGCAGGATCTGGCCCTCCAGCGCCGAAGCGTCCTGGACGAACCGGGTGGAGAGCTCTTTCAGCGCCTCGGCGCCGCGCTCCAGATCGGCGTCGCTCGCCGGGTCCGGGAGGGCGTAGGTGCGGGCGAGCTCCAGCAGCGCCTGCGGCGCCCTGGGCCCGGGCGGCGTCCTGGCCGCGAGCTCCCGCAGCACCCGCCGGGCCTTGGCCTGCTCCCCGGCCTTCGAGAGCGCCTGGGCCATCAGGATCCGCATCTCGTCGACCTCGGCGACTTCTCCCTTCCCCGACGGGAGCTCCTTGGCCAGAAGATCCAGGTCGGATCGGGCCTCCTGGGTCTGGCCGGTCTCCACGTACGCCCGGGCGCGGGCCAGTCTGACCGCCCTCGCCTTGGCCGGTGGGAGGCCGATCTCCAGAGCCTTCGTGAGCGCCTGGACCGCCCGAGCGGGATCGCGGGCCGTGGAGCGGTCCGGCGGGTTGGCCGCCTTGTCCGCGAGCTCCAGGTAGCCCTGGGCCATCTCCTCCTTGCGGCCCGGCGAGAGCAGGCGCTGGGCCTCCCGCTCCATGATCGCGGCCGCCTCTTCCCAGCGACCCGCGGCGCCCAGCGCCTCCGCCTTGCGGAACGTGGCCCGTGCGCGGTAGCCACCCGCGGCATGCTCCTCGATCACCCGGTCGAACGCCTGGATGGCGCCGGCCGGGTCCGACGCGAGCTTCCGGGCCGTGCCCAGCCCGACCAGCGCCCGGTCCGTGCCTGCCCCGCCTCTGACGATCCGCTCCTTGAAGAGCGAGGTCGCTCTGGCATGGTCGCCATCGAGGAGCGCCTGGTCGGCCGGACCGAGGTCGGCCCGGGCGCCTGCGGCGACCCGGAACAGCAGGACAGCGGCGAGCGCGAACCGGAACGGAGCTGACATGGCCGGACCTCCCGGATCTCGAGCGATCGTGGACTATGGACCAGCATACGCCTGCGCCGGTCGGGGTTCAAACCGCGTCCGGATCTACTCCGGCTCGGTGGGGAGAATTCCACCGTCTCTGGCAGATGGATCCGGTGCCTCTTTCCAGTGCAGGCCGGATTGCTGGTGCCATCGGGCCGTGGTAGACTCCGGCGGGTAGAATGCGCCGCCAGGACGAGATCCGACTCCTGCTCCCATCGCTCAACGCGGCCAGCCAGAAGCTTCTGCTCTCGGAGCTCGACGGCTACGCCCGGTCGTACGACGCGGAAGAGACCCACGAGCTCCTGTGGAGCCTCGCGTCGCATGCCGTGGACCTGGTGCGGCACCAGGCGCTGGTGACGCTCTCGCTCTTCATGCCGCGCTTCCTGGCGGCACGGATGGGCGCCCTCGGTCAGCTCGCCAGCCCCTGGTCGGCGTTCCGCCAGGGAGAGGCCTCCGCGCCGCCCCCCATCTCGGAAGATCCCGCCCGGCTCGCCCGCGGAGCATGCCCAGCGGGCGACCCGGTGCGTGACCGCATGCGGAGGACGGCGGTCCGGGCGCTGGTGCCGCTGGCTCGGTCTGTCGCCTCGCGCCTTCCGGAGCTGTCGGGTCCGCTGCTCCACACCGCCAAGCTGGCGCTGGCGTTCCTTGGATCCGATGCGGCGCTCGACGCTCTGATCGACGACGTCCGCTCTCACCGCGGCGGGTTCGAGTCGCTGTGGGCGTTCGCGTTCGGCGGAGGCGCCGGGCGCGATGCCCGGCTCGTCCTGGAGATCCTCCGGCGGCATGGCGGGGACGAGCCCGACACCCTGCTGGCGGCGATCCCGCTCGATCTGGAGTCGATCCGCCAGGTCGGTGCAGCGCTGCGTGGCCGGCTCGACTGGCTCGGCGTGTCGAACCTGGCGATCGCGCTGGCACGCCAGCCCGATGTCGATCCGGTCCTGGACCTCGATCCGCTCCTCCAGGGCGCCTCGGGCTGGGCCCAGGTCTACGCGCTCCGCGCCCTGGCCTTCTCGCGCAAACCCACGGCGCTGCCGGTGATCGAGCGGACCCGCGGCGCGGCGACGCACCCGTTCGTGCGCCAGCAGGCGATCCGAGCGGCCGCCGGCATCGGGACCGCGGACGCGCTCCTCTTCTGTCTGGAGTGCGCGCGGCAAGGCCAGGGTCATGAGGTGGCCCAGGCGATCGAGAGCCTGGTCGCTCTCAAGTGCCCGGGGGACAAGGTCGCCGAGGTGGCGGCGCCTCACGTGGCCAGCGCGGACCTCTCCTTGCGGGTTCGCGCGCTGCTCGCGACGGTGGAGCCCCCGGGCCCGTGGCCCGCCTCGTTCATCGAGCTCCTGAAGTCGGCGGACCCGCTGCCGCGGCTCGAGGCCGCGTTCTGCCTCGGGTACTGGCCCTCGCAGCGCGCCCTGAAGATCCTGGCGCTGCAGGCCACCTCCGACGAGCACCCGGCGGTGCGGCAGCAGGCGATCAAGAGCCTGTCGAAGTTTCCCACGGCCCAGGCGATACCGATGCTCACCCACCTGATCAAGACCTCCGCCCCGCCAGAGGCGCAGACGGCGCTGCGGGTCATGGCCCGGTCTGCCGCCGACTCGCCCGGTGGCGTGGCGGAGTTCCTGCTCAGGGAGCTGGCGGCGCAGGCGAACCGGTCGCGGCATGCCATGCTGATCCGGGCGCTGGCCTCCCACGCGGCGGCGACCGGCCAGAAGACCGCCGAGGCGGCACTGATCCAGGCGCTGGGGTCCGGCGACCGGCCGACGCTGTGCGCCGCCCTCGAGGGGTTCAAGGAGCTCGCCCCGGTCTGCGGGGACGCGGCGCGGGGGATCCTGACGCGGCTCATGGACGATCCCCGCCCGGACGTCTGGGGCGCCGCCGCGGTGGCGAGCTTTCTGGCTGGAGAGCTGTCGGCCATCGACCGGATCGAGGCCCACCTGGCCTCCCGCGACCCGGACCGGATCTCCCGGGCCGTGCTGGCGTTCACGGAGCTCGCCCTGCTGGGCACGGAGGTGATCGGGCCGCAGCACCGAGGGCTGGCCACGGCCCTGGAGCCCGGGCAAGAGCCGTCGGAGCCGGAGGTGACGCCGCCGCGGGTGACGCGGCGCTTCCTCCCTGCCGTTGCCGGCCAGCCGGGTGCGCCGGCCCAGGACGAAGGCGAGCTCTGGTCGCCGTCGGCCGGGGAGCCCGATCGGTCCGCCGACCCGGCGCCGGAGGCACCGGATGAGATGGCCGAGACCGGCGTGTTCGACGAGGTGAAGCGCTGCTACGAGGCGCCGAGGCCAGAGCGACCCGGGCTGGCGCCCCGGCTGGCGGCGGTGAGTCACCTGGCGGTGAACGGTCAGGCGGCGACCGGGCTGGCGCGGGAGTCCACAGCGGCGGTCTGGGCGCGCAGGGCGCGACGGACGGCGCTCCTGCTGCACCGGAATCGGCTCCTGATGCTGTCGCTGGCGGCGCTCCTGGGACTGGCGCTGTGGCTCGTGAGGACCGGACCGGTGCCGACGGCGGCCGTCAGGCCGCCGACCACGCTCGCGGTGGCGCGGGTCACCGGTCGCGCCACCGGTGACGAGACCGGGGCGCTCCTGGCGGCCGGCGACGTGGTCCACGCAGGCCAGAACCTGCGCACCGGGCCCGCCGCGTCGATCAGCCTCCTGACCGACGGCGGGGACCGGATCTCCGTCGGCCCGGAGAGCCGGATGGGTCTGGACCTGGTGGGACCTCGCGGTGAGCTCGCGGTCGTCCTGGTCGAGGGCACCGCCGAGATCGAGCCAGGATCGGGGCGGACCGCCGGCGTGACCTGGCACGATTTCCGACTGGAGGCGTCCGGGTCCGGCGTCGGCCTCGAGGCATCGGTGGGCCAGCTGGTCGTGCGCCCCCACGGTCCAGGCGTGCGGTTGTACCGTCCTGGCGAGAGCCCGAACGATCTGGTGCCCGATCGGGAGGTATCGCTACCCTAGCCCTGATCTGGCGACCCACATCCGTGGGAGGTGCAAGAGCACAGTCTTGTGGCTTCACGTGTCTGCTCGACCTGCGGTGCGACGATCGACCCCACCGGGCCCGGCCGCTCGGCCGGACCGGCCTCGGGTCCGCTGTGCCACGACTGCCAGGCGCGGGCGCAGCTCGCCGGCCCCGCCTTGCCGGCCCCGGTGTCCGACCGACCGGAGCTCTCCGCGCCGGACCCGTGGCGGGGGCTGACCGGGGACGACCGGTTCCACGCCCGCTACGACGTCCACGGTCTCCTCGGCGAGGGATCGTTCGGGGTCATCGTGCGGGCCACCCAGCGCGCCACGGGGCGCGAGGTGGCGATCAAGATCCTCAGCGCCCTGAAGGAGCCGAGCGCCCGGGAACGGTTCCTCCGCGAGGGTCGACTGCTGGCGAAGGTGCACCACCCCGGCGTCGTGGAGATCCTGGACCTCGGAGTGGCCGGCGCGACGCCGTACCTGGTGCTCGAGCTGTTCGACCGGGGCAGCCTGGAGGCGCTGCTCGCGGCGCGGGCGCCGCTGCCGCTGGACGAGGCCGCGGCCCTGATGGTCGGCATCGCCGAGGCGCTGGCCCACTGCCACGGGCTGGGCGTCGTCCACCGGGACCTCAAGCCGGGCAACGTGCTCATCGCGTCGGATGGCAGCCCGCGCCTGGCCGACTTCGGGCTGGCTCTCTGGATGCTGGAGAGTCACCGGCTGACCGAGACCGGGGCGGTGCTCGGAACGCCGCGGTACATGGCTCCGGAGATGCTGGGTGGAGAGGTCGCAGGCCCGGCCGCCGACGTGTACGCTGCCGGTCTCATCTACTATCAGATGCTGACCGGTACGTCACCGTTCGACACCTCGACGCCGCAGCGGTCGATCATGTCGCATCTGTACGCCGAACCGGAGCCGCTCCTCTCACGCCGTTCCGGCGTGCCCCCGGCGCTGGCGCAGGTCGTTCACCGCTGCCTCGAGAAGGAGCCCGGTTCACGCTTCCCGGACGGCGCCGCCCTCACCGGCAGGCTGGCCACGGCGCTGGAGCGGGAGCGATCCGTCGCCCCGCCGCCGGTCCGCCCGGCGCCGACGCCCGGCCCCTCGCCCGGAGCGCTCGATCCCGGGGACGCCCCCGGGCGGCGCCGCCGGACGCTGCCAGGCCCGATGGCGGTGGCCGTCGCGGCGGTCGCGCTGCTCGTGTCGATCTTCCTGGCCAGGCCGGGCCCGCTCACGGTCGGCGTCGCACCTCCCGCCCGGCGATCCGGACCGGGCCTCCACGTCCGGCCACGGCTCACGCTGGTCGCGCCAGGGACCGGCGCGGGACACGCCGGGGCGGTGCTCGCGCTGGCGTTCTCTCCGGACGGCGGGCACCTCGCCAGCGGTGGCGCCGATGGCCAGGTGCGAGGCGGGCACCTCGCCAGCGGTGGCGCCGATGGCCAGGTGCGACTGTGGGACCTGTCGGGCCCGGGACGGCGCGACCGCGTCGCAAGCTCCGCGGCCGAGCCGGGCGGCATCGTTCGAGATGGGGGGCCCTTCGCTTCGCTCATTCCGCCCCCCAAGCCCCCCCCGGGCTCGCCCCCAGGGCTCGACCGCGTCGCAAGCTCCGCGGCCGAGCCGGGCGGCATCGTTCGAGATGGGGGGCCCTTCGCTTCGCTCATCCCGCCCCCCAAGCCCCCCTCGGGCTCGCCCTCCAGGCTGGTCCGCGCCCATGCCGCTGGCGGCGCCGTGGAGCACCTGGCGTTCTCTCCAAACTTCCGGTGGCTATCGATCCGCCGGGCGGACGGGGCGGTCCAGCTCCTCGACGGCACCCGCGCCGGGGCCGTCACCCGGATCGCCACCGGATCGGTCACGGCGCTGGCGTTCGTGCGGTGGCGCCCCGCCGCCGGGCGCTCCACCGAGGCGCTGGCCACGATCGGCGCCGATCGCCGGCTCACGCTCCACGACCCGGCCACCGGCCGGATATCGCTGCGCGGTCCACCGCTGACGCTGTCCAGCGGCCTGGCGGTCACCGGCCTGGCCGGCGCTCCGGAAGGCAGGGAGCCACGCCTGTTCGTGCTCCTCACCTCGTTGCGGGCCGCCGACGACCCGATCGCCGAGCTGGGGATCGTGGCCGGCGAGCTCTTCGTGTACACCTCGCTGCGACGCTGGACCGATTCGGCCCGGCCACGGGTGCTCGACCCGGCGCTGCAGCTCGCGATCCGCCGCTACCGGGTCGATGCCCTGGGCGCGACGACCCTGATCGATGTGGCCGACCTGGCCGTGGGGCCCCACGGTCCATCCCTCGGCGAGCCCCCGGTGTCGCCGGACGTTCTGCTCGCAGCGCCCGCGGGCCGCCTGCTGGTCGCTGGTGGGCGGGGCGGGACGGTGGCGATCCGTTCGCTGGACCGGAGCGAGGTGTCGAGGCACCGATCGGCTTCCCTCCTCGCCTGGGCGAGCTGGGTCGCGCACCGCGCATCGGTGACGGCGCTGGCCGCCGGCCTGGACGGCCGGACCCTGGCGTCCGGAGCCGCCGACGGCACGCTGCGCGTCTGGACCGCTCACCGGGAGCAGCAGGGACGCTGACGCCCTCTCCGGATCCGACCGCGCCGCGGCAGTACGGAGCGGTCGACCTGCGGTATACTGCGCGAGCGATGACCTCAGGCAACTCCTCGCCGAACCCCGTCGGTCCGTCCACGGTCCGGCTTGGCCACGGCCGGAACTCCCGGGTCCTGCTCCGGGGTTTCCGGCTCGAGATTCTCGCTCCCGGCCAGCCTCCGCGCACCGTGCGCTTCAACGTGCCGGCGATCCGCATCGGCGCGGACCCGGCGTGCGAGCT
This sequence comes from Candidatus Rifleibacteriota bacterium, assembly GCA_016213885.1. Lineage (GTDB taxonomy): Bacteria > Muiribacteriota > UBA6191 > JACPRK01 > JACQZM01 > JACQZM01. The sequence goes on along the minus strand of JACQZM010000304.1, from coordinate 29,325 downwards.
GGTGCTGAGCGACCCGGCCGTGTCGCGGGCCCACGTCTCGATCGAGCAGACTCCGCGTGGTCATCGCCTCCGCGATCTGGAATCGACCAACGGTACGCGGCTCGACGGCACTCCCGTCCGTGACGCAGACCTCGTGCCCGGCGCCATCCTGACGCTGGGCATGACGCAGATCCGGTTCGACCCGGACGACCACTCGGTGCCGCTCGTCCCGGTGCAGGGGGACAGCTACCACGGTCTGATCGGCCGGAGTCCGGCGATGAGGGACCTCTTCGCTCACCTGGAGCTCGTCGCCGCAACGCCGCTATCGGTGATTCTCCTCGGACCGACCGGGTGTGGAAAGGAGATGGCGGCCCGGGCGCTGCACGAGGCGAGCCCCCGGGCCGGAGGGCCTTTCGTCGTGTTCGACTGCGGCTCCATCGATCGAGAGCTCGTCGGGGCCAGCCTCTTCGGCCATCGCGAGGGCGCGTACACCGGCGCCGCCGGCTCGCGCAAGGGCGCTTTCCAGAGCGCCCACGGTGGCACGCTGCTCCTCGACGAGATCGGCGAACTGCCGCTCGACCTGCAGCCCCGCCTGCTCCGGGCGCTGGAGCGTCGCGAGGTGCAGCCGCTCGGGTCGGACCAGATCGTGAGAGTGGACGTGCGGGTCGTGGCCGCGACGCACCGCGACCTGGAGGCGATGGTCGCCGGGGGCACGTTCCGGGAGGATCTGCTGTACCGGCTCGCGGGACTCTCGCTCATGATGCCCCCCCTCGCACGGCGCCGGGAGGACCTCGAGCCTCTGGCGCGCCACATCCTCGCCCGATCCCGCCCGGACGCCCGGCTCACCGTCGAGGCGATGGATCGTCTGGAGAGCCACTCCTGGCCTGGCAACGTGCGTGAGCTGAAGAACGTCATCGAGCGGGCCGCCGGGCTGACGCGTTCGCCGGTCATCGACGTTGCGGACATCCGGCTGGGCACGATCCACCTCGGCCACACTCCGCCGCGGGCACCGGCCGCGACCCCGTCCCCGGATGCGCCGGCCGGGCCGCCGGTTTCCCCGCCGCCCGACGCGCCCCCGGCCGTCGTCCCCATGACCCTGCACGAGGCCGAGCTCCTGGCGTTGCGTACGGCTCTGCGCGCCGCCGGTGGCAACAAGAGCCAGGCGGCCCGGCTGCTGGGCATCGCGCGCAAGACCCTCCGCGAGAAGATGGAGCGCTACGGGCTGACCTCGTCGGACGATCGCAAGGACTGAAACCTCTGCCCTTCGCCGGCTCCCGACCCCGCCGACCGTTCCCGGCGGATGTGTCGGATCGGCCTCGGGCCAGCGGCTCGCGTCGAGGCGTCGGGCTTCAGGTATGGCTCTTCGACGCCCACCAGCTCGCCCGCCAGCGGGGAGCGCAGGTAGGCTCGGCCCCGACCGATCCCAGCGCCGTGGGCCCGGCCTTCACCGTCGTGGTATCCTTCGAGCGCGATGTCCACCGCGACGGCTCGACGACGCCCGGTCCTCCCGGCCCTGCGGTTCTGGGCGCTCGCCCTGGCCGTCGCCCTGGCCTGGTGGCCCTGGAGCGCCGGCCTGGCGCGCAAGCAGAGCCGGGACGCCCTGGAGAACTTCCTGCGCCATCACCGGCCCGCCGCGCCGGCCGCCGTGGCCGTCGTCAGTCTCGACCCGTCCGGAATGGAACGGCTGATGCCGTTCGGGCGCCGGTTTCCCCGCCGGTTGATGGCCTCCGCGATCCGGCGGCTCACCCAGCTCGGGGTGCGCACCATCGTGGTCGAGGGGACCCCCGCCGACCAGCGCGAGCCCTCCGAGGACGCGGAGCTGGTGGAGGCGATGACCGCCGCGGGCCGGGTCGTCGTCGCCGCGTCGGCGCTGTACGACATGGAGTCCGACACCACCCGCCTCGTCACGCCCGCACCGCCGTTCGCCGCGGCCGCCGCCGGCGTCGGGTTCCTCCTGGCAGGGTTCGACCTGGCCCGCTCGGAGGGCACCTTCGCGCCGACAGCCTCGATCGGTTCGCCGCGCTACGCGCCGCTGGAGGTCGTGGCGGCCGCGCACTACCTGGGTGCCACGCCCCCGGCGACCGGAGGATCCTGGTTCTGCCTGGCGGGCGCCGAGCCCGGCAGGAAGGCCTGCATCCCGGTCCACGGTCCCGGCGATCCGATGCTGGAGGGGCGCTGCCTCGTCTCGATGGCGAACATCCCCCGGATGGAGCTGGTCACTCTGGCCGACGTGCTGTTGCCCGAGCGCCAGGCCGCGGTGGCCACGCGCCTTCCGGGCAAGCTGGTCGTGCTCGGCCAGCCGAGCTGGTTCCTGACCCGCGACGAGATGCGGAACCAGCAGAGGCGCCAGGACGCCGCGCAGCGCCTCGAGGCCCTGGGCCTGACCGCGGCCGACTCGGTGCGCAGCGCGCCGGTCCTGCAGGCCATCGTCGGCGGCGGGCTGGTCCGCGACGCCGCGGTGTGGTACGGCGTCCTGTGCCTTCCTCTGTTCGCCCTGCTCGGCCTCGGGCTCTCGTGGCTTCCGGCGCGGTCCGGCCTGTTCGCCGCGATGGCGCTGGCCGCGCTCGTGGCCGGCGGGGCGCTTCCGCTCTACCGCGCCGGCCTGTTCGTGAACGTGGGTGCCGCGACGGCCGCCATCGCTCTGCTGTGGGGCGTGCAGGCCATGGGCCGCGTGATCGATCAGGCGTGGCGCAGCGCCGCGCTCCAGCGTGAGCTGACGGCGGCCGTGGAGCTGCTGCGCCGGCGCGGCGACGCCTCATCGACGGGTGCCGGGCCTGGCCAGGTCGATCCCGGCGCCATGTCCCATCTCGCCCGGCTGGTGTTCGATTTCCTGCCCCAGCGCTACGCGAACGCGGAGTTCCTGGGCCAGGGCGGGATGGGGGTGGTGTACCGGGCGCACGACACGGTACGCGGCGTGGACGTGGCGGTGAAGGTGCTCTCTCCGCTGGTGCGCGACGACCGCTCCGCGGTGAAGCGGTTCGAGGTGGAGGCCCGGACCCTGCAGAAGCTCGATCACCCCGGGATCGTACGGGTCCTGGACGTGGAGCTCGGGGTGCTGCCGCTGATGGCGATGGAGCTCCTGAAGGGCGATCCGCTGGACGGTCTGGTGCGGCGCGGGCCGCTGGAGTGCGGCCGAGCGCTCCACCTCGCCGGGCAGGTGGCCGAGGCGCTCGGCCACTCGCACGCCGCCGGGGTGGTCCATCGCGACCTCAAGCCATCCAACATCATGGTGCTGGCGGGCGACCGGGCGAAGCTCCTGGATTTCGGCCTCGCCAAAGACGAGGACCGCACCCGCCTGACGCGCACCGGCGACGTGATCGGCACGGTCAGGTACATGCCCCCCGAACAGTTCGCGGGCCGTCCCACAGGGCCGGCGACCGACGTCTACGCGCTGGCGCTCCTGCTCCTCGAGATGCTCACCGGTCGGGCTCCGGAGCGAGCGGCGATCGGGCACTCGCTGCCGCGGGCCGAGCTGGCGGCGCAGGGTGTGCCGGCCGCGCTGATCGCCCTGCTGGAGCGAGCGCTGGCCCCGGAGCCCGCTGACCGTCCTGCCGACGGAATGGCGTTCGCCCGCGAGCTCGCCGCTCTGGCGAAGCCTGACGCCACGGCGTGACTCGGGGCTCCACCAGCGAGAGCCAGCGCAGGCGACTCCGGCCGAGCCGGGCGGGATCATTCGAGATGGGGGGGCCTTCGCTGCGCTCGTTCCGCCCCCCAAGCCCCCCTCGGGCTCGCCCGCCCGATGCGATGCGGCATGACCGCGAACCCGGCGCTGCACGAGGAGCGGGTGCTCTCGGCTCTCGGCTCTCAGCGCTCGGCGCTCAGGTTCTCAGGAACGTGGAGACCGTGCCCGGCCGCGCCTCGGATCCGAGGGAGAGGCGGCCCCACCGACCTGGCTCGATCTCGTACTCGAGATCGAACCGATCGGCCCACACGATCCCCTCGCCGGCGTGGATCACGCCCACGTTCATCCACGTGGTGCCGGGCGGCACGGTGCGCTCGATGGCGTACCTCCGCCACGGGGTCGTCCCCTGGATCGGTCTTTCGTGCATGTTGTCGAAGAGAAGCGACCGGGCCGGGCCGTCGGCTCTCAGCCAGAGGCCAGCCCAGCCGCTGGTCAGGCTCGTCTTGAGGTCGCCGACCAGTCTGACCCTTCGATCCGCGAGATGCGTCGCGGGAAACCGCTGCATCAGCGAGCCGAACGCGCCGGAGTCGCAGGCGGCCGGCTCGATCTGGACGCACAGGCCGTCATCTGCTCCCCCGCGAACGACCGGCGCGAAGCGGAAATCCGTGGACACCCCATCCACGAACCTCTCGCTGTTCGACCAGCCGGGCGGGACGCCGTTCTCCCAGGGCTCGTCGAACCCCAGGTTGACCGGCCCCACGACCGCCGGAGGAGAGACCGGGCGGACCAGCCGCCTGAGGTCGGTCAGCAGCTCCGGCAACCCGGGGCGCCGGAGCTCGTCGGCGCGGGTGGCCTCGCGGATGACGCGGGCAACGCCCTCCTCCACGGCCGGCGGCAGGGAGAGACCGTCTCTGAGCTGCAGCTTCTGGCCTTCGATGCCGGGACCGACGAACGGCCGGTGGCCGGTCAGCATCTCCGCGAGGATCAGGGCGAGGGCATAGACATCGCACGCCGGGGTGAGGATCTTCCCCTCGAACTGCTCCGGCGCCATGTACGGAGGCGTTCCCGCGACGCGGCCGGCTCCGGTGATGACGTCCCGGTCATCCCGCCGGTCCACCACGGCGAGTCCGAGGTCGACGACCTTCACGTTGAGTCTCGCCCCGACCTGCTGGACCAGCACGTTGGCCGGCTTCAGATCGCAGTGGATGATCTCGTGGCCGTGGAGGCAGGTCAGGGCGTCGCCCAGCTGGAGTGTCAGATCGAGCGCCAGCTCCGGGGAGAAGAGGCCACAGCTCGCCAGACAGTCCGCCAGGCTGCGCCCGGCCACGTACTCCATCACCAGCGCCGTGCGACCGTTCAGCTCGATCGCCTCGTGGAACTTCACGATGTTCGGGTGATCGAGACGGGCCAGCGCTCGCCACTCCTGCCGGATGACCCGGTCGTCGAGTCCCGGGAGCAGCAGCTTCAGACAGACCTCACGACCGCCGACGAAGTCCCGGGCCACGAACGTCTCGCCCATGCCCCCGCGTCCGATGAGCTTGAGGATCTGGTAGCGCTGAACCGGCCCGACCTCCGGCCCGGTCGCCCCCGAGTCGACGGTCGGCGTTTCCAGGACGAACAGGTGGCCGCAGCCGGTGCAGCCGATCGCCAGCGGGCCCCGGCGGTGGGCGGCGAGGGCGTCCCAGGACGCCAGCAATCCGTGGATGATGTCCCGGTACTCGTGGCCACAGCCAGGGCATCTGATCTGCACGCTACCTCGGCTTTCGTGCGAGACGGTCCGGCCCGGCGTCGGTCCGGCAGCCACGCCACGATCATCGTACGGCCAGTATGACACGGGCGTCTCCGACGCGCCAACGTCCGTCACCCGGTCGCCGAAAGATCGCTCCGAACAGGGTGGCGTCGATACGACACCGCCGTGATGCGGTCCGCTCTCGCTGGCCGGGCAGTGCGTCAACCATCGTGATGACGCTGGCCCCAGCGATTCATGGCCCATCGGGACAGGGGGATCTCGGCGGCCAGCTTGCGGCATCGGGCCCCCCACGACAGGGGTCTTCGAAGGTCCACGATCTCTTGGACCTCCGAGTCCATGCGGACGCCCCGGGCCAGCCGGGCCACGAGCTGTCCGCTGGCGTGGGCAATGTTCAATCCCGGGGCCAACAGGGCTGCCAGGCAATGCTCTTCCACCCGGCCCACGAAGGGGAACTCATCCGCGGGCGCCGCGATGACTCCCCCCCAGAAGAACTCCGGCGTGCAGGGTCCCAGGGTGGGAAAGAACCCCTCGAACTCACCGCGAATGACGTTCTGGAAGGAGCGCCTTTGCCCCTCGTCCCACGGCTGCAAGGCCTGCCGCGTCGACAGGATCGCCGTGGCGCCCCCGAAGAGGATGCGGTTGTCCCGTGTGAGCCGGCCGTAGTTGTAGAAGAGCTTCGTATCCCACAGGATGGGCCTCGAATCGGAGGGGAACAGCCTCGAGAGCTTGTCCTTCGGAAGGGGAGCCGTGGCGAGAATATGTGTCGCCACGGGCATGACCCTCTGTTTCATTTCCGGGAGGACTCCCAGGGTGAGCGATGAAAGGCCAGAACAGAGGATGACCTGGCCGAACGAGATCTTGTGTCCCTGACGGGTGACCGCTTCTCTGGCCTTCAGATCGAGGGAGCCGACAGCCTGCCCCTCGAACAGCGAAACCCCCTGCCTGAGAAGAAGACGCGCATGCTCCCGGGTGAAGGCCCGGGGGTCCAGCGAATGGGCGCTCGTCTCGTGGAGCCCGACGACGTGGACGGGAGAATCGTAGAGACTCCTGAGGTCGTCCCCTTCCAGGATCCGTACCCCCTTGATCCCCAGAGCCTCCCGGGTCTTCAGCTCGTTCTCGAAGAGATCCCGACCCTTGGGCTGGCCGCTCAGATAGAGGCTGCCCTGATCGGTCACGAGATCGCAGGCCAGGGACCGTTCCCGGACGAGAGTGACGATGGAGGCCATTCCCGCACGACTGAGGCCATAGAGCACTCGGGCCTCATCCGCATCGAGGTCCGCGTAATCCGACTCCACGTTGAGGGTCAGGATCCCACCGGACAGACCGGCCGCCGTGTCGCCGATCTCCAACGCCTCGACGAGGACCACGCCGAATCCAGCTTCCCTCAATTCCTGAGCCGCGGCCAGCCCCGTTGCCCCTCCGCCCACGATCAGGAAATCGGTGGAACACCGTGGTCCCATGGAGATCGGTGAAACCGGTCCCAGGTCACCGGAGCTCTCGTACAGGCTGTTGTTCAAGACCATCGGGCGCCTGATCGCTCCCCAGCCTCGGTCTGGAGTCGACCGTCAGCCTGGCCGGAGCCAGACGGAGATTCGCCGGGCAGCGACCTTGGGGTCGGCCTCGCCGTGCCCCCGGTCGAGGAGCTCCTCCAGATCCTCGGAGTCGAAGTGGACCGGCAGCCGTGGTACCTGCCCCAGGATGTATCGGCGGGTCGGGCCGTCGGCGATGGGGTAGAGGGCGGTGAACTCGTCCTGGAGACGCATGGACGGCACCTCACGGATCGGTGGGCGACGCCGCGCTACCTCTTGTTCTTGGCGGCCTTGACCACCACCGTGATGGTGAACCTCTTGGCCGGCGCGACGTTCTTCTCCCAGGGGCGCTGGTACACCAGGAAGATCTTCGAGCGGCCGACCTTGACAGCCTTGAACCGGGCGATGAAGAGGCCGCCGGCGCCGACCCGCCCCGACGGGCTCTCCTCGAAATCGATGGGACCCTGGCCGGCCACGGCGCTGCCCTCGAGCCGGTCGAGGTTCCAGGAGAACCCGGTCGACGGGTTGCCCTCCAGCCGGATCGCCAGGATCCCGGCCGGAGCCACCGGCAGCTCCACGGTCTTGCCGTTCTTCTCCTGGCCGATCGCGAGCGGCGCGCCGGCCGCGGGCGCCGGTCCGCCCAGGGCGGCGCGACAGCTCTCGCACTGCCCCAGCTTCTTCGAGCACGCTCGACAGAGGGCGAAGGCGCCCGAGGTGGTGGTTCCTTTCGGGCAGGCCTTGCAGCTGCCCACGTCGGCCGTGAACGCCAGCTGGCTGCACCTGGCGCACAGGTCGGCCCGGGCCGCCGCCGCTGCGGCGAGAGCGAGGATGGCCGAGAGGATCAGGGTCGATCGTTTCATGTTCCATCGCCTTCCTTGGAGTTGTCTGCGCGGATCGGAGCCTCCGGGCATGGTGACGCCGCCACCATATTACCACCGACGGCGACTCGGACCAGCGGAGTCCGGCCGGGTCTTCACTCCGGTCCGGTCGGTTCACCTCAGGGCTTCCCCACCACCAGGTCGATCACGAAGCACCCGTGACGGGCCGGCTCCCGGGGGCTGGCCTTGGTGCTGGAGAACACCTCCAGCTTCAGGGCGATCCCCCGGTCCCGGGGGTCCACGAACCCGGAGGGCACCTCCACGGAGATGACCCTGGAGACCTGCTCCAGAAGGCGACGACCGGGCAGGCTGGTGCAGTTCAGCACCGCCCCCGCCTCGTGCGCCGGGTTGCGGAACAGCATCCGCCTCTTCTCGCCCAGCCTGATCCAGAGCCGGTACTGGGAGGCCAGCCCGGCCACCCTGACGCCGACCCGGAGCCGGTCGGCCAGGGCCAGCTCCATGGGCAGCTCCCCGAGCCAGTACCAGACCTCCTCGCGGGCCGGGTCGTCCCGGTCCGCCACGGCCAGGCGCCGGACCGCGTCCAGGTACAGCTCGCACGGCTCCTGGCCCCACAGGGCGATCGGGCTGGTCAGCAGGGTGAAGAACCCCAGGTGGGACTGCCGGAGCACCTTCCGCGTCGCGGGCCGCTCGATCCAGGCCAGCGGACGACAGCCGGCCTCGGGGAGGGTCCCGCCTCTGGAGACCGCGACGAGGCCGGCGGCGAGCCGGTCCACGTCGAGCAGGGGCGCCCCGGTCACCAGCTCGAACGCCGCGTCGATGCCGGAGTGCCTGGCCAGAGTCTCGTACACCTCGTAGCGGTCGGCGACCGGACCTGCGTCCCTGGCCAGCAACACGGGCAGCGCCGTGAGCAACAGGTCCAGCTCCAGGTCGTAGCGAGCCTGGATCCACTCCGCGACCGCCCGTCTCGCGCCCCGGGCGAGGGCCTGTCGTGTCACGGGCGTCGCCTGGCGGGCGGCCTCGCCGGAGAGCACCTGGTGGCGGGTGGGCTTCCCGTCGCCCCGGGTGGACAGGTCCACCAGCTCCATCAGGAGAGGATGGAGCTCCCAGGAACGCAGTTGCCTTCCCCGCTCGAGGAACCGGGATCGGACCGCCTCGATGCCCACCAGGGGGACCCTGAGGCGAGACGATCTCCCTCCAGCGCCCCCGGCAGATCCGGTCCGCACCTCCCGGAACACGATCCGTGAAGAGAACCTCGAGTTTCTATCCGGGAGCGGGACCGTCAGCCGATGTCCCCCCTTGCCCCGGTGGTCGGACCAGTGGACCCGACGATCGTCCCGACCGTCGACCTGGATCCGTCCGCGCCAGCTGGACCGTCGCCGCCACCGCGGCCACCAGGCCGAGAAGAGCACCCAGCGCGAGGCCCCGGCCCGGCCGCGGAGCGCGCGCCGCGGACGAGCCCTCGCCCGGCGCCCTTGGCGCCCTCGGAACCCGGGGGGTCTTGAGCGCCGCCGGTCTCTTCACCGCCTGTTCCCCGGGGTCCCCCGGGCCCCGGGCCGTTCGAGGGTCCTGCACGGTCTCTCCCAGAGCCCGGCGAAGCTCCTCGCCGAACGCCTCGGCCGACGCTGGCCGCTGGTCCGGCTCCTTGGCCAGCGACCTTTCGACCAGCTCCACGAGCCGATCCGGGACGCCGTGGACCAGCTCGGACAGGCCCGGCGGCGGCTTGAAGAGGTGCATCTGGAACACCTCTCTCACCGACGAGGCGGTGAACGGCGGTCGGCCGGCGATCATCTCGAAGAGGATCGTCCCCAGGGCGTACAGGTCGGTCCTGGCGTCCACGGCCTTCCCCAGGATCTGTTCCGGCGCCATGTAGCGAGGCGTGCCGATCACCGACCCGGCCTGGGTGAGGTCACGGGGGCTCGAGAGGATGGTGGCCATGCCGAAGTCGACGATCTTGGCCCTCGCATCCGCGGCGAACATGATGTTCTCCGGCTTCAGGTCCCGGTGCACGAACCCGGCCTGGTGGCAGGCGTCCAGCGCGGCCAGACACTCCAGAACGATGCGCCCGGCCTCGGCCGGTTCGAAGCGGCCACGAGTCTTCAACCGGGTCGCCAGCGTGCCTCCGTCGAGGTACTCCGTGACCAGGTATGGACACCCGTCGAGCACGTCCAGGTCGTAGACCTGGACCAGGTTGGGATGGCGGAGCGCCGCCAGCACCTGCCCCTCCCTCAGGAACCGGTCCAGCGCCCGGGGTTCCTCCCGGCGGATCAGCACCTTGACGGCTACGAGCCGGTCCATGGAGAGCTGGACCGCCTTGAACACCGTCCCCATGGCCCCCACGCCCAGCACCCGTTCGAGCCGGTAGCGCCGGCGGAACTCGTCGGGCAGCTCGATCGCCGTGGCCTCCCGGGGCCGGCTGTCGCCGGAGCGGACCAGGAGGGAGATCCGGACCGCCTCGGCCGGGACCAGGAGCGCGCTGCAGGCAGGGCACTTGACCAGGGTCCGGGCGGCAGGATCGACCGGTATCGGTCTGCCGCACAGCTCGCACGTCTGGTCTTCCACGCTCTCTCCCGGGAGCTTCCATTATACAGGTGATCGACCCGGCAGAGGGTCCTCCGGACAGAGCCGGGATCGGGGCGACGGAACCGCCAGGATCCCCCACCTGTTTCGCGGAGTCGGGTCTGTGACCAGGCCTCGGCCTGGCTGCGGAGTCACCAGGGAAGTGGAGGGGGTTCATCTGGAGTCGCGCTCGGGAGGGAAAGAGGAGGGGATCCGGATTGAGGTCGCGCTCGGGGGAAGGGAAGAGGAGGGGATCAGGTTTGAGGTCGCGCTCGGGGGCGCGACGCGGACCCGGCGAGGCGCCGGGTCTTGCGCGATCGCGACCCACTGCTCTATGCTCGCCTGGAACGGCTCCCGGCCGGCTCTGCTCAAGGAGGCCCGCGCATGCCCTTCGACCGCTCCCGCTCCTGTCGCCCGGTCCTCGCCGGCGCGCTGTGGCTGGCCCTCGTCGGGGTCGCCGCGACGACGCCTCCGGAGCTGATGGCCAAGGTCCAGCCGGTGGTCCGCGCGGCCCCGCCGGGCGATGCCGTGGCGTGGACCCGCTTCTTCGGCGCCGACTACCACTCTCTCCTGGTGGTGCACGACGCGAGGAGACTCGATACCCCGGGGTTCGCCCGTCCGTTCGAGGAGCTGTCCAGATTCCTGACCGTGGCTCCGGAGAAGAGCGCCGTCGCCGGCGCTCCGTCGCCGGCGTCGAGCCCGGCGTCCGCCACGACGTCCCCGGTCTCCGTGGTGGTTCCCAGGCAGCTCCTGGTCAAGCTGACCCGGGCGGCCCGGCAGGAGAAGCTGATCGTCGACGGCCTGATCGAGCTGGTTCCGCTCAGCGGGGCGATCGGGTTCAAGGGCAGCTGGACGAAGCCCTCGGTGCTGCTGGCGATCCGGTCGAGCGAGCGGTTGTGGCGGCTCCTGGCCGTCGCCAGGGTCCAGCTGGCCGAGGAGCTCTCCCGGTCGAAGGCCGGCCCCGGCATCGCCTTCGCCGATCTCACCATCGAGGGGGCGCCGGCGGTGAAGATGACCACCCGGGAGGGGACCCACCTGTTGATCGCCCGGACGGGCGACACGCTGATCGCCGCCGACAGCGAGGCGGAGGTGGGAGCGGCGATCAGGCTCTTCCGGGACTCCAAGGCCCGGACCGTGGTCTCCAACAGGTTCTTCTCGCCGGCCCGGGGCCGCATCAAGAGCGGCGCCGTTGCGTTCGCCGTGGTCTCCCCGGGGTCGTTCCTCCACGACCTGGCGTCGCTGAGCCTGACCCAGTTCCCTCCGGAGATGAGACAGGGCATCCAGCTGTTCGGCCAGCTGTTCGAGGCGACGTTCCTCCAGCTCACCGCGGAGCCCGGCTCGACCCAGCTGGAGCTGGTGGTGGAGCTGGACCGATCGTCCCAGAACTACCGCCATTTCAACCTCGACGATCGGTCCCGGTTCTTTCTCGAGAACACCCTCAAGGCCGCGGAGTCCACGCCGTCGGACAGCCTGTTCCTGCTGAACCTGTTCCAGACGCTCACCCCTGGCCGGAAGGACCCGTCGCTCAACCCGGCCATCGTGGGCAAGGGAACGGCGGTGCTGAACGAGCAGCAGTGGCTCACGCTCAAGGGGCAGGCCCAGATGTTCACGGGGCTCGACATCGAGAAAGACGTGGTCCCCTGGCTGGGCCCCGAGGCGGCGGTCGCGGCTCGCCGGACCAAGACGGCCGGCGTCGAGTTCTCGGTGCTCCTGGAGTCGATCGACTCGAAGGCGACCCAGGCCGCCGTGGACAAGGCGTTGAGACACCTGACGTTCACCCAGAACCGCACGTTCGCCGAGCAGAAGATCGGGAGGTCGTCGATGCGGGTGGCGGCCCCGACCCCGGCGTCGCCGCTCACCCCGGCGGTGGCGCTCACGGAGAGGTTCCTCGTGATCGGCACCGGTCCGGAGATCGTGGAGGCCACCGTGGGCTCGCCCCGGAAGCTGACCGCCACGGAAGACTACATCAAGCTCGTGGCGGCGCTGAGGATGCCCAGGCTCAACGGGTTCGGCTACCTGAACATCAGGGAGACCGACAGCCTCTTGACCTCGAAGGGCCAGGCACCCCAGGGGCATCCGATGGCGAAGCTCCAGCAGTTCGTGACCTCCCTGGCGGCGGACCTGGCGTCCATGGTGGTCGGCGTCTCCGCCGTGGACGAACGGACGTTCCAGATGGTGTTCCAGGTCAGGGCGAAGTAGCCGGCGCTACCGGGCCGCCGGATCGGACCGGTCCGGCACCCACTCGGGGTACCGGCTCCGCAGGCTCGATTCCTGGGAGTACACCGGAACGACCAGCTCGGTGGCCCGGGAGTCCGGGCAGCCGGGCCGGGTCGTCGAGGCGCCGGACTTCAGGCTCAGGGTGAGCGCTCCCTCCCGCTCGGTGACCGTGAAACCGGTCAGCCTGGCGGTCCGGAGCCTGGAACCCGACCGGACCACGGGCGCGCTGGCCCCGCTCCACTGGTAGTCCACCTCCACCAGCCTGGCGGCGTTCTTCGGATCGTGGACCTCGAGGGCGAGACCGGCTCCGTTCCGGGTGGCCCTGACGGTCTGGCTCACCCAGACGTCGCGGCGGATCGACTCGAGCGCCACGGTCACGGAGAGGACCGAATCGAGCCGCGCCATGGTCCAGCCGTCCTGGGTCCAGACGGTCCGGACCAGCCCCATCACCGTGATGAACAGGACCAGGGCGATCGCTCCGAAGATCGAAAGCTCCGCCATGGTGAAGGCGCCTCGATCGAGGTTCTTCTTCACGAGTTTCGTTTTCACGAGATTCTCTCCTACCTCGTCTGGACCGACGCCCAGCTCGCCCACGGGGAGAAGCTGGCGTACAGGAACTCGGGCTTCTGGCCCGCGCCCACGCCGGAGTAGTACCGGGCGTCCTGGCTCTCCACGGCCCCCTTCAGCTCGCCCGGCTCCCGCACCTCCTGGAAGATCAGGTTGCCTCCGATCTCGACGCTCTGGCCGGGCGCGAACCGGCCCCGGACGATCAGCGACGCCTCCACGGTGCCGCTGACCTTCAGGGTCCTCTCGCACTGCACCACCAGAAGATCGTTCGAGCGGTCCTGGAGCCTGACATCCGCGAGCGTCACGTCGCCGGTGGCGATCACCGACAGCTTCCCGTGGATCGTCGTGCCGGAGAGCTCGAGCGGCTCGCCATCGTTCTCCAGGTAGACCACGCCGTTCAGGGGCCGCCTGGGTGACTCGTCCTCGTAGCGCTTCAGGAACCGCCGGAAGCGTCCCGCGGCGCCGGCGCCCTGGAACCGGAACGAGGCCCGGTTCGACCACTCCTCCGGATCCAGCTTGTAGGCGAAGCCGTTCAGCCACTCCGACGCGGTCCCGCCGGTCTCGAGCCAGGTGGCCTCGTAGCGGCGGACCAGGTCGATGAGGGCGGCCTGGGCCCGGCCCAGCGTCTCCATGGCCGCCCCGAGGTTCCGGAGGGTCCGGTTCAGCTCGGCCTTCAGCTGATCGGAACGGGTGCGGATCGCCTGGACATCGGAGGCGCTGGTGGCCGTGGCCGAGTCGGCGAACGCCTTGATCTGCAGGGCCACGCTCTCCCAGCGGCGTCCCGCCTCCCGGCAGGCCCGGTCGGCGGCCTGCAGCGTGTCCTGGGCACCTGCGATCCGGGGCGAGAGGTTCAGCTCCTTCAGGTCCGTCACCCGGGCGGCGCGGCTGCCCACGCAGTACCGGGCCGGCAGGTAGTGGAGCGGCTGCTCCACGTCGTCGTGGATCGTCGGGGCCTCCGGGATGGAGGCGTTCTGGATGATCGGCACGAACTCCGACTCGTCGAACTCCTGGACGCCCCCGGCCTGGCTGGCCAGCGCCGAGCTGGAGGCCTCCCGGATCTTCGCGTTCACGTATCGGATCAGTCCCGAGAGGTGGTTCACCAGGGTCGGCTTCTTGACCCGCTCCTGGTCCGACAGTCCATCCCGGGCCAGGCGGAGCCAGGTGTTGGTGTCGGGGTGGTGGAGCGGGATGGCGTCCAGCACCAGGACGGTGAACTGGTCGTAGGGGCGGGGCGTCGTGAGCAGGGCGACCCGCAGGGACCGCCTCTGGGACGCGGTCCGGACCAGTCCGGTGGGCCGGTGGCGGACCGTCGCCGCAAGCTCGAGGACGACGCTCGACTCGTAGGGGGTCTCGCCCAGGCGGTCCCTGGAGACGATCCGCACAGCCACGGACCCGACGACGGTGAACCCCGCCAGCGACGGATCGCGACCCAGCAGATCGTTCAGGCGGGTCGCCGGGATCGCCAGCGCCCCGGCGGTCCCGTCGGTCCGCCTCAGCGTGGCGAACAACGGACTGGCGCCGTCGTTGGCCTGCCGCTCCAGCTCGAAGACCGCCTCCGCGAGCGCTGACCTGGCCAGGTCGAAGGCGAGGCCGCCCAGGGACGCGACCGCGGTGGCCGATCGGGTCTGGCCGCCCTGGGCGTGACGCGCCACCAGCAGGATGGCGGTGACGATGAGGAAGAGGGCGATCACGGTGAGGACCAGGCCGATCCCCTTCCTCGACTGCCGGTGGCTTCTCATCGCTCTCCTCCTCGATCGGATCGCGGCACCGCCGGGGTCGGACGGCCCCGGCCGATCGATGACGCGCTACCTTGTCCCGGGCGCCTGGCTCAGGTCGCCGGTCACGTCGGTGGTCGCCTCCTTGAACAGCGATCCCAGCCCCCGGCGAATCGTGTCGCCGGCGCTTCGCACCACGGACCCGACCGCCCGGCCCACGTCGCGGGCGCCGTCGCCGACCTGCTCGCCGGCGTTCCGGACCACGGACCCGACCTGCCTGCCCACGTCGCGGGCGCCGTCCGTGATCTGCTCGCCGGCGTTCCGGGCCACGTCTCCCAGGTTCCCCAGGAGCTGCTGGCCCGCGCCCTGGGCGGTCCGGGCGATCGAGCCGATCCCGCTTCCGATCTGTCCGGCGATCTGGCCCGGGTCCGGGAGGCCGCCACCGCTGGCGAGGCTGCTCCCGGTGCCCTGGGCGCCGGAGCTCCCGGCGGCGCCCGCCGCTTCCTGACCGCCGGGCTGCCCCTGGCCGCCGGGGCCGCCGCCCATGTCGATCTGCCCCGTGAGCCCGCCGCCGGGACTGGGCTTGACCCCGCCGGCGCAGCCCAGATTCATGAACGCCAGGCTCGCGACGAGGACCGCCACGAGCGCCCCGAGCCTCCAGGACCTTCCCTGCTTCTCGATTCGATACGACATGGTCGACCTCCCTGATCTTCGAGAACCGTTGATTCGCCCTGTCCAGCGACTCCGTCAGTCCGCCGTGCTGGCCGGCCTCGACGGGAGCGGCACCCTGTGGAGCCAGCTCCCGTCGGGACGGCCCACGAACCTGACCGCCCTGGCGACGTGCGACCGGTCGGCGACACCGTGGTCGCCCGCGAAGGTCCAGCCCACGTCCACGGAGAGCGCCACCAGGCCGTCGGCCAGGCTGATGGCGCACAGTCTCTCCTGGTAGAGCTCCCCGCCCGGAGCGCCGGGAAGCGCCGGGGCGGTCCCCGCCGCGGCCGGGATCGGGAGCGGCTGCTCCGCCTCGCCGACCGTGGCCAGCGCCGCCCACCCCAGCGCCTCCTGGGCGTCCAGGATCGCCAGCGCCCTGGCCCGGGCCAGCAGGTGGGACTCCGTGAACCCAGCCTCACGGCCGGTGCTGATCACGCCGCTTGCGATCGGGATCAACGCCAGCCCCAGCAGCAGGGCGCCCACCATCACCTCGACGGCGGAGAACGCCGCTCTCGTCGCTCCTGTCGCCGTGATCCTCGTCGCCGTCTTCACGCCGACGGATAAACAAGCGGCGTGCCAGAGCCCGGCGATCCACGGGAGGATCTGCGAAGAGACCGCTCATGAGCGACGATACCGGAGCCCGACCGCGGCCGGTGGAGCGCCTGCTCGCGACGCTGACGGTCGGCGAAAGGGTCGTTTGACAGTCACGGGCCCGCGCGTGACTGTCAAGGGTCCCCGGGGGCCGGAGTCCTCGGCCACGATCCGCTCTCGCTCGCTCGCCGGCCCGGCCGGGACGTCTCGCTGCGGCTCCGAGGCCCCGCCCGCCGGGGAGCCTGCCACGGCCGGCCCGGCCAGGTCGCCGAACACCGCCAGGTCGGACCGATCGATCGTGGCGTTCTGGCTCACCATGGCGGCCCGCTCCACGATCATCCTGAGCTGGCGCACGTTGCCCGGGAACCGGCCCTGGGAGATGAGCGCCACGGCCTCGGGGCTCATGCTCCGGGGCGGCGCTCCGGCCGGGAGCGTCCGGAGGAACGACTCGATGAGGAGCGGGATGTCCTCCCGCCGTTCCTGAAGGGACGGGAGCACCACCTTGACCTGACAGAGCCGCCAGTACAGATCCTCCCGGAACCGCCCCCCGGAGACCATGGACTCCAGGTCGCGGTTCGTGGCGGCGAGCACCCGCAGGTCCAGCGGGATCGAGGCGTTGCCGCCGAGTCTGCGGACCTCCCGGGCATCCAGGACCCTGAGCAGCTTGGGCTGCAGATCCAGCGGGAGCTCCCCGATCTCGTCGAGGAACACGGTCCCCCCGTCGGCCTGCTCGAACGCGCCGATCCGCCGGCCGCTGGCGCCGGTGAACGCGCCGGGCTCGTGGCCGAAGAGGTCGGAGCCGGCGAGGCCTTCGATGATCGCGCCGCAGTTGAGCCACGACCTCCTTGCCGGTACCGGTGGGCCCGGTGATGAGCAGCGAGGTCTCCGTGGGAGCGACCCACCCGAGGAGGGTGAACAGCTGCCGCATCTTCAGGCTCTGGCCGACGAGCCTGCCGAACCCGTTCGCGCTCGACGGGGGCACGCCGTCCCGGCGTTTCCTGAGCTTCATCAGGAGGGTGGTGCTGCCGACCCGGATCAGCTCGCCGGGCCGGACGAACGCCTCCCGGATCTGCACGTCCGCAAGGAAAGTGCCGTTGGTCGATCCGAGGTCCCGGAGCACGATCCCGCCGGCCACTGGCTCCAGCACGGCGTGGTGGTGGGACACCGCCTTGTCCACCAGCACCAGGTCGTTGTCCCTGGCTGTCCCTATCCGGACCCGGTGGGTGCCGCAGGGGATCTCCAGACCGGCCTGGTCGCCGGCTCTCACGACCAGGTGGGCCTCTTCCACGGAGAGCGATGAGCTCGCGTTTCTGGGTGGGAGCCGGATCGTCCGGCTCCGCTCCCCGTCCGGTGAATCGCCCACCGCGCAGCACCTCCCATCCGGCCGACCCTGGACATGCGACTCCTCCAGGTTATCCCAGGCGGCCGGGGCGTTTCCACCCTCGAGCGGGAGATGCGATGGGCGTGATCTTTCGTTGTAGCGCTAGCCCACGTTGCAGATCAGCTTCATCATGGGAAGCCAGAGGGTGTACAGGACCAACAACCAGACCGCCAGCAGGCCGGACCGGACGTGAGCCAGCCCGCGCAGGGAGAGCGACCTGAGCCAGTACGCCTCCGCGGCCCAGGAGAGCCAGAGCGCCAGCGGCACCGCGAGGAACCACCAGTTCGAGGCGATCTGGGCGCCTTTCACGAGCACGGTCACGCTCCAGGGCAGCTCGATGTTCATGGCGAGGAAGACCGGCCTCAAGCCGACGGCGATCGCGGTGACGAGCCAGCATCCGAAGAGGAACCGCCACCGGATCGACAGGAGCGTCTGGGCCCGGAGCTCTTCGTGGACGACGTGCGGCTGCACTCCACCGGTCAGGAAGCTTCGCATGGATCCTCCTCGGACCGGCCCTCTCCCGTGGCGGGCGATCTATCCGCCCGGGTGGGCCGGTCCCTGGATCCGACCACGGATCGCTCCGGTTGTTCCCGGTATGTCGCAGGAACGACAGTCGGGGCCGGAGCGCGTCGGGGCCGCGGTGACCGGTCAGCGGGGGCGGACCCGCTTCACCGGCGGCTTCGGGGGCGGCTGCCTCTCGGCGAAGGGGGAGACGACGATCCTCTCCTCGCCGGCCTTGAGCTCCACGTCACCCAGCACGGCGAACTCGTGGCTCAGGTGGGACCGCCAGGCGATCCTCCACGACCCGGGTCGGACGGACAGCGTCTTCTCCGACCTTCGCGGCACGTACAGGTCCAGGAGCAGGTGCTGCTTCTTGGCTTCCGTACGCTCCATGCCGGGAGGCCAGACGTTCGCCCACCCACCGGGGAACCCTCTGAACGTCAGCGACGCCATGGCCGCCACCATGCTGGTCGTGCTGGTGACCGTCGAGGCGTCGGCGCCGGCCGCCGGGGGAGGTCCGGTCGTCGGAGGAGCCGCCGGCGCCAGGTAGCGAGACTTCCCCTGACCGGAACGGCCCCGGGCGCTCGAGGTCACGGTCAGCACCCGCTCGGTGCCGTCGGGCTGCGGTCGGGGGCTGTCGTACTCGATCCGGTACTGAAGCCTGACGTCGGTCAGGACCCGGCCGAACGCCTGCCTCAGCTGGCCCGCCTCGTCGGGGGCGTAGCTCTGACCGCCGGTCACCTGGGCGAGCTTGGCCAGGAGAGGCCGGTCGGTCCCGGCGCCAAAGGCGATGGTCCAGAGGGCGACCTGGGCGTCCTTGGCTTCCTGGGCCGCGTTCTTCACGGAGTAGACCGACTGGGGCGCCGTGCCGGTGGCGTTCTGGTCCTTGCCGTCGGAGAAGATCACGGCGATCCTCCGCCCGCTCACCCCCTTGAGCTCCTTCACGCTGGCCAGGATAGCGTCGTACAGCGCCGTGGCCCCGACGGCCCGGAGCTCCTCGACGATCTCCTTCACCCGCCTGCGGTTCCCGGTCAGGTGCTCCCTGACCGTCGGCTCGTCGGCGAACGTCACCACGCTCACCCGGTCCTGTGTGTCCAGCCCCCTGACGAAGTCGAGGACTGCTGTCTTCAGCGCCTCCAGGTGCGGCTGCATGGAGCCGGAGGTGTCCAGCACGAGGGTCACGTTCAGCGGCGCCTTCTCCACGTCCACGGAGACGATCGTCACCGGCTTCCCGTCCTCGTCCAGGGTGAATGCGTCCTTGGTCAGGCCGGGCACCGGCTTCCCGTCGGAGAACACGGAGAGCGACACGCCGATCCTGGGGAAGGTCCCGGCGTCGATCCGGGACAGTCGTGTGGAGAGCCCCTCGGCATGGGCAGCGACGGGGACCAGGGTCACGAGAGCGACAAGGGCGATGCAGCGGGTCATGGCGACTCCGATCTTGGTCAACGGGACGTCCGGGCCCCCCCCACTGTGCCCCGGGTCGCCGTCCCAGGCAAGCCTCTCCGTCGAGTTCCGCTCTCGTGCCCGCGACCGCCTTCCTGCAAGATCGACTCGACGGGGCAGAATATCCGGATGAAGTGCCCCCGGCATCCTCGTCTTGGTGACATCGCGCCGAACGACCGACGGGCCGGCCGGTCTCATCGCCCGGGACAAGAGGCACCAGGCCTTCAGCGGGCCCCGCCGCCGGCCGGCGGCGGTGGTACTCCCCTGCCCTTGACCTTGAGCAGCTCCTCGAGCTTCCTCTTGTCCTTGAGCTGTCCCGGCGTGATGCTCTTGTCCCCCAGCATCTCCTGGAACTTCTCCGCGTACCGCCGGGTCTCCTCGTCGGTCAGCGTGTCGTTCTCCGACTGCTGGATGATCTCCGCCACGATCCTCGCGATCTGCTTCGCCACGTCCGAGTTCTTCAGGACCTCCTGGAACCTGGCCTTGTAGGCATGGTCGAGCCGGATCGCCGCCTTGGCGTGCTCGAACGTCTTCCGCGGCGCGTCGGGCCGCCTGGACCGGTCGTACGCCATGGCGAGGCGGAAGTGGATGTCGGCCCGGTTCGGTTCGAGCCGCAGCGACCGCTCGTAGAACTCGATCTCCAGGTCTCTCCGCTCCTCGAGCCCGTGGACCTGGCCGAGGAGGAAGAGCGTCTCGGCGGACTCCTCGAGCTTCAGGCTCCTCTCGAGCGACGCCCTGGCCACGGACCGGTCGTCGGACTCGTCCCGGTCGCGGTACAGTCGCGCCCGACCGTGGAGCCGGAAGATCAGGGCGCCCTGGGAGCCCGCGGCCAGCGCCTTCTCGATGAACGCGATGGCGTCGGTCAGCTTCCGCTCGAACGACGGGTCGGCGCGCTCCAGAGCCCGGATCCCCTCGTCGACCAGCGCCTTGGCCCTGGCGACCGTCGGATCGGCCGGCACCGGCGGCGCCGGGGTGACCGTCGCGGGCGCAGGGCGTCGGGCCAGCGGGGCGGTCATCACCGGGATCGCCTGCCGGGCGTCGCGACGCCGCTGGGGGTCGGCGGCGATGATCTCGAACGTGTAGGCCGTGCCGGGCCGCAGCTCGTCGATCTGGACGTGGTGCACCCTGGCCAGCACCGGGATCGCCTGCCGCTTGCGCTCTCCGGTGGCCGGGTCCGGGTGGGTCACCACCGTCTCGGTCTCGAGGTCGGTCTCCCACGACAGCGAGACCATGGAGGTCGTGGGCTGGACCAGCACGTTGGAGATCCGGATCCGCTCCGGGGTCTTCAGGTCGATGGAGTGCGGCTTCTCCTCCGGCGCCCCCTCCTTCTTGAACCGGACCGCCAGCACGTAGTGCCCGCCCGGGGCCAGATCGTCCAGAACCACGCGCTGGATCGCGGCCAGAGGCAGGACGCCGCGGCGGCCGATCGGGCTGGTCGTGCCGCTCTTCGGGTCCGCCAGCGCCAGCTCGAACCGGCCCTCCGCGGGCCGATCCAGGGTCAAGATCAGCTCGCACGACGTGGATCGGACGGTGCTCACGGTGCTGACCACCTGGACCGGAAGCCGGGCCAGAACCGCCAGCGGGTCTTCCGGCGCGATGCTCATGGCCGGCGTCGGACCGTGGACCGATCGGAGCGGGGGCCGGACCGCCTCGATGGCCAGGTAGCAGCCGGCCGCGAGCGCCGCCAGCACGACCAGGTGCCCCAGGGTCGAGCTGGACAGCGTCCGGGCCGGCGCCGCCGCGACCACGCCGGAGCGGGGTCGGGCCGGCGCTTCCGGACCGGAGCGCTGGACCGCCCGGCGCAGCCGGGTCGCGAAGTCGTCGGCCGAGGCCGGCCGCCGTTCGATCCGCTTGGCGAGCGCCGCGGCGAGGAGCCTCTCGATCCCGGGAGGAATCTCGCTTCGAAACTCGGTGATCGGCGGGGCGATCTTCTCCACGTGGGCCTGGAGAAGCTCGTGCAGCTTGTCCGACCGGAACGGCGGCCGGCCGGCGAGCATCTCGTAGAGGATGAGGCCCATCCCGTAGATGTCCGAAGCGATGACCACCGGCTCACCCTTGGCCTGCTCCGGCGACATGTACGTGGGCGTCCCGATCACGGCGCCGGTCTGGGTGAGGCTGGTCGGGGCGCCGTACGCCTTGGCCACGCCGAGATCCGTGATCTTGGACGCGCCGGCCCTGGTGAAGAGGATGTTCTCGGGCTTCAGGTCGCGATGGACCACCCCCTGGAGATGGCAGGCGTTCAGGCCGGCCAGACAATCGATCGTGATCCGGACCGCCTCGTCGAGCGGCATGGGGACGCCGGCCTTCAGCCTCGTGCGCAGCGTGCCGCCCTCGAGCAGCTCCATGACCAGGTAGGGGTGGCCCTCGATCTGGGAGCAGTCGATGACCTTCACCACGTTGGGGTGGTCGATCCGGGCGAGCAGCTCCCCCTCCCGCATGAAACGGTTCAGGGCGTCGTCGTCCTCGAGGCGGGTCAGCAGCTTGATCGCCACCGTGTCCCCGGTCTTCTTGTCCCGGGCCTCCACGACCATCCCCATGCCGCCGCTTCCCAGGAGCCGTTCGAGCAGGTACCGCTCCCGGAACGCCTGCGGAAGTCCCACCACGGCGGCTTCCCGGACCTCGCCGGCCGACGTGCGCGTCAACAGCGGGATCTTCGCCGCGCCGGGCACGATGAGCGTGTCCTGGCATCGGGGACAGTGGACCAGGGCGGCGTTCGCCTGTTCCGTCCCGAGCTCCACCCCGCACCTGGGACAGGTCGGGTTCGACATGCCTTAATCGACCTCGCCTCTCATCGCCGGCGTCGGCGATGGCCCGGGCCGCGGTCCGGCCACGATCGCGTCCTCGAAGTGTACCAGGCCGACGCACGGCCCGTCACGACGAGCGCGACTTCGAGTGAACCCCCTCCACTCGGGCGTCGGAGTGGATCCGGCGAGGCGCCGGGTGGACGCTCCTGTCACTCCGGGGGCTGGCGCCTCTTGATCGTGAATCCGCCGGGCTCGTGGGGGTGGCGGGTGAGGTGGGCCCTGATGACGAAGCGATCCGCGTCGCGACGGTTCGCCTTGCTGATCAGCTCGCCCAGGAGACCGGTGCACACGAACTGCACGCCCATGATGAGCAGCAGCGTCCCCAGCACGAGCAGCGGGTAGTGGAACTGGATCGTCCCGGTGAGCGCCTTGAGGTAGGTGATGTAGCTGTTGATGAGGAAGCCGGTCGTGAAGAACAGCAGCCCGATGCGGCCGAACAGGTGCAGGGGCGTCTTCAGGTAGTTGGAGAGGAACATCACGGTCAAGAGGTCCAGGAACCCGTTGATGAACCGCTCCGGGCCGAACTTCGTCCGTCCGAACTGTCGGGGGTTGTGCTGCACCGGCACCTCCGCCACGGTGAAGTGCCTCAGGCCCAGAAGCGCCGGGATGAACCGGTGGAGCTCGCCATAGATGTCCAGCTCCGCCAGGACCTCCCGCCGGTACGCCTTGAACCCGGAGTTGTAGTCGTGGAGCCTGATGCCGGTGAACAGGCTCGTCACCCAGTTGAAGAGCCGGCTGGAGACCACCTTCAGCCACGGGTCGTGACGCACCCTCTTCCAGCCGGTCACCATGTCGAACCCCTGCTCCAGCGTCTCGAGGAGCTTGGGGATCTCTTGCGGCTCGTCCTGGAGATCGGCGTCGAGGGTCACCACGATGGGGAAGCGGGCGTGGCGGAACCCGGCCATGAGCGCCGCGGACTTGCCGTAATGGCCCCTGAGGGAGATGACCTGGGTCGTGGCGTCCTGGTCGTAGAGCGCCTCGAGCACCTTTCTGGAGCCGTCGGTGGAGCCGTCGTCGACGTAGACCACCTCGTAGTCCCGGTTCAGCCCTTTCAGGGCGGCGACGAGCGCCGCGTGGAGGTGGGGAAGCGATCCCTCCTCGTTCCAGAGCGGAATGACGCAGGAGACGCCGGCCCTGTCCATCGTCAGCGCACCCCCAGAGATCTCTCCAGCTCAAAGTCGCGAGAGCCCAGGTCGCTGGCCCGCCGGTACAGCCGCCGGGCCACGTCGGGAAGACCGCTCTTCAGCGCCAGTCGAGCGCTCTCGAGCTGCACCGGCCCCGACGTCGGCTGGAGCATCGCCGCTCTCACCAGCGACTCGCTGGCCCGCTCTCTGTGTCCGGAGGACGCCCAGGCCCTGGCCAGGTTCATCCATGCCTGGCTCGACTCGGTCCGCAAGGATATCACACGGGAGAACGCCTTCACGGCCCTGTCCCCCTGTCCCGCGTCCAGGTAGAGAGCCCCCAGGTTGTTGAAGGCGGTGGCGTTGCCGGGGTCGATCCGGATCGCTTCCTGGTAGGCGGCCTCGGCCTCGGCGTGCCGCTGCTTTCCGTGCCGTCGGAGCACCATGCCGAGGTTCAAGAGCGCCGACACGTGGTG
Source organism: Candidatus Rifleibacteriota bacterium (assembly GCA_016213885.1). Taxonomy (GTDB): domain Bacteria; phylum Muiribacteriota; class UBA6191; order JACPRK01; family JACQZM01; genus JACQZM01. Next base: position 5,523 of record JACQZM010000304.1, on the reverse strand, counting down.
GGGCTTGGCGGTCAGCGCCGCCCTGATGTGGGCCAGGGCCGACGGCAGATCGCCCAGCTCGCACTCCACGGCGCCCAGGTTGCTCAGCGCCTCCGGGTAGCCTGGCACCCGGGCCACGGCCCTCGCCAGCAGTCTCCGGGCCTCCTGGTTGCGGCCCAGCTGGAAGTGGAGCGTCCCCAGGTTGTTCAGCGTGTACGGGTCGTCGGGCATGATCAACAACGCCATCTCGTACTCCCGGACCGCCTCGTCGTACAGCCCCTGCTTCTCCAGCGCCAGCCCGAGGTTGGTCCGGGCCCGGGCGCAGGTGGGGTAGGTCTCGACGGTTCTCGCCCAGAGCGTCTGCCCGTCGACCCAGTCCGCGTTCCGCACGACGGTGCGGGCGCCGTAGAGGGCCAGCAGGGCCACGATCGCCACGGCGGCGCCCCTGGGCCACCGGCCCATGGCGTTGACCGACAGCACGGCCAGGCCGATGCAGAACGCCGCCGATGGGAGGTACAGGTAGTGCTCCGCCACCATCTCGGTGTGGGGCACGATCTGGAGCACCGGCCCCAGGGTCAGCCAGAACCAGAACAGCCCGAACGACAGGGCCGGACGGCGGGCGGCCCAGAAGAACGGCGCGAGCCCGGTCCCCACCGCCCCGACCACGGCGATCAGGGTCGCCGGCTCGAGGAGCCCCCGGGAGAGCGGGAAGGCGTTCCACGAGTAGTCCGCCGAGAGGTACAGCGGCGCCACCAGCAATCCGAGGTAGTGGCAGACCGCGCGGGCCATGGTGAGCATGGTGATCCAGAAGCTGCCCCCGTGGTAGCGGGGCATCAGGGTGACCCCGCGGTCCAGGTAGACCGCGTAGTAGGCGAACAGCGTCCCGAACGCGAGGAACGAGGCATAGAACGTCGGACCCCGGGGTCTGGCCTCGAACTCGTGCCTTCCCCAGGTGAGATGGTAGGCCAGGCAGACCACCGGCAGGGTGGCGGCCATCTCCTTGGTGAAGACCCCCAGGACGTAGCAGGTCACGAGGCCCAGGATCTTCAACGGACTCGGCGACCGCCGATCCGACAGGAACAGGTAGAATCCCGCCAGGTAGAACAGGCTCGACAGGACGTCTCGCCGGCCCGAGATGTAGCTCACGGCGTCGGTGTGGATCGGGTGGGTGACGAAGAGCGCCGTGGCGACCAGCGCCACCGGCCCGCCGAGGAAGAGAGCCCGGGCGATGAGGAAGATCACGAGTCCCACCAGCCCGTGGTACAGGACGTTGGACAGGTGGTAGCCCGCCGGGTTGGTCTCCCAGACCCTGTAGTCGAGAGCGTACGACAGCGTCCGCACCGGCCGGTACGCCGGGCCGCGCTGATCGAAGAGGATCCTGGGCAGCTGGCTCCTGTCGGTGACCAGCGGGTTCTCGAGGATCAGGGCGTCGTCGTCGAAGACGAACTGGCCCGGGAGGCTGTTGAAGTAGACCAGGAGGGCGAGCCCCAGCGCCACCAGCGCGCCGTGCTGCACCCCCGGAAACAGCCAGAGCTGGCCCAGGGAACCCTCCGGGGCCGGTCGCTCCGGCGGGGGCCGGTCCCGGGCGCTCCTGGGGTCTCGTGCGGTCATCGCCCGATTCTAGGCTTCGAAGGACGCGGGGGTCAAGCTGGCGCCGGTCAGTCCCGACGAGCCGGAGAGCGCTCCGCGCCTGCCGGGCCGTCGGGTCCCTGCCGGTCCTTCCGGGGCAGCCAGACCCAGAGCGGCAACATGCGGTTCCCGCCGACCATCTGCGGAGCCGGGACGACCCGGATCGGTTCGTAGGCCTCGGCCAGGCCGGGCAGGGACTGGGCGTTCTCCAGGGGCAGCATCACCGCCTCGAACCACCTCGACCGGATCCGCTCCTGGAGGCCCCGTACCGAGAGATCCGCACCGGCGTAGCTGATGTCCCACAGCGGCATCAGCGAGAACTGGGGCGCTCCACCCGCCAGCTCCGTCTCGAGCGGGAAGATCGGGCAGAGAACGCGAGAGCGGCTCTGCACCTCTCGCTGGAACATCCGGGCCTTGATGTACTCGTCGGCGCCTGGCCGGGCGCTCCGGGGATCGCCCAGCCTCGTCATGGCCCCCACGACCGCGACGAGAACGATCGTCGCCCGGCACGCCCGCGCGAAGGGTCCCCAGGATGGCCGGTGCCGGGCCAGGCGGTTCAGATCCGCCAGGAGCGCTCCGACCATCAGGCCTTCCATGAACACGAACCCGGTCCAGACGTTGACGTGGCCTCCGACCTTGATCCGCCCCAGAGCTCCCATGGCGTAGGTCGCCAGCGCCGCCAGCGGCAAGGCCACCCCGCCCGGTCCCGACGATCGCCCCGCCAGGATGCGCAGGACCAGACACGAGGGGGCCGCGAGCAGCAGAACGACCGGGAACGCGCCGCCCAGGTCTCCGGCCAGGGCCATCCACCTCTTCGTCAGGTCCCAGGCCTGCATTCCCGGGAGCTTGACCGTCCAGAACAGGAACCAGCCGCGGCACCAGATCTCCAGGAGCACGACCACCCCGACGACGATCGCCACGCACCGCAGGAGCACGTGTCGCGCCTTGACCGGACGTCGCGCGAACATCCCGAGGATCAGGGCGACTCCGGGGAGTCCGTAGGACTGCTTGATCAGCCCGGCAGCCACGAGCGAGAGAATCCCGGCCCACGTCCCGGCCGGCCATCGCCCCGGAGCGAGCAGCCACCGGAGCGCCAGGGCGAAGAAGAAGAGCGCCGGGGTGTCGACCCGGCCGGTGTCCAGCGACCGATCCAGAGCGACGTAGGATCCCAGGAACACCGCCACGCCGGCCAGAGCATCGGTTCGCCCGCCACCCTCGCGCCGCACGAGTCGATACAGGACGACGACGGCGGCCAGCGTCATTCCCACGGCCAGGAGCCGGGGCACGAAGAAGCCGGCCAGCCCGACCCGGGCGAGCCCCCAGAGCAGGAGGGCGTGGCCGGGCGTGTAGATGGGCGGGATCGACTCCACATCCGGGGCGTGGAACGGCGGCCAGCCGCGGCAGAGGCTCAGGGCGTGGAGCATCGACAGGCCTTCGGCCCAGTCGAGAGCGAACGGGGCGGTCAGCCGCAGGGATGCGGCGATGCCGAAGGTTCCCAGGGAGGCGACGGCGGCCAGGATCGCCACCACCTCCAGTCCCCGGTGCACCGGCCATCCGATCGGCGCCGACGAGCGCGCACCGGGGGGCGCCGCCGGCGTCGCGATGAGCCGGGCGATCGTCCATCCGAGAAGGGTCAGGAGTCCGTACAGGTTCAGCGAGGTGACCACCCTCCGGCCGAAGGGGCCCAGCCCCAGGGCGTCGTACACGAGCGGGAAGTCGACGGCCGTGATCGTGACGATCGCCAGGAGCGAGGCGAACCTCCCGTACCTGCCCTGCTGGAGCTCCACGGCGAGCAAGAACATGATCCCGGGCAGGATGTACACCAGGTGGTTGAGATACGCGATCGGCGAGGCCAGCACGACGGCGATCAGCAGCCCCGAAGCCACCAGCGGCTCCGCCAGCTCCGGCTCCTTGTCGCGCGCGAGCTCCACGATCGCCAGGATGATGACCAGCGTGACGGCCGGCACGACCACGCCGGCGAGCCACAGGTCGTCTCCGGCCAGTCTGCTGACCCAGGCCGCGATGGAGAAGTTCGGATAGGCGTGCGGCGGGAACAGGCCGGGAACGGCGCTCCCCGGTGCCATCGAGGGCACCCAGCGCAGGAACTCGACCCAGGGCCCCACCTTCCCCACCAGGATCGACAGGGCGATCAACGCCGCCGCGGATCCCCCGAGCCAGGCCAGGGTCCTCCACCGGCCCCTCCAGACGAGGCCCAGGGCGAGCACCACCGGGGTCACCCTGGTCACGACGGCCACGGCGAGGAAGATCCCCGACATGCGCCAGTGGCCCTCCCGATCGCACCAGAGCGACAGCGTCAAGAGGGCGACGATGACGAGGTCGACCTGTCCCAGGAAGACGATGTTCTTCGTGGGCAGCACCCGGATCATCAGACACGCGAGCAACAAGAGGCTCATCCGTCTGGAGCCGGCGGCCCCCTCCGGAAGCCCGGCCCGATCCAGCCAGCTCTCGACCAGGGGGATCGCGAGCGACAGCGAGAGAGCGAGCGCCAGAGCAGAGAGGAACGTCCACAGATGCTGCAGCCAGAGGACGTCGATCACGCGCGTGACCGGGACCAGCATGGAGGCGAGAAACGGCGTGTACAGGTAGGGCCAGACGTACTCCTTGATCCCGGAGGACCTGGCCAGGTCGTTCATCTGGCCGACGTCGTACGGGTTCCCCCCTTGGTCCATCACCCTGGCGGCCACATGCAGACTGCGGAAGTCGTGACGCGCCTCTTTCTCCCAGAGGAGGTGGTCGAGCGTGTACGCGAGCGACAGGGTCACAAGCAGCGGAAACAGCACCGTCGCCGCGAGGATCCGCGGCCGGGCAGGGCGGGCTCCCGGCTGGACCGAGGATCCGGCCGGCCTCCGGGCCGACGAGGGCGGGGGGAGCTCGTTCTCCCGACGCCGACGGTGGCGAGCCTTCCGTGACATGCTGGTCTCCTGGAGATCGGCCGGCCTCGACGATCGCCGGGCGTTCGAGCGAGCATACACCGGCTGTCGGCCCCGGTGCCGTTGCGGCCCGGGCCGCCGGCGCTCCGGCGCTCAGCCGGGAACGGGTGTGCCAGAGGCAGGCGCCAGGAGGGCGTCCACGGCAGCGGCGAGGCTTCGCACCGCCGGCTCCCTCAGCATCGAATAGTGGTCGCCGGGCAGCCAGACCACGGTGACCTCGGGCTGGATCAGCCCCCAGTCCAGGTCCCGGGGTTCCAGGGTCGCGGAGCTGCCCTCGGAGGCTCTGAACAGCACGACCGGACCGCCGTACCGGCCGACGAGCCCGTCCGGCTTGCCGGCCCTCTGCCGGGGGGCCCCGTGCGCGATCCCGACGTTGGCCCGGAACACCCTGAACAGGAGCTCCTCGTCCAGGGCAGGCAGCGGACCGGTCGAGCCTGCCGTCAGGGCGGCCACCTCGGCGCGGAACCTCTCCCGGAGCGCCTGTTCATTCTCCCCGGGGCTCTCCCTCCCGATCGGCGCCGGCCCGTCCACCATCACCAGCGGCGCCACGGTCTCTCCCTCCAGGGTGAGCAGCCGGGCCACGGCGAGCGCCACCGTGCAGCCGAACGACCAACCCAGAATGCCGTAGGGTCCGTTCGGCTGGACCCGCCTGATCTCCCGGGCGTAGTCGGCGGCCATGGAGTCCAGCGTCTCGTGGGGGGGCTGGTCTCCCAGAAGCCCCCGGGCCTGCAGAGCGTGGACCTCGCGACCCGCGGCGAGGCTCGCGGCCAGCGGCACGAACGGGAACACCGTCCCGGAGATGGCGTGGATCAAGACCAGCGGCTGCCGGGTCCCGTCTCCTTCCCGGAGCTTCACCAGCAGGCCGGAGGGGACGCTCCCGAGCGCCGAGGCGATCTGGCCGATCGTGGAGCCCGCGAGCAGAGCCCCGAGCGGAACCTCTCTCCCCAGCCGCCGCTCCAGCACC
>JACQZM010000303.1 GCA_016213885.1 Candidatus Rifleibacteriota bacterium | reverse complement strand
CGGGACCTGATCGCCCCGTGCGTCGACGTGCAGGCCGGGTCGAGAGATGCGCCTCATTCCGTTGATGGCCCGCACCTTGTTGGGGGCGTACTTCAAGAAGATCTTGATGTAGCCCTGCGGACCTTCCTTGATCAGCTTGTAGTCCTTGATGAACCCTTCCATCTTGAGGATCTCCGCGATCCCCATCTTCAGCTTGGAAGCTGGAACGCTGACCGTGTTCTTGTACACCCGGTTGGCGTTTCTCATCCGGGTCAGCATGTCCGCGATCGGATCGGTCATCGTCAGCTTCTTAATCCTCCGAAACGTCTCCGCCGGTCGGCGGAGCCGCCACTCGAACTCCTCGGGCCGGGCCTGCCGGACCGCCAGCCGTTCCGCCGGACCACCTGCGGTCTCGCGGCCCCTCTGGCGCCTACAGGCCCCGGGCTCCTCACCAACTCGACTTGACCACTCCGGGGATCATTCCGTGAGAGGCCAGCTGCCTGAAGCAGATCCTGCAGACCCCGAACATCCGCAAGTACGCTCTTGGCCGGGAACACTGGCTGCACCGGTTGTAGTGACGAACCTTGAACTTCGGTTTCCGCTTCTGCTTAGCGATCAGAGCCTTTCGGGCCACACATTCCTCCTGAAAGCGAGCCGGACTTGCCAGCCCTCACACGTCCCCTGCAAACCTCGCAGGGCCAGATCCACTACTTTCTGAACGGCATGCCGAACTCCGCGAGGAGCTCCCGCGCCTCGACGTCGTTCTTGGCGCTGGTGGCGATCGTGATGTTCATCCCCCGCACCTTCTCCACCTTGTCCGGGTTGATCTCGGAGAAGATGAGCTGCTCGCGAACGCCCAGGTTGTAGTTGCCCCGACCGTCGAAAGCTTTCGGGCTCACACCCCTGAAGTCCCTGACCCGGGGGAGCGAGACCGAGATCAACTTGTCCAGAAACGCCCACATCTTCGGTCCGCGAAGAGTCACGAAGCACCCGATGTTCATCCCCTTGCGGATCTTGAAGTTCGAGATGGACTGCCGGGCCTTCGTGACCACCGGCTTCTGCCCCGTGATGTCCCTGAGCTCTTCCACGGCCTTCTCGAGGAGCTTCTGATTGTCCCTGGCGTCGCCGACGCCCACGTTCACCACGATCTTGGTGATCCGCGGAACCTCCATGGGGTTCCGGTAGTCGAACTTCGCCCTCAGCCGCGGAACGATCTCGTTCTTGTAGAACAACAGCAGGCGGCTCGGCGGCGGCGGAGCCGCCGGGGTCGCATCCTCCTCGGCCTCGCGGTCCGGCTTGCCCCCCTTGCCCTGCTTCCCTGGCTTGCCTGCGGGTTTGGCGGCCTTGCCCTGGTCGGCCGGCTTCTTCTCTTTCTTCTCTTTCTTCTCTTCTTTTTTCTCGGTCTTTTCCGTGGTGTCGTCTGCCATGGTCTCTTCCTATGCCCCTCTCACTTCAGGTCGAGAGGTTCGTTGCACTTGCGACAAACCCTGGTCTTGGTCCCCTCGTGGTCCACGTTCCTCGCGCGCATGGCCTCCTTGCAGTGGGGGCACACCAGCATCACGTTGGACAGGTGGATCGAGTTCTCCTTCTCGATGATCCCGCCCTTCTGAAGCTTCTGGGTCGGTCTCTGGTGGCGTTTCACCAGGTTGACCTTCTCCACCAGGACACGCCCCTTGGCGGTGAGCACCTGGATCACGTGTCCCTGCTTGCCTCGATCCTTGCCGCTGAGGACCCGGACCAGGTCTCCCCGCTTCAAGTGAAACTGGCGGAACTCGAGCTGCTTCTTGTCGTAGGCCTTCTTCAGCCGCCGATTCTTCCTGACCGTCGGTTGCAACATTGTCTTTCACTCACTCCCCGATCGCCACGATCGCCACCCCGTCCAGGCCGGGGCCGGTCTTGCGCCGGTTCCCGGCTCGCCCACGAGAAGCCCTAGAGGACCTCCGCCGCCAACGAGATGATCTTCATGAAGTTCTTCGCCCTGAGCTCGCGGGCCACCGGCCCGAACACGCGAGTCCCCACCGGGTTCAAGTCGTCCTTGATGATGACGGCAGCGTTGTCGTCGAAGCGGATGGTCGATCCATCCTTCCGCCTGAGAGCCCGGGTCGTCCGGACGATGACCGCCTTCACGACAGCCTTCCTCTTCACGCCGCTCTGCGGGATCGCCTCCTTGACGGCGGCGACCACGATGTCACCGATCCGTGCGTACCGGCGCTTCGAACCACCCAGCAGGCAGATCGCCCTGAGCTTCCGGGCGCCCGAGTTGTCCGCCACCACCAGGTTCGTATAGTTGGGAATCATCTCACGTCTCCCTCTCCAAAGAGTTCGGAATGCCCCTGGCCACCACGACGTCCGGCCGGGCGGGGCGTTCCTCGCCCACCAGGCCTAGACGGCCTTGGCCACGATCTTGGACACCCTCCACCTCTTGAGCTTGGAGATGGGTCGGGTCAGCATCAGCTCGATCCGATCGCCCACTCCGCACTCGTTCTTCTCGTCATGGACGAGATACCGCTTCTTGCGCCGGATGGTCTTCTTGTAGAGCGCGTGCTTCTTCCGGTTGATGACCTCCACCACGATGGTCTTGTCCAGGCTGGTCCTCAGGACAGTCCCGACCATGACCTTCGACTGGCCGCGCGTCTTGACTTCGGTCTTCTCTTGCATGGACTATCTCCTGCCCCGTCCGGTGGCTAACGTTTGCCCTTGGCCTTGGCCGCGGCTTCCGATTTGCCCGTCGCCGCGCCCTTCCGGGACGCCGCTTCGTGCTGGTCCAGGAACGTCAGCACCCGGGCGATGTCCCGTCGCAGGCTCTGCAGCCTGTGGGTCTTCTCCAGCTGCCCCGTGGCGAGCTGGAACCGCAGATGGAAGAGCTCCTCTTTGTACTTGCGGTACTTCTCCTGCAGCTCTTCCTGGGTGTTCTCTCTGCTTTCACTGCGTCGTTCGCTGGTCTTCATCTCTCGAGGACCCCCTCTTACGCCCCACCCAGGATGTCGCGGGACACGATCCGCGTTCTGATCCCGAGCTTGTGAGCTGCCAACCGGAGCGCGCCCCTGGCCGTCTCCTCCGACACTCCGGCGATCTCGTACAGGATCCTTCCGGGCTTCACCACGGCAATCCAGCCCTCGGGTGCGCCCTTGCCCTTACCCATTCGCGTCTCTGCCGGCTTCTTCGTGATCGACTTGTGCGGGAAGATCCGGATCCAGAGTTTGCCGCCACGCTTCATGTGGCGAGACACGCAGATTCGAGCGGCCTCGATCTGCTGGCTGGTCACCCAGCCACCGTCGACAGCCTGCAACCCGAAGTCGCCGAACGACACCCGGGTTCCCCTCTGCGCCCTCCCGTTGATGAACCCCTTGTGCGGCTTGCGCCACTTGACCTTCTTGGGAGCCAACATCTTCTCTCTCTCCTTGCAACGTCAGGCACTACGCCTGCTGCGTTTGGGGCGCAGGGGCCGCCGTGCCGGGGGCGGTGGCGCCAGGCGCGGCCGAGGCTCCACTGACCGTGTGCTTCGGCGGCGCGATCCGTGTGTGTTCCGGGACGACCTCTCCCTTGAACACCCATACCTTGCAGCCGATCGCCCCGAAGGTTGTCCTGGCTTCGTAGAAACCGTAGTCGATGTCGGCCCGGAGCGTGTGAAGCGGGATGCGCCCTTCTTTCGCCCACTCCCGGCGCGACATCTCGGCACCGCCCAGGCGCCCGGAGACCATGACCTTGATCCCCTTGATGCTCTTCATCTTCATGGCCCGCGTGATGGCGGTCTTGATCGCCCGGCGGAACGAGATGCGTTTCTCGAGCTGGAAGGCGATGCCCTCCGCCACGAGCTGAGCGTTGGTGGCGTAGTCCTTCACTTCTTTGATGTTCACGAACACCTGCCGCCCCTCGATCTTCTCCAGGTTGCGACGCAGCACCTCCACCTCGGTGCCGCCGCGCCCGATGAGGATCCCCGGTTTGGCCGTGTAGATCGTGGCCTTGACCGACTTCTCGGTCTTGCGCTCGATGTACACCCTGACGATGCCGTGGTTGGCGAACTTCGTCTTGATGTACGACCTGAGCTTGAGGTCCGCGGCGAGGAACTCGGCGAACTGCTTCTTCCTGGCGAACCAGTTGGACTGCCAGCCGTGCGTGATCCCCACCCGCAGCCCGATCGGATTGACTTTCTGACCCACTGTTGTCCTCCCTAGCTATGGCGGTTGTCTCTTACTTGCGCTCGGCGAGAACGATGATCGTGTGGCTCGTCCGCTTGCGGATGCGGTCCGCTCGACCCCGCGCCCTCGGAAGCATGCGCCTCAGGGTGGGCCCTTCCTCCACCCGGGCTTCCTTCACGTAAAGCGAATCCAGATCCATCTTCTTCGTCTCGGTCGCGTTGGCCATGGCCGACTTCAAGGCCTTGAGCGTGGGCAGGGCGGCCTTCCGGGTGCAGACCCGAAGGATCCCGATCGCCTCGTTCACGCTCTTTCCCCGAATCAGGTCGACCACCTCTCGGGTCTTGCGGGCCGAGATCCGGTTCCAGCCAGAGCGCACCCTGCCCAGCTTCTGGGCCTTCCGCTCCTCTTTGACCCTGGTGCGTCGCTTGTGGTTCGAGTGCGGCGTGTCTGCTGTGCTCATCTTCGAGTCTCCTTCCGGCTCCCTACTTCAGGCCGACGGTCTTCTCGCCCTTCGAACCGCTGTGACCGCGGAAGGTCCGCGTGGGAGCGAACTCGCCGAGCTTGTGACCGACCATGTTCTCGGTGATGAACACGGGGACATGCTTCTTCCCGTTGTGCACGGCGATGGTGTGGCCCACCATCTCCGGATAGACCGTCGAGGCGCGGGACCAAGTCTTGATTGGCACCTTCTTGTGCTGGGTGTTCATCTCCTTGATCTTCGCCAACAGCTTCTGATTCACGAATGGCGCTTTCATACCCCTCACTTCCTCCGGCGCACGATGAACATGTTCGAGTACTTCTTCCGCCTGCGCGTCTTGTAGCCCTTGGCCGGCACGCCGGTCGGGGAGACCGGATGGTTGCCCCCCTTGGACCGGCCCTCACCGCCGCCGTGGGGGTGGTCGCAGGGATTCATG
>JACQZM010000193.1 GCA_016213885.1 Candidatus Rifleibacteriota bacterium | reverse complement strand
GTCGGAGTCGGCGTCGGCGTCGGCGTCGGTGTCGGAGTCGGCGTCGGCGTCGGCGTGGGCGTCGGCGTCGGAGTCGGCGTCGGTGTCGGCGTCGGCGTCGGAGTCGGCGTCGGTGTCGGCGTCGGAGTCGGAGTCGGAGTCGGCGTCGGCGTGGGTGTCGGCGTCGGAGTCGGCGTCGGAGTCGGAGTCGGCGTCGGCGTGGGTGTCGGCGTCGGCGTCGGCGTCGGCTGGCTCGCGGCGTTGCCAGGGAACTTGCCGGCGTTGATCTCCACGATGTTGGAGTAGCCGTCCCCGTCGGAGTCGAGCTGCTCGATCGCCCTCAGATCGTGACCCGCGTTCAGAAAATCGGCACCATAGGGGTTGAGCGCCGGGGCACTCGTGTGGCACACCGAGCATGACTTCACCGCCGCGGGCGCCTGCGGGTAGGTGGTCGTGAACTGCGAGTAGTACTTCGAGGTGGCCTGGGCCGTGCCGGCGCATGTGGCCATGAAGGCGGCCATCCAGGCGATCTTGAGCAGGGTCTTCATTGCATTCCTTCCTTGCTTGGTCTTGGGGTCACGGATGATTGGATGGAATCGCCGACGGGGTATGCCGAGGCGCCGGTCGTTTGCTCCGGCCTGCGGGTCTGGATCGGCAAGCGGCCCGCAACGAGATGGTCCGTGGAACCGACTGTCGCGACAGGGCCCGCGATCGATGGCCTGCGCTGGTCGGTGCCACCAGGATGACGCATCCGGGTGCGCTCTTCGCTGTCATTCGCGAGGATGGCGCTCCCGTGTGCCACGGTCGGCAGGTTTCGGGCCGGCAGCTCTGACGCACGCGTGTCGATCCGCGAGCCTGGGTGGCTCCCCTCGCTCCCAGCTGGCCGGGCGCCGAGACATCGTGCGCCGGCCGGGTCGATGCTCCGGCTCCCGCACACCGCACGGACGGCACCAGAGCTGCCTGAGTGCTGCAGTCGCACTGTACCAGGATCATCGTGCAAGGACTCTTGGACGGATCCCACCGCACCGGGATCCGACCCGACATCTCGGTCGTGAGGGCGTCGTGGTGGGGCTGCTGCCGTGACGCACAGTTTCGATCGATCGGGCTGGGCGCCGATCCGCTCCCCCGGGATCACGGGCCAGCGGATGGTCGTCACCGGTGTCGTCGGACTCTTGCGTCCACCGCGCAGCAGAAGTGATCATCGACTACCGTTTCGTGGAGGTCATGCGAAAAGACGGGTGGTGGGCTGGTGCTGACGCCGGGCTGTGCCCGGGCGCCGGATCTGCTGGCTCACCGCACGTCGTGTTCCGACCGCGTCCGGCCTTGTCGTCACGGGACGATCGATCCACACTCTCAGCAGTGCGAATGACAGCCGTGCAGACCCTGGTCACACCCCAAGTGATAGGTCAGTGGCGAATTCGAGCCAATCGCACATTTCCACGAAACCTGTGAGCGACTTACGGTTCATCGCTCGATCAGCAGGGAGTACCGACCACACCCCGGGAGGTAATCCCCAGGGTCCGGCACCTCGTCCGATCCACCATCATCGTCGGCGCGGCCGGGACTCGCCGAACCTGGCGGCATGTACATGATGATATGAAACCCCTGGAACCTCCTCGCTCCGGGCCCCTGCCGACACGCTCGCACCGCGCGACAGGCCCGGCTCCGACAAAACGTAACCCGATGAACCGCTGGTGGGTCCGACTGGTGGGGGTACCGGCTCCGCCAGATCGAATCGGCCAGGGCCCCGCCCAGGGCCCGCCGATCGTCTCCGGAGCACGAACGTCGGAGGTGGTGTCGATGCGAGCTTCTCGCAGCAACTGGTTCTGCTTCGTCTGGATCGCCGCAGTTCTCGTGGGTTCGGTTCCGTCGATCGCCACGGGTGGCACTCTGGTCGTCGTGCCCGACTTCACGGAGAATTCCACGGCGCTCGGTCTGGGAGGTCCAGCAGCAGACGTCCTGGCCAGGGCACTCCAGAAGAACCAGGGCCTCACCGTGGTACGCACGGCCGGGCCGACGCTGCCGCCGGGCAGCGTTCGAGTCGAGGGCGAGATCGACGATGTCGGGGTCACGGACGATGGCAGTCGGGACCAGGGCGGTGCCGGGTACGGGCGGCCGTTGCTCCCCACCTACTCGCTCGGCCACCGGCTCGACTTCGGGCCGATCACCTACACTCTGTCGCTGAGCGGTCGCGTTCGCGTCGTCGATTGCGCCAGCGGAAAGGTCATCGCCGTCATGCCGCTCGCTGGCGATGCGCTCACTGTCGATTCGCAGCTCGCGCCCTACACGCCGACCGGTTCCGAGGACCGATGGAGCGCGCTCTGGCTCGAGGTGCTGGATTCCGCTCTGACGGATCGGCAGACCGGAGTCGTCAAGACCGTGGAGCTCGCGCTGCGCTGAGCTCTTCCACAGGGTCGGCTCGCGTGCGGCGCAGGCGCCCACGGGCCCTGGGCCCGGGCGTCGCATGGGTCGTTCATCGGGATGGTGTGCCATGAATGCCATATATATGTGGAAGGCTCTGAAACTGGCGAACAAGGTCGGACATGTCATGGTCGCCACGGCGAGCGCACAGGGTACGCCCCACATCGCCTCCGCCCTGCGGATCACCGCGATCGGGGGAGGGCGTCTGGCCGTGCAGGAGTGGTTCTGCCCGGGCACCGTCTCCAACCTCGAGGAGAACCGCAAGGTGGCCATCGTCGTCTGGGAGGCCTCGACGGATCAGGGGTATCAGTTGCTCGGCGAGGTGGAGCGTGCCCGGGAGACGGCCATGCTGAACGGCCACGATGTGGCTCTCGAGAAGCGCCACCCGGTCGCGCAGGTCCAGCGGCAGCTGGTCGTACTGATTCACAGCGTCCAGAGCTTCTCGCTGGCGCCTCACAGCGATCTCGAGGAGTGGCCCGCGGAGGGCGACCCGGCTGCAGCCGCGGCCTCCTCCTTCCCGGTGCGGCAGCTGTGGTAGCGGAGTTTGGCCTCGGGTCGCGCTGCGGCGCCGAAGCGGGCCTGGCCACCGCCGAGAGCAGTGGCCAGGCCCGGCCTCGCGCCGCGGCAGGCCTGGCGGACGGCCCCGAGCCGGCCGGCGAGCGACCCAGTAGTTTGCAGGCTCTATCCTGCGCTCTCCGAGATTGTCGGTCCGTCCAGCCGACGGTAGACTCCAGCAGGTCGAGACCGGCCTCGCCGGGTCCGGAAGGCCGTCCCCGGCCGGACGTCATGGCAGAGTCCAAGGGTTCCTCGAGCGGCTGGAGACCGCAGGCCTCGTGGAGGCCACGGCGCGTCGAGGCGTCCTCGACTCTCGAAAGGGAGGCACATTGAAAGCACCTGCCCCATCGGCGCTTTGCTCCGACCCCGCCCTGAACGGTCGCTTCGATCTGGGGGACCTGGTCCGCCCGGCCAAGCCGGGAAGCAAGGCCCCACCCCTGATGGAGATCTTGAACGCCATGTCCGGCATGGTTCTCATTCTGAACGAGAGCCGCCAGATCGTAGCGGCGAACAAGGCGGTGTCCCGGTTCTTCGGATGGACGAAGCACCCTCGTGGTCTCCGGCCCGGCGAAGCGATCGGGTGCGCTTTCGCGAACGAAGGGCCGGATGGTTGCGGCTCCGGAACTCACTGCAAGGCCTGCGGGGCGCTCGAAGCGATTCTTTCGAGCCTGTCCGGGCACGACTCGGTCGAGCGGGACTACCGCGTCCGGGTCGGCGGACCGGCGGGCCAGCGTTCCCTGGACCTGAAGGTGACCGCCACCACCCTGACCTTCCGGTCGAAGCGGTTCATCGTGGTCGCCCTGGAGGACGTCAGCCACGCCAGGAAGGTGAAGCTCTTGCAGAGGGTGTTCTTCCACGATGTCCTCAACACCGCGGGCTGCATCTGGGGGTACGCCCAGGTGCTGGCGAAGAGCCAGGAGGTCGGAGACCCGGTCTGTGCCCGGCTCGCTCGGCTCAGCGGCGACCTCATCGAGGAGATCAAGGCTCAGCAGGATCTCGTGGCCGCGGAGGGTGGAGATCTCACGGTCCAGAACGAGGCGGTCGTGGTTCGCCCGCTCCTGGAGGAGCTGCGTCACGCCTACCTCCAGAATCCCGTGGGTAGAGACCGATCGATCGAGCTTCGAGAGGTCTGGGACGGCTACGTCATGACCGACAGACGCCTGCTGCGGAGAGTGCTTTCGAACATGCTGACGAATGCTCTGGAGGCGACGCCGCAGGGCGGGGCCGTCCGGATGGAGTGTCTCGACCGGGCGCCCCGGGCGCTCTTCGCCATCCACAACTCCATGGTCATGCCGGAGGAGGTGCAGTTGCAGATCTTTCAGCGCTCGTTCAGCACGAAGGGGCTGCCAGGCCACGGGATCGGCACCTACAGCATGAAGCTGCTGGGCGAGCGATACCTGAAAGGCACGGTGGACTTCGTCAGCCGCCATCCGGAGGGTACCGTATTCAGGCTGGCGCTGCCGCAATCCGTGGCCTGAGCCCGACCGGGTCCCCTGCCTCGCTCTCCGGGCGCCCCGGGGACGAACCGGACGGGATCGCTTGATATGGGGGGCCTCCGCGAGCGCTCACGGGCTGCGGCAGCAGGCCCAGGTCAGCGACCAGGAGCCTGTCGGATCGAGATCCAGCCAGAATCCAGTACGCAGGAGACGGGCCCGGACCGCGGAAGCCGAGGGGCACTGCTGGGTACCCCGCGCGGAACGGATCGGTTCGTTCGGACGGGGGAGTCGTGTGGAAGCGGCGCCATGGCCGTCCCGTCCATCGAAAGCGGCTTGGCGACGGGCACTCCGTGGTGGTCCGATGCGGGACCGGGAAGGTGAACCCAATGGCAGTGCAGCAGAGGGACCGTCCAGAGACAGGCCTGTCCGCAGACGGCCATTGCAGGCCGAACCCGTGCCGACCAGCGGAGCCGCTGGTGCCGGACGGTCTTGCGGAGTCGCCGGGGATGCCGGCGCTGGACGTGTCGGCGATCGTCGGCGTGCAGCTGCTGAAAGACCCTCTGCGGTGCATCGAGAACCTGTCCAGGTTTCTCAGCCAGTATGTGACGATCGCTCTGGATCCCGGCCAGGTGGACAGCCTGGCCCAGCTCGTGGTTGCCGCCCGGGAGCTGCACGAGAAGCTGCCCCGGATGCTGGTGGACGCTCCCGCGCCGGACGGTCACGTCGACGAGTACGTGGAGATCGACCTTGCCGGGGTGCTGTCCAGGGTCTCGACCGATCTCGAGGGGCTTCTGCAACATCGCCGGGTCCGCGTGGCTCCGGGACCGTTGCCGCGGGTCCGGGGCCATCCGGTGCTGCTGCGGGTGCTGTGCGAGAACCTCGTGGCGGTCTCGGCGCGGAGGGAGGGCCGTGTGAGCCGCGAGATCACGATCGAGGCCCGGCCCTGCGAGCTCGGCGCGTCCGGCCGGGTCGGGATCTCCGTCGTCGACGGCGGTCCGTGGGGAACGCTGGTCGACGGCCCTCCACCCGACCGCCAGGCCACGGGATCCGGGTCCCGCAGGGACGAGGTCGTGGCTCTGTGCTTTCTCCTGGTGCGCACCGTGGTGGCGCGCCACGGCGGGTCGCTGGAGGCCGGCGTGACGTGCGAGGGGCGGCCATGCCTCTCGTTCACCCTGCCGGCCGTGTCGGCCTTGTGCGCCCGCTGTTCCGAGGAGGCGACGGGGGATCGCTCCGCCACCGGCAAGGTCCCGGTGGCGCTGACCGACGACTGTCTGGCCAGCATCGGCCACGACCTGCGGTCGCCGGCGAGCACCATCCTGTCGAGCGCCATGCTCATTCTCGATCGCTCGAACGGCCAGCTGAGGCCCGAGCACCAGATGGCGCTCACCCGGATCCACCGGAACGCCTCGTTCATGCTGGAACTCCTGGATGACGTGCTGGACACTCTGCGGCTCGACTCCGGGAACCTCACCCTTCACCGGCAGCCCCACCAGCTGGGGCCGCTCTTGAAGGCGGTGGTGGAAGAGGCGCAACCGGTGGCGGCGGCCAAGTCGATCCGGTTGAGGCTCGGGCTTCCGGAGGCGCCGCTGGTGGTCTGGGTGGATCGCTCGAAGCTGATCCAGATCGCCCAGAACCTGATCTCCAACGCGATCAAGTTCACCAGACCGTCCAGCGAGGTGGCGGTGGAGGCGACGCTGGAGCCCGATGGGCTGGAGCTGCGGGTGAAAGACCACGGCCTCGGGATCCCCGAGTCGGAGCTGGACAAGCTCTTCAAGAAGTTCTCCCAGACCAGCGCCCGGGCGACGGCCGGGGAGCGCTGCACCGGTCTGGGGCTCTACATCACCCGGCGGCTCGTGGAGCTGCACGGCGGAACGATCTCCGTGACGAGCACCCCGGGCGAGGGATCGACGTTCACAGTGCGCCTGCCCATGGGACCCTGAGCGCGGGCCTCCTGCCGGGGCCCGATCCTCCTCGCGGGGTCTTCCGCCCGGGGGCCCGGTTCGTCCGGTGGGTCCATAGGGGTGCCGCTGTGGTATCCTCTTCGCGGGCCCGCCGGAGGCGAGGATGCTCCACGGATCCCGGGGCGCCGCCAGCCCGGGCCGGCCGATCCGCCAGGTGCGAAAGAGACCGCCATGACCTCTCGACGACCCCCTGCCCGAGCGCGAACGAAGCCGGGCAAGCGACGCCCTCACCGATCGACCCGCGGCCCTGTCGTCCGACCGCGTCAGGCCGAGGCCGGGTCGACAGCCCCGCGATCGGGCAGCGACGAGCTGATCGGCGCGCATGAGCCCTCGCCTTCCACCGGGCGGGTCGAGGCGTCGAAGCAGGAGCTCGACAGGGTCAACCGCCGACTCCGGGACAAGGTGGCCGAGCTCGAGAGAACCGAGGAGTCGCTGAGGGCCACCCTCGACGCGGTAGCAGCGGCCCGCGATCGGGTCGGCAGCGTCCTCGGGAGCATCGCGGACGCCTACGTCGCCTACGACGAGGAGTGGCGCTTCGTCGAGGTCAACGCAGTCGCCGAACGAGAGGCCTTCGGCCGGCCGGCCGCGGAGCTCATCGGACGGGTCGTCTGGGATCTCTTTCCGCAGACCGTCGGAGGCGACGTCTACCAGGAGCTCCGCCGGGCGGTCGAGGAGGGGCTCCCGGTCCACTTCGAGAGCCGTTCGAGAATCCGGGACAAGTGGTGGGAGATCCACGCCTGTCCCCGGTCGACGGGCCTCGCGCGGATCGAGGTCTACATGCGCGACATCACGGCTCGCAGACGGGCGGAGCAGCAGATCCGCCAGCTGGCCCAGTTCCCCGGTCAGAACCCCAACCCGGTGCTGCGCGTCGGCCTCGACGGCGGCCTGGTGTACGCCAACTCGCCGGGCCGAGAGATGCTCGAGGCGCTGGGGGGTCCAGGGAGGCCGGTGCGCGGCGATGGCCCCCCTGGCTTCGACGCCTCCCGGCCGAGTACCGGCGAAGCCGGCGATCCCGGAGGGATCGTCAGCCGGGCCGACCCGGACCGCCCGTTGCCCGGTCCGGTGCTCGCCCTGGTGGCCGACGTGGCGAGCTTCGGGCGCGACAGGGAGACCGAGGTGTCGGACCGTCGCGGACGCACCTTCTGGCTGTGCGCCACCCGTCCGGCCGAGGAGCCGTACGTGAACGTCTACGCCCGCGACATCACGGAGCACAGACGGGCGGACCGAGAACGCGAGATGACCGTCGAGTTCCTCGAACTGGTCAACTCCGCCCAGACCACCACCGAGCTGGTCCAGGTCGCGGTGGCCTTCTTCCGCCAGCGATCCGGAGCCGAGGCGACCGGCATCCGGCTGGAGAGAGACGGCGACTGTCCGTACCGCGAGGCCCGGGGGTTCCCCGAGGCGTTCTCCTCGACGGCGGACTCCCTGTGGACCCGTGATCCGGCGGGCGAGCTCCTCCGCGACTCCACCGGCAACCCGGTCCTCGATTGCATGTGCGGCAACGTCATCCATGGCCGGTTCGACCCGGCCTGGCCGTTCGTCACGGCTCGAGGGAGCTTCTGGACCAACGGTCTGACCGGACTCCTCGCTGACCTCCCAGCGGGCGATCTGAGGGCGTTCACGCGCCATCACTGCAGCGGGAGCGGGTTCGAGTCCGTGGCGCTGATCCCGCTGTTCATCGGCGCCCAGCGACTCGGGCTGCTCCAGATCAACGACCGGCGCCCCGGGCTGTTCACCCCGGCGTCGATCGCCCTGTGGGAGCGGCTGGCGAGCCATGTCTCCGTGGCTCTGGGCAGGTCCCGGGCCGAGGAGGCTCTGGCGGCGACCAGGCAGGGTCTGGAGCGCGCCGTGGCGGAGCGGACCCGCGAGCTGATGCAGCTGAACCTGGCCCTCAGGGAAGAGGCGCTGGAGCGTCGGCGGGCCGAGGAACGGGCCGGGGCGGAGCGGCAGCGATTCAACGATGTCCTCGAGGCTCTTCCCGCGTACGTGGTCCTGCTGACCCGGGACTACCGTGTGCCGTTCGCCAACCGGTTCTTCCGGGAACGGTTCGGGGAGTCCCATGGACGACGGTGCTACGAGTACCTGTTCGACCGCACCGGACCTTGCGAGAACTGTCACAGCCTCGAGCCGCTGGAGACCCTGCGACCCACCCACTGGGAGTGGCTCGGCCCGGACGGCCGGAACTACGACATCCACGACTACCCGTTCGCCGACACCGACGGCTCCACGATGGTCCTGGAGATTCCACTGGAACCCGGCCACCGTGCGGATGCACGAGCTCGGTTCCATGGCAGAGGGTCAGCGCCGGCTGTCGGAGCTGACCGACACGTTCGAGCTGCTCGCCACCGACGGGACGGTGCTGCCGTTCGACCGGTGGCCGATCTCCCGGATCCTCCGCGGAGAGACCCTCTCCGGGTGGGAGGCCCGGGTCCGCCGCCGCGACCGCGACTGGCAACGGGTGTTCCTCTACGGCGGCACCCTGGCCCGCGACGCCGCCGGGCACCCTCTGGTGGTCGTCGTCAGCATCACCGACATCACGGACCGGAAGCAGGCCCAGGAGACGCTCCAGCAGGCCGTGGAGCGGGCCGAGGCGGCAGCAGAGGAGCTGCGCCGGTCCAACGAGGAGCTGGAGCAGTTCGCCTACGTCTCGAGCCACGACCTCCAGGAGCCGCTCCGGATGGTGACCGGGTTCATGGACCTGATCAGGGAACGCTACGCGGGCCGGATCGATGCCAAGGCCGATCTCTGGATCGGCCACGCCGTCGAGGGCGCCCAGCGGATGTCGAGCCTGATCACGGCCCTGCTCGAGTACTCCCGGGTGGGCCGGCAGGATCGTCCGCTGTCGCCGGTTCGCCTGGCTGACGCTCTGGCCGACGCGATCAAGAACCTCTCGATCACCATCGAGGAGACCCGGAGCGCCATCGCCGTCGATGAGCTGCCCACCGTGGCCGGCGATCGGCCGCAGCTGTCGATGGTGTTCCAGAACGTGATCGGCAACGCCATCAAGTTCTGCCGGCCCGGCGTGCGGCCGGAGATCCGTGTAGCGTCCCGACGCGACGACGAGAGCGATGGCTGGATCGTCTCGATCGCCGACAACGGCATCGGCATCCCGGGCGACCAGCTCGAGCGGGTCTTTCTGATCTTCCAGAGGCTCCACACCCGGGACGAGTACCCCGGCACCGGCATCGGCCTCGCACTGTGCAGAAAGATCGTCGAGCGTCACGGGGGCAAGATCTGGGTCGAGTCGGTCCGGGGCCAGGGCTCCACCTTCCGCTTCACCGTTCCGACAGTCCGGGGGATGGCCTGATGCCCACCCTCGAGGTGCTCCTGGTGGACGACAACGCCGGCGACCTGATCCTCTTCTCGGAGGCTCTTCAGACCGCGGGCCTCCCGGCCCGGATCGAGACCGTGCGGGACGGGCGGTCGGCGCTGGATCGTCTCCGCCGGCGTCTCACGGACGGCACGGCGCTCCCGGACGTCGTGGTTCTCGATCTGAACCTCCCGGTCAAGAGCGGCCACGAGGTGGTGGTTGAGATGCGGGCCGACGAGGGCCTGAGCGGCGTCCCCGTCGTGGTGTTCACCTCGTCGGGCCTCGACGACGGCATCGTCGTCGCCTACACGCCTGGGAAGTGTCTCTTCGTCCACAAGTGTGGTCGGTTCCGCGAGATGGTCGAGTCGGTGCGGAGAATCCACACGTTCGCCCTGGCCGCGTCCGGGCGAGCTCGGGGGGCGGAATGAGCGAGGAGATCCTGTCGACGCTGCTGGTGGAAGACGACGAGGCGGACGCCTGTCTCTTGATGGAGACCGTACTGGGCCCGCCGGCGCAGTCTCACGTCGTGCACGTCAGGCGGCTCTCTGACGCCGTGGACGCCGCGGGCCGGCAGAGGTTCGACGTGGTGCTGCTCGACCTCTCGCTGCCCGACACGCGCGGGCTGGGCACCGTGGTCAGGGCCCGGGCCGCCATGCCCGCCCTGCCGATCATCGTGCTGACCGGCAACCACGACGAGCAGACAGGGCTGGAGGCGCTGCGCGTCGGGGCCCAGGACTACCTGGTGAAGGGCTCGATCCCCAGGGAACGGATGCTCCGGGCGATCCGCTACGCCGTGGAGCGCGATCAGATCCAGCGCCTGCTCAGGCTGGCGAACGAGGATCTGGAGCGGAAGGTCATCGAGCGGACCGCGGAGCTGACCCTGACGGTGGAGGCTCTCCAGAACGAGGTCCGGTCGCACCGGAAGGCTCGCGAGGAGCTGGCGGCCCGGGCGGCGCAGCTGAGGGCGCTGGCCGGCCAGCTCACTCTGACGGAGCAGCGGGAGCGCCAGCGGCTGGCCAGGCTTCTCCACGAACACCTCCAGCAGCTGCTGGTCGGGGCGAAGTTCCGGGTGGCCATCCTCGGCCGGAGCGAGGACAGCGCGGTCCAGGCCGCCGCGTGCGAGATCGGGCACCTGCTCGACGAGTCGATCCGCGCCTCCAGGGTGATGACCGCCGAGCTCAGCCCGCCGATCGTCCACGAGGGCGGCCTGACCGCGGGGCTGGAGTGGCTCGCCCGGTGGATGAAAGACCGTCACGACCTAGTCGTCGAGCTGACCACGGACGACCACGTGCCGTCCGTGGCCGAGGACGTGAGGGTGTTGCTGTTCGAGTCGGTCCGCGAGCTGCTCTTCAACGCGGTGAAGCATGCCCGGGTCGGACGGGCCAGGGTCGAGCTCCGTGCGATCGAGGGGAACCTCGTCGAGCTCTCGGTCGCCGATGACGGGCCGGGGTTCGAACCTTCGTCGGCCCGGCCGGCCAGCGCGACCGGCGGC
>JACQZM010000302.1 GCA_016213885.1 Candidatus Rifleibacteriota bacterium | reverse complement strand
GGGGTTCGTGATCATCAGGCAGGCGGTCTTGTCGGAGAGCACCTTCTTCAGGTGCTCCAGGTCGACCCGGCCGGCCGGGTCGGACCTGACCTCCACCACCTTGTAGCCGACCATCGCCGCCGAGGCCGGGTTGGTCCCGTGGGACGAGTCGGGAGTCAGCACCTCGTTGCGCAGCTCTCCCCGGTCGCACATCCGCGCCTGGACCATCATGAGCGCCGTCAGCTCGCCGTGGGCGCCGGCGGCCGGCTGGAGCGTCACGTCCTCGAGGCCGGTCAGATCCAGCAGGAACTGTCCGAGCCGGTACATGAGCGCCATCGCCCCCTGGGCCCGACTCTCGCTGGTGAGCGGGTGGAGGTTGGCGAACCCCGGCAGCGCCGTGGCGTCCTCGTTCAGCTTGGGGTTGTACTTCATCGTGCAGGAGCCCAGCGGATAGAACCCCCGGTCGATGTGGTAGTTCTTCCGCGAGAGGGCTATGTAGTGACGGACCACCTCCGGCTCCGAGACCTCGGGCAGCGGCAGATCGGCCCTGGCCAGGGCGCCCAGCGATGCGATCGACTCGTCTTCAGGGACCGTGAGATCGGGGACGGCCGCTCCCTCGCGACCGGGGCTCGACAGATCGAAGATCAGCTTCTCGTACCGGTCAAACGGCATGGCACTCTCCCAGCAACCAGACGTAGCGGTCCAGCTCGTCCTTGGTCCTCTTCTCCGTGACCGCCACGAGCATGGCGTTCGACAGCCGGGGATAATCGTCGGCGAGCAGGCTTCCGGCCAGCACTCCCGCGCTCTCCATGCCGGCCAGAACCGGCGTCGGGTCTTTCGGCAGCTTCAGGGCGAACTCGTTGAAGAACGGCCCGCTGTGGGCCCTCTCGAGCCCGAGGTTCTCCGAGATCCGGCGGGCGAGATAGTGGGCGTTGTGATAACAGGCCCTGGCCACCTTGGCCAGGCCGTGCTTGCCCAGGAGCGACAGGTGGATGGTTGCCGCCAGCGCCATCAGCGCCTGGTTCGAACAGATGTTCGACGAGGCCCTCTGCCTCCGGATGTGCTGCTCCCTCGCCTGGAGCGTCAGCACGTAGCCCAGCTTGCCGTCCACGTCGACGGTCTGGCCGACGATCCGACCGGGGATCTTCCGCATCAGCTTCGCCGAGACGGCCATGAAACCCAGCCCGGGCCCGCCGTAGCTCAGGCTGCCGCCCAGGTTGATCCCGTCGCCCACGCAGATGTCGGCGCCCAGCTCCCCCGGCGGCCTGAGCAGGCCCAGGGCGACCGGGTTCGCCACGGTGATCAGCACGGCGTTCCCCTTGACCGCGGAGAATCGCGCCAGGTCCTCGATGATGCCGAAGTAGTTCGGGTAGGCGACCACGAGGCCCGCCACGTCCTTGAACCGGGCAGCGTCCGGCACCGGGGTCCGGCCGTCCTCTCCGAGCTCCACCAGCTCCATGCCGAGCCCGGCCGCCCTCAGGTAGGTGCCGATGACGGCCCGGTACCTCGGGTTCACCCCCGCGGAGACCAGCACCACCTGCCGACCGGTCTGGGAGCACGCCATCAACGCGGCTTCCGCGGCGCTGGTGCCACCGTCGTAGTGGCTGGCGTTCGAAAGCTCCATGCCCGTGAGGGCGCAGATCACGCTCTGGAACTCGAAGATCGCCTGCAGCGTGCCCTGGGAGACCTCCGGCTGGTACGGCGTGTAGGCCGTGTAGAACTCGGAGCGGAGAAGCATGTGGCGGACCACCGACGGCACGAAGTGATCGTAGGAACCACCGCCGAGAAAGCAGACCGCGGCGTCGGTCGACAGGTTCTCGGCGGCCAGCTCCGCCAAGTGCTTCACCACGGCATGCTCCGAGAGCGCCTGGTGCGGCACCCAGCGGAAGCTGGCCTTGGCCCTCACTTGTGCCGGTATGGTGGTGAACAGCTCGTCGACGCTGGTCAGACCCAGGAGCTCCAGCATCGTCTTCTCCTGGGCGGCGGTGAGCGGGATGTAGTGATGCATGGACCGCTCCCCTAGAAGTCGTCGTGGTGGTGGCCGGTCACCCGGCCGCCTCCGCGGTGGCCGCCCTCGTCGTCGCCACCCTCGCCCTCTTCGGTGTAGCCGTCCAGCTCGTCCTCCTCGTCCTCGTCGTCATCCGCCTCGGGGTCGTCGGAGCTCGTCTTCTTGGCCTTCTTCTTCGGCTCCTTGGTGTCCTTGGATTCGCCGGACTCGTCCAGCGAGCCCACGAACTCCTCGTACTCGTCGCTGGTCATCAACGCCGCGAGCTCCTCCTCGTCGGTCATCTCGATGGCGACGATCCAGCCCTCGTCGTGGGGTGAATGGTTGATCAGCTCCGGCTGCTGCTCCAGATCGCCGTTGATCTCCTTGACCTTGCCGGAAACCGGCATGTACAGGTCCGACACCGCCTTCACCGATTCCACGACGCCGAAGGTGCTCCCCTTCTCGAACTCGTCGTCGATCGAGGGAAGCTCCACGAAGACGATGTCTCCCAGTTCGTGCTGAGCGTAGTCGGTGATCCCCACGCGGGCGAGCCGACCCTCCTGGACTGCGATCCACTCGTGATTCTTGGTGTAGCGAAGGTTCTCGGGATACATGTGATGCTATCCTTTGTCTTCTCGTAGCCTGCGGTCTGGTCAAAAACCGATGCCGGGCACCCCCGATCGGAGCGGGAACGATCGGGCGAACTCGACGACGTTCTTCTGGATCTGGGCCAGCCTCTCGGGAGCGCCGCTCGCGCTCAGGGCCTCGTGGATGAAGCCGGCGATCTTCTCCATCTCCGGCTCCTTCATCCCCCGACTCGTCACCGCCGGGCTCCCGATGCGGATCCCGGAGGTCACGAACGGCTTCTGGGTGTCGAACGGGATGGTGTTCTTGTTGACCGTGATGCCGGCCTGCTCCAGCGCCTTCTCGGCAGCCTTCCCGGTGAGCCCCAGCGTGGTCATATCGAACAGCGCCAGGTGGGTGTCGGTGCCCCCCGAGATCGCCCTCAAGCCCCGCGCGACGAGCCCCTTCACCAGAGCGGCGGCGTTGGCCACGACCTGCTTCTGATAGTCTTTGAACCCCGGTTCCAGCGCCTCCTTGAGACAGACCGCCTTGGAGGCGATGCAGTGCATCAGGGGGCCTCCCTGGATCCCCGGGAAGAGAGCCTTGTCCACGACCTCGGCGAGCCTCGACTTGCACATGATCATCCCGCCCCTGGGCCCCCGGAGCGTCTTGTGGGTCGTGGTCGTCACGATGTCGGCCACGGGGCACGGGTTCGCGTGCAGACCGGTGGCCACCAGCCCGGCGATGTGGGCGATGTCCACCATCAGGAGCGCCCCCGCCGAATCGGCGATCTGGCGGAACCGATCGAAGTCCAGCGCCCGCGGGTAGGCCGACGCGCCGGTCACGATCATCTTCGGCTTGTGCTCGAGCGCCAGCTTGGCCAGCTCGTCGTAGTCGATCGTCTCCGTGTCCCGCCGGACCCCGTAGCTGATGAACCGGTAGCGCATGCCCGAGAAGTTCAC
Organism: Candidatus Rifleibacteriota bacterium; assembly: GCA_016213885.1. GTDB lineage: Bacteria > Muiribacteriota > UBA6191 > JACPRK01 > JACQZM01 > JACQZM01. Next base: position 1,434 of record JACQZM010000302.1, on the reverse strand, counting down.
CGGGTGACCGTGGGTGAGGTGCCCGCCGGTGGCGAGCGAGAGGCCCAGGACCGGGTCGCCGGGCTTGAGCACCGCCTCGTAGACCGCCATGTTGGCCTGGCTCCCGGAGTGGGGCTGGGCGTTCACGTGCTCGCAGCCGAACAGCTGCTTGGCCCGCTGACGGACCAGCTCCTCGGCCCTGTCCACCTGGAGGCACCCGCCGTAGTACCGCTTGGCCGGATACCCTTCGGCGTACTTGTTGGTGAGCACGGAGCCCAGCGCCTCGAGCACCGCCGGCGAGACGAAGTTCTCCGACGCGATCAGCTCCAGACCCTCACGCTGTCGAGTCTCCTCGGCCGCCAGGATGTCGGCCACCTCAGGGTCCACCGCCTCCAGAGCTTTGCGGAAGTCTCCCACTTTGATCACCTGCTTCTCTTGTAGAAGGGGGTCTTGACCGTCTCGGCCGCGACCTCCTTTTCACGGATTCGAATCGAGATGGCCACGCCGGGACTGGCCAGCGCCACCGGCAGGTAGGCCAGCCCCACGTTCTCTTTCAGCGTCGGAGAGAAGCTCCCGGAAGTGACGTGGCCCACCACGGTCCCGCCGGAGAGCACGTCGCACCCGTGTCTGGCGATGCCCCGGCCGACCATCTTGAAACCGAACAGCTTCCTCGCCAGTCCCTTCTGTTGCTGGGCCAGCAGCACGCCCTTGCCGATGAAGTCCGACTTGTCCAGCTTGACCGTCCAGCCGATGCCGGCCTCGAGCGGCGTGGTCGTGTCATCGATGTCGTTCCCGTAGAGCGGGAGTCGCGCTTCCATCCTCAGCGTGTCGCGGGCGCCCAGGCCCACCGGTTTCACCGGGCCCTTGCACAGCGCCTTCCAGAGCGCCCTGGACCGGGCGTTCGGCACGAACACCTCGAAGCCGTCCTCGCCGGTGTAGCCGGTGCGGGCCACGACCAGTTCCGTTCCCTCGAACGGTACCTTCGTGAAATGGAACGGCTTGACGTCGCTTGCGGCCGGGAACAGCCCGGCCAGGATCTCGATCGCTCTCGGCCCCTGGATCGCCACCAGCGCCGTCTCGTCGCTGGCATCGGTGAACCGGGTCGCCGGGCAGAGGTGGTCGGTCACCCACTTCCGGTCCTTGTCGATGTTGGAGGCGTTGACGACCAGGAGGAACCGCTCCTCGCCGAACCGGTAGACCAGGAGATCGTCGACGATCGTGCCGTTGTCGTAGCACATGGGCGTGTAGAGAGCCTGGCCGACCGCGAGCTTCGAGACGTCGTTGGTCACCAGCCGCTGGACATCGGCCAGCGCCGAAGCCCCTTCGAGCCAGAACTCGCCCATGTGGGTCAGGTCGAACAGACCGGCGGCGGTCCGGACCGCCTGGTGCTCATCCAGGATCGAACTGTACGAGACCGGCATGATGAAGCCGGCGAACACAAGCGCCGCCGCGGCC
>JACQZM010000301.1 GCA_016213885.1 Candidatus Rifleibacteriota bacterium | reverse complement strand
CTTCTTTGACCCCTTCGCCCCAGTAGGGATAGAGGGTCGGCATGAAGATGATCAGCGCCCACGCTTGCTGGTAGATCGAGGCCATGCGCTTGGACGCCAGCGGCTTGAGCTGCGCCCGCGGGTCCTTGCTCTCGCCGGATGCCCGGTTGTCCCAGTAGTCCAGCTTGCCGAACCCCCCGTACTCCTTGCGCCAGCACCCGAGGATGTTGTTGCGGACGAGGATCGCCGTGTCCGAGTAGGCTCGATCGTGGGTGTGGTGGAACGAGAGGAGGAGGCCGTGCACCAGCGCCGCGATCTCCCGGTAGGCGCCCTCTCGATGGGGGGCCGAGTGGGTGGCCCCTGGACGCTCCCCGGGCGCCAGGTGAGAGTAGCAGAGAACGCCGTCAGCGAGGTGCTTCTCCTTGAGATGCTGGACCTGGGCCAAGGCGCACGCCTTGTAGCTCGCGTCGCCGACCATCTCGAACCCCTTGAACAGGGCCACCGCAGCCCAGGTGTGGGCGCCCGGCGAGCCCGAGCCCACGATCTCGACGACTCGGTTCTTGGCCGTGGAGCTCTCCACCGGGTCGGTGTTCCCGTTGATGGACCGGACCAGGGCATCGCTCTCCCTCTTGGCCTGGGCCTCCTGGGCGCTGCCCCGCCCCAGCTCGGCGACTCGCCACAGGACGAGACAGCGACGGGCCAGGAGCTCGTTCCAGCTCTTCGGCGACGACCTGGGAGGTGGGCTGTCGCCCAGCTTGAGGTGATTCTCTTCGAGCCAGGCCAAGTCCCCGGTCTCCACGGCCAGTCCCAGGGCTGCTTCGGGGCAATCCAGCTGGGCCGTCGTGGCCGGATCTTTCTGGCTCTCGTACGAGCCCTTCTCCTCCCGGCTCTTGTCCAGGGGCAGGCACGCCTTGAACTCCAGCGCCGCCTCCTTGTCCTTCGCCTCCTTGGAGAGCCTCCAGGACAGGATCTGGAGGAGCTGGGGGACCGGCGTGTACTCCATCACACCGAGCCGGTCCTGGTCGAGCGCCCGTGGAAACCGCCCCAGGTCGTCATGGAAGATCGTCCTCAGAAACTGATAGACTCGCTTCGAGACCTCGGCGGTGGCGGGGCCGGTCGGCGCCGGGGTCGATTGATAGCGGCCCGCGTCGAGGAGCTTCTCCTTCTCTCTCCCGTACCGGAGCTTCAGGAGCCCGATCGTCTCGCGGTCGTTGCCGGGAACGGCCACGCGAAAGAGGATCGCTCTCCGCTGCATCATCTTGTTCACGGTGATCCGCGCCACGCCCCGGGCGTCGGAGCTCGCGACCGAAACGCTCCCCTCGGCGTCGACCTTCACCTTCGCGTCTTCCAGCGGGGCGCTCTCGCCTCTCTGGATGCCGTTCTGATCGGCTCTGCACACGACCCTTCGCAGATGGAACTCCAGGGACAGGGCGGTCCCCTCGTCCAGCTTGAGAGTCATCACGATGGCGGTCTCCTTCCACTCGCCGAGGAAGTGGTTCTCCCGCAGGAACTCGGAGGCGAAGGAGAGCAGGTCGACCCCCACGGGACGCCCCCTGAAGGTGTAGACGACCCGGCCCCTGCGGCACCTGACCTCGACGAGGTACTTCCCCGGGGTCGCGGTCTCCGTGGCATCGAGAGGGGTGGCCTGCGTCACCTGCAGGGACATGCCGTAGGCGTCGTCGACGCCGGGTATCTGGGCCTTCAGGTCGGTCTTGAACCCGCCTCCCGAGGGGTTGACCATCACGTCCTTGGTCCGATCCGGCGTGGGGAAGTAGTAGACCGTGGTGGTCAGCGTGTGGGCCCTCTGCTGCGGGGCCGCACCGTCGGCCTTCGGGCTCGGGGGGACCTGCAGCTCGTACGTGCCGGTCCACGAGGGGACTCTCAGCACCTTGTTGGTCTGCCGGGAGAAGACGGAGCTGACGAGCTTCCAGCTTCCACCCTTGGTGTTGACCCAGGCCTTGGGCTTGAGCGCCTGAGCAGCCGGTTGCTCCTCGGCGAGAAGGGCCAGCCAGGGCATGAACGCCAGGGCCAGCACCATCATGGAAGGTTTGCCGATCACGCGCACGAGTCGGCAGGATAGCACATGAGGCCAGGTCGGGCCAACCATGACAGGAGGCCAAGACCCGGCGCCTCGCCGGGTCCGAGTCGCGCCCCCGAGCGCGACCTCAATCCGGATCCTCTCCTCTTTCTTCTCTCTCCCGATTTCTTCTCTCTCCCGAGCGCGACTTCAAATGAATCCCCTCTACTTCCTTGGTGACTCTGCAGCCAGGCCGAGGCCTGATCACAGGCCCGACTCCGCGAAACAGGTGGGGGATTCTCTGAACCAAGGACCCGGCGCCTCGCCGGACTCTACCCGGGCCCCTGGGCTGGACAGGTGAACGAACAGCCCGCGCTGGCAATCGAGGGAACCGCGGCCGCACGACCGGTCGCTCCGGAGCGCCCTTTCGAACGATGGACCGCAAGCGGCGGACCGATCACCAGCTCAGCATCTCGGTGAACCTGCTGGCATCGACCTCTCCGCGTCTCTTGGGCAGCGGCACCATCCCGGCGTTGGTGGCGATCTGCCGCCCCTCGTCACCCAGGACGAAGTCCCGGAAGTACCGGACAGGCTTCGGGGAAGCCCGGTTGATGTAGAGGTAGAGCGGTCTCAGGAGCGGGTAGCTGCCCTCCAGCGCCGCGGCCACGGTCGGCTGGGCAGGCTTGTCGTCGGGCGTGCGCTTGAGGGTCAGCACCTTCACCCCGGCGCCCTGCCCCAGGTCGCAGGCCAGGAGATAGCCCGCGGCGAGCGGACTGGACGCCACCTTGGCCAGGATGTCCGGCGGATTGTCGATCACCACAGTCCCCTGGTCGGCCGGATCGGGTCGGAATCCGGGGCGCTGGACGACTCGTTCGAAGAAGTGATCGTACTCACCGGGCTTGACCCGGCGGTAGACCGCCGAGATCGGCTGCTTGGGCCCGCCCAGCTCGCTCCAGTCCTTGATCTTTCTGGTGAAGAGACCGGTCAGCTGCTCGGTGGTGATGCTGGTCACCGGGTTGGAGGGATGAACGAGGACCGTATAGATGAGGAAGCCGGCGTAGCTCTCCTCGATCTTGACTCCCCGGGACTGGGCCGTGAGCAGCTCTTCGGTCTTGATGCGACGGGACGACGTGGCCACGTCCAGCTCGCCGGTCAGCAGGCGCTCGATGGCCGAGGTCGACCCATCGCTCGACAGCTCCATCGGGAGGGGATGAGGTTTGTTCTTGAGCGCCTTGACCCAGGCTTCGGTGATGGGGGCCATGAGGCTGGACCCACCGATCTTGACGGTACCGCTCCTGTCCGGCTCGGCGCAGCCGCAGACCAGCAAGGCCGCGATCAACGACCCGACCGCTGCGAGGAGGCTCACTCTCGATTGACTGTGCATGCCGTCCATTATAACACAGGAGCCCCCTGGAGCCGGTACCGGGTCGACGGCCCAGGACCCGGCCTCTGGCCGGATCGGAGTCGCAAGACCCGGCGCCTCGCCGGGTCCGAGTCGCGCCCCCGAGCGCGACCTCAATCCGGATCCCCTCCTCTTCCCTTCCCTCGCGCGCGAGTTCAAGTGAATTCCCTCCACTTCCTCGGTGACTCTGCAGCCAGGCCGAGGCCTGATCACAGGCCCGACTCCGCGAAACAGGCGGGGGATCCCGGCCCCCTGTCGGACTCGTCAGGGCCCGGCTCCATGGGCTACGCTGGGTGCGAGACCTCCGAGAGCCTCGCGAGGGCGCGCGTGCCCTGAAGGGTGGGCCGTGTGACGGGCGCTCCCGGGCCAGGGACGGCTGTCGCCTCCGGCGACGCCTGCGGGGAGTGACACTCATGGCGATCGGTCAGAAGCTGCTCCCGGGTGGCCCGGGCGGGGGTGAGATCAGGCGGTGGAGCAAGCTCCGTCGCTCCCGCCAGCTCGCGGTCTTCGCCAGCCATGCGTCCCGGGCGCCGACCCGGCACGACGCCCAGCTTCCGCTGGACGCGGACCTGTTCCCCGTGAGCGAGGCGCTCGCGTTCTGCCACTCTCACCAGCTCGTCATGGGGCCCGATGGCTGGGGCAAGACCTCGACGATCGCCCTGCTGGAAGAGATCTGCGAACGGACCGGATACGCCCAGCCGATCGTGGTCCGGTGCAGCGCCCTGAACGTCCGGGGAGCCACGTTCCGCCAGGCGATCCGGGAGATCCTGATGGCCGTGGTGCGGGCGCTGGAGCCGACCCACAAGAAGGTGGACAGGGCGTTCCTGGGCGACCTGATGGAGCTTCGCGGAAGGCTCCAGGAGCTTCACGGCCGGAGCGACGTGATCCAGAAGTCCGTGACCACCGGGAAGGAGGGGGCCACCTCCGAGTCCACGGAAGAGCAGCGCGAGACCACCTCCCGGGTTGGTCTGGAGAAGAAGGTCGAGCGGACCAGCGAGACGGCGTTCTCGTTCACCAAGGTGGCGACCCTGACGCTGGCGGGCCCGCTCGTCTCCGTGGTGTCCGCGGCGACGAGCCTGCTGTCCCGCAAGTCCACCAGCGTCGCCTCCCGGATAGCCCGCGACGAGACCACGGATCGTCAGCTCAAGGCGACCCGGATATCGCTCGCCCATACGCTTCGAACGTCCGAAGCGTACCAGGAAGTGGACGACCTCAAGGACCATCTGGACCGTCTTCGGGAGGACGTTCGAACGCTGCTCCTGCGACGACAGGAGATGATGGGCCGGAGCACGACGTTTCTCATCTTCGACGACTTCGACGAGGTACCGCTGGGGTGTCAGCCGTTCGTGGCCGAGTTCATCCGGCTGCTCGCCGCCTCCTCCGGAGCGTTCGTGAAGGTGTTCGGTCGGCCGTACCGATTGAACCTGTTCACCGATGGGGGGTCCGAGTCGGCCGGCTTCAGACCCAACCACGACCTGATGGTGTTCAACGTGCCGAACCGCCTGAGCTCGTTCGAGGAGTGGGAGTCATGGCTCAAGGACAGGCTCGCCTGGTTCGATGCGAACGTCTACGCCTTCGAGCCCGGCGCCAAGGTCGCGGGTCGGCCGGCGGTGCCGGCCACCGTGTTCAGTCATCTGGCGCTCGTTTCGGGCGGACGGCCCGGACTGTTCTTCAGGCTGCTGGCCAGGGCGAACGATCTGGCCTGGGAATCGTACGAGACCGGGGGGCGCCCGGCGTTCGAGCTCACCGATCTGGACGTGGACGAGTCGCTGTTCTCCTTCCAGCAGGCGGAGCTCTCCTCGCTGATGAGGGCCCTGGAGGAAAGCCGCTACGTGGCCGGGATCCTGGACTTCCTGGGACGGTCGGTCGCGGCGGGCCGCATGTTCATGGAGGTCCACCATCGGGAGATGGAGTTCAACGCGGACTACCGGGCGGCCATCGACCTGCTGGTCGACAAGGTGGTCCTGGTGCCCGTGGGCGGACGCCCCGACGAGCGAGGGATGCGACGGGCCGTGTTCCTTTTCGACCCTCGCACCGTCAGCTCCGCCCCCGGAGTCCCGTGCCCGAACTGGACCTTGATCAGAAACGTGGTGGCGGAACGGTCGTGGGCCGCCCCGGAGGCGATGGAGATGACCGCCCACCTGTCCCTCCATCAGCTGGCCGAAGGTGAGCGCAAGCTGCTGGAAGGCCGATCACCCGGCGAGCCGGAGGAGTAGGGTCGCGCATCGTCGCGGCCGGCGCGGCCGGGAAAAAAAATAGGGGAGCGGCTGGCGGAAGCCCCTCTCCCCTGAGAACAGTCCCCTGTCACTTGTTCGGAGGTAGGCGTTCCGGACACCCGAGCCCGGATCGAGACCTCCTCCGCCCTCTTTCCACAGCAACTGAAGTGCCAGGTGGGACCGATCTCCCGCGACCGCCCAAGGGTCCGCTTCAGAAGGCCGTTCTCCGCGACCGATCGCCTCCAACCGGCCGGCGATTGTCTTGATTTTCGACACCCCGTCGGGGACCGATCCCGGTCCAATGCCGTCGTGGACCGGGCTGACCGGCCCGGCAACGAAGACGACCGATCTGTCGCGATCGTCAACAGAAGGGGCAAGCCAGGATCCCCCACCTGTTTCGCGGAGTCGGGCCTGTGATCAGGCCTCGGCCTGGCTGCAGAGTCGCCAAGGAAGTGGAGGGGGTTCATTTGGAGGCGCGCTCGGGAGAGAGAAGTAAAGAGGAAGGGATCCGGATTGAGGTCGCGCTCGGGGGCGCGACTCGGACCCGGCGAGGCGCCGGGTCTTGCAAGGGGGTCGATCTTGTCTTGTATGCCCTGTGCGTGATAGCATGGCCGGCCTTCTCGAACCTGGCCGGGGAGGAAGGGAGACCCGTGTCCCGATCCACCGACTCACGAGCGCGCCGACGCCCCGACTCCAAGACCTCCCGCCGGCTCGGGCCGGCACCCGGCTCCCGGGGACCGCTGGAGATCGGGCGAGGTCGGGTCCTCGTCTACGGCCTCGGGCGGTCCGGCCTCGCCGCGGCCCATCTGCTCACCCACCACGGCGTCCGGTTCGGCTTCTACGACGATCAGGAGATCCCGGGCTATCGCAACCTCTCCGACAGGATTCGGTGGCCCGAGGTCCAGGTCCATTTCCAGACCGTCTCCCAGGAGATGCTGCTGGGCTACGAGCTGGTCGTGGTGAGCCCGGGGGTGCCGGCTCACACACCGGCGCTGCTGGCGCTCGAGGGCGCGGGGCTCAAGGTCATCAGCGAGATCGAGCTGGCGTTCGCCTTTGCCAGCGCTCCGATCGTGGCGGTCACCGGTACCAACGGCAAGACCACCACCGTCACCATGGCGCAGCTGCTCCTGGCCAAGGCGGGCTTCGCCAGCGTCGCCACCGGGAACATCGGCTATCCGTTCAGCCTGGCGGTCCAGGAGTCGACCCCGGACTACTGGGTCGTGGAGGTGTCGAGCTTCCAGCTCCACCACATCGATCGGTTCGCGCCCGCCGTGGCGATCATCACGAGCTTCGCCCCCAATCATCTGGACTGGCACGGCGACGAGGAGAGCTACTTCAGGGCGAAGATGAACATCGCCGCGAACCTCACCCAGGACCGTTCGGTGGTCTACCCCTCCACCTGCGGCCAGGTCAGGCGGGCGCTGGTGTCGTGTCCCGCCCTGAAGATCCCGTTCGGACCTCGAGGCGCCCTGACCCTGTCGCCGGAGCGCGGGATCCTCACCCGTCGCGTCGCCGGAGGTCGGGCCGTTCCCTATCTCGACCTGAAACGCCTGGGGCCGGCGCTGTCCTACGACTGGCGCCTGGTCTCCGAGTCGATCCAGGCGGTCGCCGGGCTGGCTGCGGCGATGGACCTGCCCGGGTCGACGATCGAGGAGATGCTCGTCGCGTTCACCCCGCTGAAGCACCGTATAGAGGTGATCGGCGTCAGGGAGGGGGTCACCTACGTCAACGACTCGAAGTCCACCTCCGTGGACGCGACGATCTACGCGCTGAAGAAGCAGCACGTCCCCGTGGTGCTGATGCTCGGCGGGAGGGACAAGGGGCTCGCGTTCACCGATCTGGTCCCGGCGGCCCGGGGGCGCGTCAAGGCCGTGGTGGCGTTCGGGGAGGCCAGGGAGAAGATCGCCCGGGAGATCGGACAGGAGCTGCCGATCCACCTGGCCAGGGACCTCCCGGAGGCGGTGGACCGGGCCAGGCACCTGGCCGGTCCGGGCGAGCTGGTCCTCTTCTCCCCTGCCTGCGCCAGCTTCGATCAGTTCAAGAACTACGAGGAGCGCGGCGAGTCGTTCCGTCGGATCGTGAACTCGTTCCAGAGGTAGGTATGATCGCCAGTTGAAGATCGTCCCGGCATCCGTCGATCAGAAGCTGCTATTCATGTTGATGGCGCTCCTCGGCATCGGCCTGGTGCTCGTCTTCTCTTCCAGCTCCGTCACGAGCCTGGAGCAGTTCCAGGACAAGTTCTACCTCGTGAAGCGCCAGGGGCGGTTCATGCTTCTCGGCGTGGTCCTGATGGTGACGCTCATGTCGATGGACTACCATCGGCTGAGGGCTCTGGCCGTACCAGGTCTCCTCATGAGCGTCGGAATGCTCCTCCTGGTCTTCATCCCCGGGGTCGGGAAGACCGTCAACGGCGCGACCCGCTGGGTCTTGCTGGGGCCGCTCTCGTTCCAGCCGGCGGAGATCGCCAAGCTGGCGGTGATCCTCTACCTCGCCGACAGGCTGGCCAAGAACTACAAGAAGCGGGACAGCTTCAGGGACTACCTGCTTCCGAACCTGCTCCTGTTGACCTCGTTCACCCTCTTGATCGTCAAGCAGAAGAGTCTCAGCCTGGCGACGCTGGTGATGGGGATCGGCTTCTCCATGATCCTGGTGGCCCATGCCAACCTTGGGCACATCCTCTCGATCTGCCTGATCGGCCTGATCTCCGTGAGCGGCCTCATCTACGCGGAGCCCTACCGGGTGCGCAGGCTGGTCGCTTTCGCCGATCCCTGGTCCGATCCCGGCGGGGCCGGCTACCAGATCATCCAGTCGTTGATGGCCATGGGTTCCGGCGGCGTCGCCGGAGTCGGGATCGGGCAGGGGCTCCAGAAGCTCAAGCACCTTCCGTTCGTGAGCACCGACTTCATCTTCGCCGTCGTGGGCGAGGAGATGGGGATGATCGGCGGGATCGTCGTGATCATCCTGTTCATCGGGGTGCTCTACCGGGGTGTCCGCATCACACTGAGGGCCCCGGATCTGTTCGGCATGTTCCTCGCCTTCGGCATCACCGTGGCGATCGGCCTGCAGGCTTTGCTGAACCTGATGGTCGTGATGGGGCTGATGCCGACCACGGGGATCCCGCTCCCGTTCATCAGCGCCGGCGGGTCGAGCCTGGTCTGCATGATGGCCAGCGCCGGGGTGCTGCTGTCCATCTCCAGAGCCGCCGAGACCGACAGCCTGTCGAGGCTCTCCCGTCGGTGGAGCCAGGCATGATACCGTCCGTGGCCTCTGACACCCCCCCCCGCCCCGGGCCGGACGACGAGCTCAGGATCGTCTTCGCCGGCGGCGGGTCAGGGGGGCACATCTACCCCGCCCTGGCCGTGGCCCGGGAGGCGCTGGCCCGACCGGGAAAGCCCTGCCATGTGCTGTTCCTGGTGACTCCGGAGGGCCTCGAGAAGGGCGTGGTCGAGTCCCACGGCCTGCCCTGCGCGACGATCCCGGCCGTTCGCCTGGTGGCGCGGAACGCCCTCTCCATCCTTCCGGGAATGTGGGCGGGGATCCGGGCCGCGCGCCAGGCCATGAGGGTGTTTCGCCCCCATGTGCTCTACGGCACCGGCGGGTTCGTGTCGTTCCCCGCCGTGGTGGCCGCGTGGCTCGAGGGCGTTCCGGCGCTGCTCCATGAGCCCAACACGGTGCCGGGTCGGGCAAATCGCCTGCTGGCCCGCATCTCCAGGGGCGTGGTGACCCATTTCGAACAGTCGGCGTGTCACTTTCCCAGGGGACTGTCGGTCCATGACCTGGGCACCCCGCTCCGGTACGAGTACGATCCGGGGCGCCGGCAGACGGGTTCGACCAGGACGCTCTTGATTTTGGGAGGAAGTCAGGGCGCACGACGCTTGAATATGGTGGTGCGCAGCCTGTACCATCGTCTGGCCGCGAAGGTCGACCTCCGGGTGATCCACCTCACGGGCACGCGGGATCACGCCGAGGTCGTGGCCGGTCTGGGCCAGGGTCACCCGAACGTCGAGATCGTGGCCTACACGGAGGAGATGGACAAGATCCTCTACCGGACGGACTTCGCGGTGTGCAGGGCCGGGGCGCTGACGGTCTCGGAGCTGGTGGAGTTCTCGGTGCCCGCGATCTACGTTCCGTTTCCGGGTGCGGTCGGGAACCACCAGTTCGAGAATGCTCGCTCCCTGAAGGAGCGAGGCGCTTCGGAGATCCTGGAGGAGACCGAGCTGACCGAGGAGCGACTGATGGCCGAGATCGACCGCATGTCGCAAGCTCAGAACCTCCAGAAGTACCGGGCGGCGCTGGTGCCGTTCCGGAGGCCCGGAGCGACCAGGAGGGTGCTGGAGGCGCTCGACTCGCTGGTTCATGCCGCGTCGAGAGCCGATGGAGATTAGGTGGGGACCGGCGGTCCCTCTCTTGAGTCGTGCGGTCGAGACAGTGGGCGGCAGATGGCCGCCGACCGCACAACAGCCGCTTCCGCGATCGGAAGCAGAAAGGGTGGGACGGGGTGGTCCGGACCCGAGAGTGGTGCGATAGATGAGTAGAGCAACTGCGCTGTGCCTGGCCCCGGAGGAGAGCGTCCGGACGGGGCCGGAGGCTGTCCAGGCCCCGACGGTGCTCTCGCTGGAGGGAGTCAAGCGACTCCACTTCATCGGGATCGGCGGGGTGGGGATGTCGGGGATCGCCCAGCTGTGCATGCTGCGGGGGTTCTCCGTGTCCGGCTCGGACCTCAAGGCCTCCCTGGCGACGGAGAGGCTGGCCAAGATGGGCGCCCTGATCTTCGTGGGGCACGCCGCCAGCAACATCACGGACTGCGAGCTGGTCGTGGTCTCGTCCGCCATCGCCTCGGAGAACCCGGAGCTTGCGGAGGCGAGGAGCCGGGGGTTGCGGATCCATCGCAGGGCAGAGCTCCTCGCCTGGCTGATGCACCGCCGCCACGGGATCGCCATCGCCGGCGCCCACGGCAAGACCACCACCACGTCCTTGACCTCCCACGTCCTCCAGCAGACCGGCCTCGACCCCACCTTGATCGTCGGCGGCGAGGTCAACGGGCTCGGGTCGAACGTGCGCCACGGCAACAGTCCGCTGGTGGTCGTGGAAGCCGACGAGTCCGACGGATCGTTCCTCTGCCTCCCGTGCCGGACCGTGGTCGTCACCAACATCGACGACGATCACATGGACCACTACCGGACGATGGAGAACATGGAGGCGGCCTACCTCCAGTTCATCAACGCCGTGGGTCCCCAGGGGCTGGCGATCCTGTGCGCCGACGATCAGCGGATCAGGCGGCTGCTCCCCCACATCAGGGTTCCGAAGCTGGTCTACGGCTTTTCTCCGGATGTGGATATCCGGGCCGTGAACGTCGCGCACCACGGGCGCCACAGCACCTACCAGGTGGCGTACCGGGGCCAGCTCTTGGGGCCGTACACGCTCAACATCCCGGGCCGGCACAACGTGCTCAACTCGATCGCCGCCATCGCCGTGGCGCGGCAACTGGGGGTCTCGCCGGAAGCGATCGGTCGGGTGCTGCCCACGTTCGACGGAGTGAAGCGGCGGTTCCAGTTCATCGGAGAGGCGAACGGCATCAAGATCTTCGACGACTACGCCCACCACCCCACGGAGATCCGGGCCACGCTCGCGTCGGCACGGCTCTCCAAGCCCCGTCGCGTCGTCGCGATCTTCCAGCCGCACCGGTACAGCCGGACCGAGATGCTGGCCTCCTCGTTCGCCGGGGCGTTCGGCGACGCGGACCTGGTGCTCTTGCTCCCGATCTACTCCGCGGGCGAGAAGCAGCGGGAGGGTGTTTCCAGCGAGAGGATCTACCAGCGGATGGTGGAAGAGCACCCCTACGTGATCGCGCTGGCGCCGGGCAACCCCAAGGAGAGCTACGTGCCGCTGATCTCGTCGCAGCTCGAGTGTGGAGACTGGGTATTCACGGTCGGCGCGGGCGATGTGACCCAGATGGGCGGGATGATCTTGAACCACCTGGGGTGCGCGGGCGGCTAGCCCGAGTGCGCAAAGAAGCTGAATTCCGCGTGGATTCGAGGTTTTCGTGGGAGCGCCACCGACGCCTCCTGGTGTAGGCTGGCCGATGCTGCTGCCTCGGCGCCATGGCGATTGACGCTCTGCGTGATCCCGCGACATGTCCCGGAGGCTCCGGCACGTCCATGTTCAACACGGAGTTCCTGAACGAGATACGCCTGTTCGAAATTGAACGTCTCAGGGAGCACCTGGAGCCGGCCCGGAAGGTTCTCGAGATAGGTGGGGGGACGGGCATCCAGGCTTGCCAGCTTTCGCGCTGGGGCTACCAGGTCTCCTCGATCGACGTCGCACAATCGACCTACGCATTCGAACGAGTGTTTCCAGTCACGGACTACGACGGCGAGAACATCCCGTTCCCGAGTGAAGCCTTCGACGTGGTTTTCTCGTCGAACACTCTCGAACACGTTCCGGATCTGAAGAAGATGCATCAGGAGATTCAACGAGTATTGCGACCTGGCGGGCATTGCGTGCATGTGATGCCATCATGCGCCTGGCGATCGTGGCACACAGCCGCCTACCACCTCGACTATGCGAGGAGGCTGGCGACGCTGCTTCGTGAGAACTGGCAAGAGGGCCTCTCGCAGAGGGACCCGTGGAGGGCGCTGCGCGGTCCCCTGCGGGCGCTGAAACACGCTGTCCTGAACTGCATTCCCGGCCGACATGGTCACACCGGCAACTTCCTGACCGAGCAGTGGACCTTCAGGCGTGCCTGGTGGACGGCGCACTTCCAGAAACACGGCTTCGAGGTACTACTGGCGGCCCCGGTGGGTCCCTTCTACACGGGCCATATGATCCTGGGTGATCGGTGGCCCGTGCCATCCCGGGACAGGTGGGCCTGCCGCCTGGGTCGCGCCTGCGTCGTGTACAAAGTGCGTCCTGCGGCGCGGCCTTGTGGTGCGACGCAAGGCCCGGTCGGACAGGCTTGAAGGCTGGGTCGTTCCGGCGGCCGTTTCCCTCCCCTGGACCAACGTACTGGCGCTGAGCACTATCAGCCGGCACCGACGACAAGGCGGGTTGCGGTGCCTACCTGAGCTCAGGCCCGAACAGCAAGACGTTGAACGATCCGATCCAGAGGGGTGAGGTGTCGATCAGGCCGGGATGTGGGCGAATCTTGAACACCACGCGATTCGTCCCGTGGACCAACAGGTCTGGTGGGAGTTGCCGATCTCGATCGAGCGTGTGCCGGCCATGGGTCCCGACGGCCCCCGGGGCCTTGCTGAAGGGTACCTCGAGCAATCCGTTCACATCCGCCCAGAGCACCCCGTCGCCAGGGTCCGCCATGTAGATATCGAACAGCAGCTCTTGGCTCTGGTCCACCTCCCGTGCTTCGAGCCGGAACTCGAGACCCCACTCGGTCCTCGTGAAGCCCGCCGGTTCGGACCGGTCCGGGAGCAGATTCTCTGTTACGTTCTTCGGCTGTCCGCCTGTCACGCCAAGCCAATGCTCCTGGATCAGGACACCGTTGCCCCGTGCCACCTTGACATCGATCGTCTTCCCGCCAAATCGCAAGCGAGGTTCGTGCCGGTCTCTGCTGGGCCGCACCTTGAATCGGGGGCTGTCCTGGACTCCGTAGACGTAATGTCGTTCTCGCCAGGCCTCGGGGAGCAGCAGCGAAGCGCAGGTTGCCCCCTCCACTCCCTGACGCTCCAGGTACGAGTTCAGCACCTCGAGACGGTAGATGCCGGACAGCAGGCGCCTCCTGAGGGTCTTCTGCGTCGTCCCCGCGATCCAGGCGCGGCAGCTCGAGGCCAGGGCCTCGAGCTCATCCGTCAGGCCCGCGGGAAGCAACGCCCTGATCTGGCCCACGATGGTCCCTGGCGGCGTCTTGCGACCGACGAGGAACGCTGCCCTCCGGACGATCGGCTCCAGCTTGACCCGCGTGAGCCTGTCCTCGAGCGCCTGCGCGTGCTCGCTGAACAGGGGGACCAGATCCAGCTTGCCGTGCCCGTCGACGCTCACCTCGAGCCGCTCCGCATTCCGGAGCGCCTTTCCCCCGACGGCGATCGCCAGCTGCCTCGCCGGCCCGAAACGACGGGTGCGAGCGCCGCCGTTCTCGTGCCAGCGGACCGTTCCAGCGGCCGGCTCGTCCGCCTCAAGTCCGAGAACGAGCTCGCTCCCACGGACCTCGAGCCTGGGCTCACGACCCACCTTCGATGCCGTTCCCGAAGAGGTCGGGGAAGAGGCCGGAGCAGGACGAACCGGGAGGCGCCAGACGAGCAAGCTCAGAAGGCCCAGGATCACAGCGGTCAGTGCCGCTGCCCACCCCCGCGACGGAAAGCCCGGTCCGGCCGGTCTCGCCAGACCGGGCGGCACGAAGGTGCGCGTGGCCTCGAGCGCTCGACGCCGGCGCGCCTGCGAGGAAGCGCCCGCCGACGCCGTACGGACCTCGCTCCCCGCCAGCTCCCGGGACATCTCCTCCAGGCTCTCCACCAGAGCGGCCGCCACGGCGGTGCGCCTGGCAGGGTCGCGAGCAAGGCAGCCCGTGATCAGTGCAGTGAGACCGGTCGGCACGGTCGGCGCGGCCTGGGCGAGGTCAGGGATGATCCCCATGAAACGCATGGGCGGAGTCACGGCACGGTCGCTCGCGGCCGAGAACACCCGACGCCGCGACACCAGCTCGTAGGCAACCAATCCCCACGCATACAGATCCGCCGCCGGCCCGGCGTCCTTGCCCTCCATCTGCTCCGGAGCCATGTACGAAAACGTACCCACCACCTGACCCTGCTGGGTCAGACGGGTCTCATCGCCTGTGGCGCCTCGAGCCAGGCCGAAGTCGATGAGGCGGGGTTCGCCGCACCGGTCGATCAACACGTTCGACGGCTTCAGGTCCCTGTGCACGATCCCGAGGCCATGGATGTGGTCCAGGGCCTTGAGAATCCCCAACAGGAGCTGCATCGCACGGTCCAGAGGGACGCCGATTTCCGATTCGAGAGTCGTTCCGCCTTCGATGTACTCGAGGACGAGGACGGGAGGGGTCACTTCCAGGAGAGCATCGAGTAGCCGGACCAGATTGGGGTGGGAGACGCTCCTGAGCAGAGCCACCTCCCGCTTCGACCGGCGAAGAACGGCCGTGGTGGCCCACTGCTCGTCGACCACCACCTTGAGCGCCACGTCCCGATCCAGCGACACCTGTCTGCCCAGGAAGACGATGCCCATGCCCCCCCGGCCCAGCTCTCGCACCAGGGTATAGCCTAGCGATTCGAGGAGTTCACGTAGCGACTCCAGCGCTCTCATCGCCCCCACACTACAGCACGAGGGAGACGCAGTACAGACGCCGGGATGGCCAGGATCCCTCACCTGTTTCGCGGAGTCGGGCCTGTGATGGAGCTTGCGTCCAGGGTGGTTCCGGTGGTACCTCATACCACCGGAACCGATCTCACGAGGTCCGAGGGCCTGCAGCGGCAAAACTCCCGTCTGTCTTGGACTCCAGCCTCCCGGCGTGCCCGGTGGATCGCGGGCCAGACGGTCTCCACGGCGGTACAGTGACCTCATCGACGACACCCACGCCTTCCCCGACGACCGACGCGTCTGTAGCCTCCCGCGGCCGGGTCGCGTTCACGGTGGCGCTCGTCGTGGTCATCGTGCTGCCCAGGGTGCTGATGGGTCTGTTCTGCCTTCCCGTGCTGTCTCCGGACTCCTACGGATACATCGACGGGGCCAGGGCGCTGCGGGCCGGGGCGCTCCACGAGATGCTGCTGTACCGGACCCCCGGGTACGCGGCCTTCCTGGCCCTGGTGGGTACGTTCACCGACCGGGTGCTGGAGGTGGTGGTGTTCCTCCAGCAGCTCATGGGGGTCCTCATCGGGCTCCTGATCTTCGACACGACCCTGAGGCTGTTCAAGGACCGAGGCGTGGCGCTCTTCGCCGCGACCCTGTACGCCTTGAACGTCCGGTTCATCCTGTACGGCCAGAACGTCATGACGGAGATCCCGTTCATCCTCCTCGTCTGTCTCACGGTCTGGCTGGTGCTGATCTGCCGCGAGTCAGGGTCCAGCCGGGCCATGGCTTGTGCAGCCGTGGCCAACGGCCTGGCGGTGCTGCTCCGTCCGGTCGCCCTGATCTACTCCGTGATTCCGGCGCTCGGCCTGGCGACGCGGCTCACCGGCGACGAGCCCAGGACCGCCGGGATCCGGCGGGCCGTCGTCTTCATGCTCATCGCCAACGTGCTCCCGGGCCTCTGGTGCCTGCGGAACTACCACCGCCACGGGTTCCTCGGCCTGAGCCCCACCGGGCAGGTGTTCCTCGTGGAGCACACGGCGTCGCTGATCGACCATTCGTCGGAGCTGGAGCGACCCACCAAGGAGCTGATCAAGAGGGTGGCGCTGCGGGAGGGCACGTTCTGGAACATCGCCCTGCACACGGAGCGGGAGTTTCGCAAGGAGAACCGGGACCTCCTCAAGATGTCGGAGGCGCTGGGGCGCATCAACCGGGAGGCGATCCTCGGTTCGCCCTGGCAGTACCTGAAGGAGGTCGTGCCCCACGTCGGGTACCTGCTCTTCGGCGGCGGCCCCAACCACTCGGTCTTTCTGAAAGGCCCTGGCAACGCCCCCGGAGCCGAGATCATCTGCCCCTGGAAGTCCGTGGGCATCTTCTACAACCCCGAGGGCAAGGGGCTGGTGGAACGGGTTCCGCTGGCTCTCGGGCGACTCGCCAGCCTGCCCAAGCTGTCGCTGGTCGTGAACTTCCTCAGGCATCCGGTGGCGTACTGGGTGCTGTTCACGCTGTTCATCGTCGGCCTTCGTCGGATGGCCCGCGACCGGCTCCTGTTCACCCCGGAGGCGCTGCTCCTCCTGGGATCGCTGGCCTACCTGTGGCTGTTCCCCTGTCTCACCGTGGCCGGCCTCGAGCGCTACAGGCTGGCCGGCGAGCCCATGGTCATGGTGATCGCCGCCTACGGGGTGGATCTCGGGCGGTTCTTCCCGGGGTGCCGCCGGGCCCCGACAGCGTCCGGGGACGACCGGCCCGAGCCCGCTCCGTCGGCCTGACCACCGGTCCAGGCGGGCCGATCTCGCCGCGCGGGAGGGGCATGATCTCGGCCGGAGCCACCCGCTCGGATGGGTCGCCAAAGCCCATGGAAAGACGATTCTCGACGCGCCTACCAGGCTGCAGCCAAGTCATGTAAGCATCTCGACGGTCGAGGTACCCGCGGAACCTCTCTGGCACCCATTTTTTCTTGCCTCGACTCCTCGAAAGTGATAGCATGACACGCCCCCGCCGATCCCGGCTCGCCTTCCGGCTCGCGGGGGCTTTTTCCAGGAGGACGCCGACAGCGGGAGGCGAGGCGATGGGACCGGGGTTCCTCGAGCGAGCGCTTCATCGCCTCATATCGCTGCTCCAGTTCGCGCTCCTGGCTTGCCTGCTCATCTGTGCGGGCTATCAGAGCCATTACATCTTCTTCAAGGCTCTCTACTTCAGGATCCGTGAGATCGGGGTCCACGGGAACCAGGCGCTCTCCCAGAGGGAGATCGTGCGTCTGTCAGGCCTGGAGCTGGGCGATCTGTTCTTCAAGTACAACTATGCCAAGGTCAAGGAGCGGATCCTGTCGAACCCGCGGGTGGAGGACGCGCGCGTGGTGGTGAAGAGCCCCAACGCCATCGAGATCCAGATCAAGGAGCGATCCCCATCGTTCCGGCTCGTCAACGGTCGGGAGAGCTACGAGGTGGACCATTTCGGGAGGATCCTGGGCACGCAGCAGACGGTCAAGCGCCTGCCCACGGTCTCCGGGGCGAACCCCCAGAAGGGGGCCGGAGGGCTGCAGCTGGAGTCGACCCAGAAGGCGCTGCTCGCCCTCTGGGTGCCCATCCTGGAGAAGAGCCCCCTGAAAGACTACGCGTCGATCAACATCTCCAGCCCCTACAGGGTGGAAGTCCGGTGGAAGGACTGGCTCGTCTACCTGGCCGACCCGACCCTGTTCGACAGGAACGTCGAGCTGATGGCGAGGGCGCTGCAAGAGGCGACCGACCGGGCCAAGGTCGTCAACGTGATCGATCTTCGCTTCTCCAACCTGGTGCTGAAGCTCTCCGACGCGAGCGCCGCTCCCGCCGGCGACCCGCCGGCCGACGGCGAGGATGACGGATCACCTCGCCCGGCTGCCAGCCCCGAGGCCCGGGAGGGGGTGGCCGCTCGATGAAACCGTCCAACATCATCGTCGGCCTGGACATCGGGACCACCAAGATCTCCACCATCGTCGCCGAGGTCGAAGACGAGGGAGAGATCAACATCATCGGGCTCGGGGTGGCACCTTCCCGGGGGTTGAAGAAGGGGGTCGTCGTGGACATCGAGCAGACGACCCAGTCCATCAAGCAGTCCGTGACCGAGGCGGAGAAGATCGCGGACGTGGTGATCGACTACGTCTTCGTGGGCGTCGCCGGGAGCCATATCTCTTCGATGAACACCCGGTCCGTCGTGGCCGTGGGCGGCGAGAACAGGGACATCGGCCAGGCCGACGTCCAGCGAGTCCTCGATTCGGCCAAGACGTTCGCACTCCCTCCCAACCGGGAGATCATCCACGTGCTCCCCCGGTTCTTCGCCGTGGACGAGCAGACCGGCATCCGGGATCCCAAGGGGATGTCGGGGGTGCGCCTCGAGGTGGACGTCCACATCGTCATGGGAGCGGTGACCTGGGTGCAGAACCTCATGAAGAGCTGTCACCGGGCCGATCTGGACGTGGCCCAGATCATCCTCCAGCCGATCGCCAGCGCCACCGCCGTGCTCACCAGCGACGAGAAGGAGCTGGGGGTCTGCCTCGTCGACATCGGCGGCGGAACCACCGACATCGCCGTCTACACGCAGGGGGCGATCGTCCATTCGGCGGTGCTGCCGGTCGGAGGGCTCCAGATCACGAACGACATCGCCATCGGCCTGCGAACGCCCATGTCGAAAGCCGAGGACCTGAAGGTCCGTGAAGGGTGCGCCTCCGTCGAGCTGGCGGATCCCTCGCGGACCATCGAGGTCCCCAACACGGGGGGGGACGGGAGCCGCAGCCTCCCACTCAAGAACCTGTGCGAGATCACGGAGCCCCGGATGGAGGAGATCTTCAACCTCGTGAAGAAAGAGATCCAGAAGTCCGGGTGCTACGAGATCCTGCCCGCCGGCACGGTGCTGACCGGCGGCACTTCACTCATGCGAGGCGCGAGGCAGCTGGCCGAGAGGATTCTCGGCCTGCCCGTGCGCATCGGCAAGCCGCTCGGGGCCTGATCCTCCAAGGCGTGGAGCACCAGCAGACCAGCCTCTCCAGTTCGTATCATGGCACGAGCCTCTTCGAGATCCTCACCGATCGGGCCCGGACATGGTTCAGGAGTCTGTTTCCATGACAGGGAACGATTCGGTAATGCATGAGAGCGCCGGTTTGCGGTATATATCACTGGGCCCCTTCTGGCAGCGCCCGCGCGGGGCGGGCTTCTCCCCCTGGGAAGCCCGATCTCGCCGGGTGGAAGCTGATCTGCACGCTGCAGCTCGATGGCAGAAACAAAGACACGACAGGAGGTAACGAGTCATGTTCGAGTTCGACGCGGTTGAGAACGCCGCCGACATCAAGGTCATCGGTGTCGGGGGAGGCGGCTCAAACGCCATCAACCGCATGATCGACGCCGGCCTTCCCGGAGTCGAGTTCATCGTGGCCAACACGGACGCACAGGCTCTCGTGGTCTCCGACGCCAAGCTACGGATCCAGATCGGCGCCAAGCTCACGAAGGGACTGGGTGCGGGCGCCAACTACGAGATCGGGAAGAAGGCGGCGGAAGAAGACCGCGACAAGATCGCCGAGGCGATCGCCGGCGCCGACATGGTCTTCATCACGGCGGGCATGGGTGGTGGAACCGGCACCGGCGCCTCCCCGGT
This sequence comes from Candidatus Rifleibacteriota bacterium, assembly GCA_016213885.1. Classification (GTDB taxonomy): domain Bacteria; phylum Muiribacteriota; class UBA6191; order JACPRK01; family JACQZM01; genus JACQZM01. The sequence goes on along the minus strand of JACQZM010000301.1, from coordinate 15,744 downwards.
CATCGCGGAGATCGCCAAGGAGCAGGGTGCGCTCACCGTCGCGGTGGTGACGAAGCCGTTCTCGTTCGAGGGCCGCAAGCGGATGGCCCAGGCCGAGATCGGCATCAAGAACCTCCGCGAGAAGGTGGACTCGCTCATCATCATCCCGAACGACCGACTGCTCCAGGTCGCCGAGTCGGACACGACCATGATCCAGGCGTTCCGGCTGGCCGACGACGTGCTGCGCCAAGGCGTCCAGGGCATCACGGACCTGATCACGGTTCCGGGCGTCATCAACCTGGACTTCGCGGACGTCAAGACGATCATGTCTGGCTCCGGATCGGCGCTCATGGGCATCGGCCGTGGCACCGGCGAGAACCGCGCCGTCCAGGCAGCCCAGCAGGCGATCTCGAGCCCACTGCTCGAGACGACGATCGGCGGCGCCACCGGCGTGCTGATCAACATCACCGGCGGGGAAGACCTGACGATCCTGGAGGTCAACCAGGCGGCGGAGATCATCGCCGAGGCTGCGGACCAGGACGCGGAGATCATCTTCGGAACCGCCATCAACCCGGAGATGAAGGAAGAGATCAAGATCACCGTCATCGCCACCGGCTTCAACAAGGAGCGCGAGCAGGAGAAGATCCGTCCGCAGGTCACTCGCGCGTCGGCCCACACCACGGCCCCGCGGCAGGACAGCCTCAAGGTCGTCGGCGCCACGCAGCCCGAGGAGGACCTGGACATCCCGTCTTTCCTCCGGAAGAAGCGGTAGACAGGGCCGGAGAACGACGCCGAGGGCCTGCCGGAGCCGACGGGCGACGGGGCCTCGAGGCGACGCCTCCTGGCGGCGGCCGATCGAGAGATCTGTGGTCACACGGCAACTGTGCGAACGAGTTACCTCCTGAACTGACCTGTTGCGCAGGGCGTCGGATCCGGGCCCCGGGCCGACGCCTTCAGGGGCCAGGGGCCATCGAACGGGGATGGCGATGCCATCCCCGGCTTGTTTGACGGCGATGTTCGTTCGATCGGGATGTTCATCGCCGGCCGGGGTGCGAAGCCGGATTCGGTGGCCGGTCGGCGTGGAGCCGGTATGGAAGCGATCGACACGAGAACGATCCGGATGATCCGGTGCCTGGCGCTCACGGGGCTCACCCTGTGCGCCACGATCGTGCTTCCGGGAAAGTCCGTGGATCCCGCGGGGACGCTCACCAGGAGCGGCGCCGGCAAGGGAGCCGACGACTGTCCGATGGTCGCGATCCCTGCGGGCGAGTTCGTCTTGGGGGCCGACGACGGGAGCGCCGACCAGCGACCGGCCCACCGGGTCCGGCTGGACGCCTTCTCGATCGATCTGTACGAGGTCACGAACCTGCGGTTCGACAGGTTCGTCAAGGCCACCGGTTACAGAACCGTCGCCGAGAGGGCCGGACACTCCTTCGCCTGGAAGTTCGTCCAGTGGAGCACGGCCCGGGGAGCGGACTGGCGGCATCCCCGTGGGCCCCGGTCGTCGATCGATGGCGCGATGAACCACCCGGTGGTCCACGTGACGTGGGACGACGCGAGCGCCTTCTGCCGGTGGGCGGGCAAGCGACTCCCCACGGAGGCCGAGTGGGAGCGTGCGGCGCGCGGCCTCGACGGTCGGCGGTACTCCTGGGGCTCCCGGGAGGCCCACACCGGGAGGTACGCGAACTTCGCCGATCGTCAGGCCAAGCTGGCCGGCGTGCCATGGGGCCACGAGGGGTTCGACGACGGGTTCGCGTTCACGGCGCCGGTCGGCACGTTTCCGGAGGGTGCCGGGCCCCACGGGCTGATGGACACCACCGGCAACGTGTGGGAGTGGTGCCACGACTGGTACGAAAAGACGTACTACGTGACGAGCCCGGTGAAGGACCCTCCCGGACCGGCCAGCGGGGAGACCCGGGTGGTGCGGGGCGGCTCCTGGGCCAACCACGCCGCGTTCCTCAGGACCACGGCCCGGGACTCGTCGAACCCGGGCTGCGCCAGCGACGCCATCGGCTTCCGGTGCGCCCGGTCCCGTCAAGAGCCCGGCCTGCTGTACCGGGGAGCCAGGGCCGCTCCGGCAACGGCGCAGAAGATCGGCATCAGCGGCAGCCGGTATCGCACCGAGCCCAGGATCAAGACGTGGAGCGCCACCGTGGCCACGACCGGCAGCCCCACCAGACCCCGGGCGGCCCGGTCGAGCCTGAGGAAGCCGACGATCGCCAGACCGTAGAGCGGAACCATGAAACCGGCGCTGATCAGGGTGTAGCTCCCTCTCGAGTAGTCCGCCGCGTGGGGGACGACGTCGAACAGCCTGATCTGCCGACGCACCGCCCGTGCCAGGAACTGGCCCGGGTGATCCACGATCCACCGCCGGGCCAGGGAGCCGTAGAAGCGGTCTTCCTCGAGCGGAGTCGCGCCGGCCGGCGGCGTCGGCCTGGGGAGCCCCGGAGGCCACGGGCCGTCCTGGAACAGATCGTTGTTCGACTCGAACAGCGTGAAGCCCGAACCGGTGGCCACCGGGACGAACGTCCCGTAGACGCTCGCGTTGCGGGCGACCCAGGGCGTCAGCACCAGGGAGAATCCGAGAACGAAGAGCGCCGTGGTGCGTACTCTGACCGAACGGTCACCGGACGAGCCCAGGAGCGCCGCGGCCGTCAGCGCAGCTCCGTGAACCAGCCCGGTGGCCCTGGTGAGCGCTGCGAGCCCCATCAGCGCGCCCGCCTGGACCGGGCTCGACGGGCGCTCCGGCGAGCTGGCCAGACGCCATAACGCCAGCGTGAAGAGGGTCAGGTAGAGCGTCTCGGAGAGGGCGAGCCCGACGAAGAACACCTGGAACGGATCGATCGCCGCGAGCCCGGCCGCACCGAGAGCCGCCGCGGACGAACCGGTCAGGTCCAGGGCGAGGCGGTGGACCGCCAGGACCGTGAGCGTGGAGAGCACCGCCTGGACGAGCAGGATCACCATCAGAGACCTGGGGAACACGGCCCAGAGAACCGCCCACAGGATGGAGAACAGCGGAGCCCGGTTGTGCTGATACTCGCTGGCCACGGCGAACCCCTTCCCGGCGAGCAGGCTCTCCGCCAGGGACTGGTACCCGATCGTGTCCGGGAACTGACCGGCTGAGCCCCTGTGGACCACCCACCCCACCCGCAACGCGAGGGCCAGGGTGAGCACAGCCAGGAGCGCCGGCGCTGTCGATCCCGGTCGGTGGCTCATGACTCGAGGTTCATCCCCGCCTCCCGATCTGAAGAGACTCGGCCACGGCTTCTCCCGGGGCGACCGTTCATGCCCCGCAAGAGGGCTCGAGTATAGAATCTCTGGCCCGGGGGATCAAGAACCGGATCCAGCGTCCGAGTTCGTCCACGGATCTCGACGACCCGGGGCCTGCTCCGGATTCCAGCGCAGAGCCAGGATCCCTCACCTGTTTCACGGAGTCGGGCCTGTGATCAGGCCTCGGCCTGGCTGCAGAGTCACCAAGGAAGTGGAGGGGGTTCATTCGAAGTCGCGCTCGGTTGCATCGCTCGCGAGTTTCTGGTATACGCTGCCAGCGTGAAAACACTTCTGGTCTCCCTGGCTCTTGGCGCAGCGTTCAGCTCGGTGGCTCGGGCCGCCCCGCCGAAGGTCGCCCGGGTCGTGCTGATCGTGATCGATCAGTGTCGAGCCGACTACCCCAACCGGTTCCCCATGCCCCGGGTCAACGAGCTCATCAGTGCGGGCACCAGCTTCTCGGAGGCCACGGTGGGCCATCTACCGGCGGTGACGGTGGTGAGTCACGCGGTGATCGCCACGGGTCTCTTCCCGGGCCATCTTCCCTGGGGGGACGAGCTCTATCCGGACACGACCGGACTCCTGGGTCAGCCCGGCAAGCTGTACCTCTCCGCGCGACTGGAGTTCGACGAGTTCGAGAAGCTCTACCGGAGCCTCGGAAAAGTCCCGGAGTCGCTTCCGGCCCTTCTCAGGAAGACGCTGGGCGGCCCGGTCTACGCCATCGGCTCGAAGGGCTACTCGGCCAGCTGTCTCGGTGCGGCCGGGGCCGATTCGACGATCACTCTGGGCGACCCGATCGAGGACGGCCGGTGGGCCGGGTTCCGAGGACCGGCCGGTTCGAAACTGCCCCCGGGGCTGGTGGGGCCCGTCGGAGGGCCTCTCTTCCTGGACACTCACGGCACCCACGGCACGGCCCATCTGGAGTACCCGCAGAAGGGCGAGCTGTACATCGACCTGCCCGGGACCGGCCGGGACGGCGGCGATCTCTGGATGGCGAACGTGGCGCTCAAGGTCATGCGGCTCGACCCGGGCTGGCGCGGGCTGCTCATCACGATGCCGGGGGTCGACCGGGTGGGACACCTCCTCGGCGAGTTCTCCGGGCGGGTCGACCTGGGGCAGGGCCCCGGGATCCACCTCGAGGCCGCGGTGGCCACGGCCGATCGGGCCGTGGGGCGGATCGTCGATCGGTTGCGGACCGACGGCCTCCTGGAAGAGACGCTCCTCGTCGTGACCTCGGACCATGGGGCCACGGCCGGTTCCTTCCTCGGAGACGCCGGCCCGGAGAGGGCCTACGACAACTGGTACTTCGGCGCGGCGGCGAACGGCGCCCACCGTCGACCGTCACGGGCCGTGGCGCCGCTGGCCAGCCTCTCCAACGTGCGGTTCATCGCCGCGGACACCATGGTGCGGGCCTGGCTGGCCGATCGATCGATCGCCGCGCTGGTCCAGGCCGGTCGGGTGGCGTTCGGGCTCCCCGGGGTCCGGGAGGTCCACGGCCTGGTGAACGGTCGCTACGTGAGGCTGTTCTCGCGCTCCTCGGGCGATCCGGAGAGCGACCGGCCCTGGCTCCGACCACGGGTGCTGCTGAACACCCTGGCGGCACCGCATGCTCCCCACGTGGTTGCACTGCTGGGCCCCGGCGTGACCTACGGCACCCGCGGGGATCATGGAGGCGACCAGGATGACGTGCAGCGGATCCCGCTGGTCTTCACCGGTCCCGGCGTTGCCCGGGGGAGGGTCGTCTCCGGCCAGGCCAGGCTGGTGGACGTGGTTCCCACGATCCGGTCGCTCCTCGGGCTTTCCCCCGGGGGGGGCTACGACGGGGAGCCGCTCGTCGGGGAGTGAGCCGGGAGCGACGCCCGGGCTCTCAGTCTTTCCCGATCGTGTCCCGCCGCTGAGCCTTCACCTTCTCGTCGGAGCCGAGCGGATCGAACGAGGGGCAGTCGGTGTAGCTGTCGAAGCTCCGACCCGGGCGGAACGTCACCTGGAAGAGCTTCTCGACCCGGTAGAAGCAGTCGCTCGTGCCGTTGGCCTCGTTCCAGACCACGAACTTGCAGTTGATGCACGACCGGTGGTGCTTCCGCCCGAACTTGACCTCGTCTTCCACCTTCTCGAGGTAGCCCCCGATGCCGCCCCCGACCACGGCGCCGGCGATCGCCAGGGCGACGGCCGACGAGATCATGACCGGCTGGGTCTGGCCGGCCAGCGCCGGCTGGAAGTGAGGCACGATGACGCCGAAGAGCACCCCTCCGAGAAGACCGGCCGCACCCCCGGCTCCGGCCAGAAGCGGCGTCTTCGCCACCGTCACCTCCGCCTGCTTCTCCTCCTCGGTCGACTCCGGAGGCTTGTATCCCCAGAGCAGGTAGTTGCGAAAGAACGGCGGCAGCCACTCCATGCGGCGCGTCACCGTGTCCAGGAGATCCTTGAACAGGGAGAAGCCGATCTGAGGCTCCTGGGCGATGATCCGGTCGAACTCGTCCCTGGTCAGGACCAGCTGGAGCGTCCCGCTGTGACCGGCGACGGCCGACAGGTTCCGCCCCGCCTTGGTGACGAACCCGACCTCGCCGAACGAGGTGCCCTGCTCCTTGGTGGTGATGAGCTTGGCCTCCCCGGAGGGGAGCCGTCGGATCAGGTAGACCTTGCCTTCGAGGACGATGTGCAGGTCGTGACCGGGCTCGTCCTGCACGAAGATCTTCTCTTGCGGTCCGTAGGACCGAGCCTCGCAGTGACGGGCCAGGGTGAGCAGCTGCTGCTGGGTCATCCCCGTGAAGATCGAGACCTGCCCCATGTAGAGGAGGATCTGCTCGCGTTTCTCGGGATCCTGCAGCGATTCCTTAAAGCCCTGGATGACTTCCATGCCAGCGCTCCTTGACGTCCGACGACCTGCTTCCATCCTATCATGGAAGATGGTTCGACAGCCAAACCTCCCTGGATCCATGATCCGGCGCCTCGCCGGATCCGAGTCGCAAGACCCGGCGCCTCGCCGGGTCCGAGTCGCGCCCCCGAGCGCGACCTCAAACCTGATCCTCTCCTCTTCCCTTCCCCCAAGCGCGACCTCAAACCTGATCCTTTCCTCCTCCTCCGACTATTAATACATATTCTCGTATATGCGACCTGATTTTGTCTTGACTCGATCAGCTCTCCGGTGCTATCACGTCTAGCACGGTTCATTTCATCCCGACCCGATTCTAGGAGGACCCCTTGAGTCTCAGCGGCCCGGTCCACGCCCGATCCCTGGTCATCGTCATGCTCGTCCTGGGGCTCTTGATCCAGCCGGGCGATTCGCTCGCCCGCCGGCCCCACAAGGAGCCGTGTCCGTTCCAGAGAGACCCCCGCGAGGCTCTCCACACTCTCAAGGCGATCTACCAGGACTCTGCCAGGTACGAGCAGGGAGAGATCCACGAGACCTTCCTGAGGATGTCTCGCGACGCCCTGAGCTTCTTCAAGGGTGCTTTCCCGGTCTTCTGCGAGGACCTGAACGACCCGAAGCGACCCTGGAGCTCGGAGCCGCGAGGGCCCCAGGCGCTGCTCCTGGGTGAGGCCCACGTCATGAATCTGGGGACGCTCCGCGACGGGAGGGGGACCCTGGTCCTGGACTTCGTCCGGCTCGATCAGTCCGGACCCGGGCCGATCCTGATCGATCTGCGCCGGCTCCTGGTGAGCCTGGTGCTCCTGGCCGACGAGATCGACGCGGACGTGACCGACATCGAGAGCGTCCTCCAGGAGACGCTGAAGACCTACAAAGAGGGGCTCTCGTTCTTCTGCTGCAACCGGATGGCGGGGGAGTTCGCCCTCTCCGGCCAGCGAGGGAATCCGTACGTGCGGAGGATGCTCAAGAGTGCGTCGAGTCGCACCCGGACCCAGCTCCTGGATCGCTGGACCGTCTCGACCTCCGCGGGGCGCCGCTTCAGAGTCGACTCCGCCCTGGCCAGGGTGTCGGTGGACCTTCTGGACGCCTTTGCCGCATCGCTGGCGCGGATGAACCTGCCCTGCCAGCGGGATGGCCGGTTCTTCGCCGTCAAAGACGGCATCCACCGGGTGTTCAAGAAGAAGGGAGCCCAGGGGCACGAGCGGGTCTACCTGCTCGTCGAGGGGCCGAGCCCGGACCCGGACGACGACCTCATCCTCGAGGCGTCCATCACGGCGAGCTCGGTCCTGGGCCACTACTTCGGGGGCTCCGGCGCCTGCGGCGGCGGTCAGGCCCGGCAGACCATCGAGGCGGCCCGGAAGCTGCGGCGATGCCCGGAACCGTATCTGGGCGCCGTCCGGATCGAGCAGGACGAGTACCTGGTGCAGGAGGTCCAGCCCTGGCTGACCCACCTGTCCACGGAGGAGCTCACGGGGCTTGCGGACCTCTACGATCTGGCCCGGGCATCGGGCACCCTGCTGGCCCGGGCTCACGCCCTCACGGCCGTGAAGCCCGACGCTCTGACCGCCTTCGTGAGGGGATGGGAACGCGAGGCGAACCAGCTGGAGTCGTCGTTGATCCACTTCGCCGTGTTCTACTCCGACCAGGTGCACCTGGACCACGTCGCCTTCAAGAAGCACGTGGCCGTCAAGCCGCTCCTGGTGGTGCCGGTCACGAAGAGGAGCCGTCACCATCGTCGGCGGGCCGCCGGGAGTGCCACCAGGGCCGCTCCTTCGAGCCCGGAACCGTCGGTCGAGGCGCCCATGGGCACCGTGACCCCGAAGGTCAGGCCGTCCCCGGCGGGCGACAAGCGGTAGCCTCGGCCCGACCGGACCGCGGCAGGGCCCACGGGATCAGCGCGGCGGCGGGTCGAGCTGGTAGAGCCAGCTCTGGGCCTGCTTGACGCTGGCGCTGTCCGGGCACTCGGCCACCAGCCGCATGAGACACCGGATCGCCTCGCGTTTCCGGTTCGCCGCCAGATGGACCTGGGCCTGGATCATCAGCGCCTCGTCGAGCCACGGACCGGGCCTGCTCGCGATCGGTGAGCCCATCACGCCGGCGGCCCGCTCCAGCGCCTCGGTCATCCGGCCACCGTCCAGCGCCAGCTGGGCCCGGACCAGCCCGGGCAGCCCGGCCAGCTCGCCCGGCGGGCGGGAGAGCCAGCCCAGCAGGCGCTCTGCTTCGGCGGTGTACGGAGGGTCGGGCGCCTCGTTCACCAGGAGCTTCAGCGTCTTGTGACCGTCGGAGGACTGCCCCAGGGCGAGCTGCACCCGGGCGAGCTCCAGCAGCCCCCTGGCCCGGTTGGGCCCGGCGATACCGGCCACGGCCCGGGAGAGCGCGTCCCGCGCCCTGACCAGGTCGCCCTGCTTGGCCCACCTCAGCCCCCAGGCCAGCTGGTCCTGGGTCGACGCGGGGACCGCCTCGTCCCGTCCCATCTCATGGAGCTTCTCGCCGGAGAACCGGTACTTGATCGTCTCGGTGGCCGTGGCGGCCCCGCGGGTCTTGCGCTCGAGAGCCACGCCCCACTCGACGAGCCCCGGCTCCTTGCGAAGCACCATGAACCGGGCCGCCAGGCCGGTCTCGGGGCCGGTCTCCCAGGCCTCGACCCAGCGCCGGTCCGCCCGGGAGTAGCAGAGCATGATCAGGCGGACCAGCGACTGGTTTCGCGGCGGCGAGAAGCGGAGCAGCACCTCCTGGATACCGTCGTCGTTCAGGTCCCTGGTCATGGCGCCGGTCAGCTCCTCCCCGGGAACCTCGCGGACCAGCGACTCGAGCCGGCTGGAGGTCGCGTCGGCCACCTGGCAGATCCGGGTGGTCACCGGCACACCCTCCCGCGTGGTCAAGACCGCCTTCAGCCGCACCGTCTCGTGCTGGTTCGCCGGCATGAGGTCGTCCCGCTGCCAGTCCACCCGCTCTCTGAGCGGCGGTGCCTCGTGGTGTCTCCCCGCGAGCAGGGGGCCCGTACCGACGCCGGACGCGGTCGAGGCAAGGACGAGAAGCACCACGGCGTGGCGAACCGAGACAGAGGGTCCGAGAACGTCCCAGGTGATGCTGTGCATGGCCCAACGATCCGTTCGGTCGGAGTGCGGGATGAGGGCCGGGCGATCGGGAGAGCGCCCGGCCGAGGCGATTCTACGCGAGCGACTGGCTCCTCTGGTAGGTGCTGTCGGAGAGCGTGGCCACCGACGGCGCGGAGACGCCCCGGTCTCTGGCCATCCAGCTCTCCTCGATCGGGGAGAGCGCAAGGCCCAGCGACATCTTGGTCAGGATCCCGTACCGGATCGTCTCGCTGACGCCGCCGCTGGCCACGTACTCGGTCCAGGTCATGCGGGCGAGGTTGCGATCGTAGGGCCCCTTGTTGTACGAGGCGGCGGCCTTGGCGATCTGGTCCGCGGGGCTGTCTCCAGGTACCCGGGTGGCGGCCGAGGCGAAGCATTTCCTCAGGTACGACGCCCCGCCCAGCAGGTTCTGCCGCGGGTCCCGGGGATCCGCCCCTTCTTCCCTCGCGGTCCCGGGCATCAGCTGCATGAACCCCAGCGCCCCTGCCGGCGACCGGGTCACCTGACCGCTGGTGGACTGATGGATGCCCTTGGATTCGATGTAGAGGATCGCCCTCAACATGTCGGCCTCGGACACGGCGCGACCGTACTTGTTGGTGATCCTCGGCATGTTCCAGGTGCGGGCGATCCCCAGCGCCTCCTGGAACCACCCGGCGAACTGCGGAGACCGGGCGGTGACAGCGCCGCCCTGGGTCAGCTGGGTCAGCTCCGGATTGGGCAGCCCGAGCTGCGGCCCCGGTCCGATGGCGTTCGGGATGAGCGTGCCTGCCCTCGTCGGATCGAGCGGCGGGATCACCAGCACCTGCCCGGGGTAGATCAGATCGGGGTTGGCGATCTTGTCGCGGTTGGCCTGGAAGATCAGCGGCCAGAGGAAGTAGCTGCCGTAGAAACGCTGGGCGATGGCGGACAGACTGTCGCCCTTCTGGACCACGTAGGTGGTCCCCATCGGCGGCGACTTCACCTCCGGAGGGAGCGACACCGTGCCGGGCACCTTGGACGGAATGTCCAAGAGGACCGGTCCCTGGCCGGTCTCGAAGGCGGGGCCCTGGCCCGGAAGAACCGTGGGACCTTGGCCTGGCGGCACCAGCGGACCCTGACCAGACGTGGACACCGGCCCCTGGGGACCCGCGGTGGGCGCTGTCGGGCCCGCCGACGTCGTGGGCGGGGGCAGGCCGGCGGCCGCGTACAGGTCGTCCCAGATGTCGGTGGCCGGCTGAGCGCCCACGAGGGTGGCCCACATGAGCGCTCCGGCGAACAGGAGCGGTATCGAGAGCAGCCCGGATCGCATCTTCCCCATCCTCACCCCCTGGTATGGTATGCACCAGGGCCGGGGGTAGTTTTCCCTCATCGCCGGTTGCCCCCCGAGGCGCGAGCTGCTACAGTTCCGGAGCGACGGACCATGGCCACGGACCGCCCCAGACCGACGACAGCGGATCAGCTCGGATCGAGGCTGCCCTTGACCCGCCTCCTTCTGGACGCCCTCGGAAGGGGAGCGGCGGCGATCCACATAGACCCGCTTCCGGAAGGGGCCTCGCTCAAGATCCGATCGGATCTGGGGCTCAAACAGGTCGGTCTTCTGACCCGGGACGAATACGTCGCCCTCTGGCAGAACATCGCCGATCGATTCGGAGCCGAGGGGGCCGAGCCGTTTCTCGAGGGGAGCTTCAACTTCCGAGCCTCGGGTCAGTCATGCCAGGTCCGGGTCTCGATCGTGCCGACGGCCTGCGGCGAGGCGATCACCCTCAAGCTGAACTCCCGGGAAACCAAGGCTCTCCCGCTTTGCAGGCTGGGCATGACCGAGGCGACGGAGCAGCAGTTCAAGCGGGTTCTCTCGGGGGGTCGGGGGTTGATCCTGGTCGCCGCCGCGCCGGGGCAAGGGGGTACCACGACGCTCTCGTCGGCCCTGACCTTTCTCGTGGACGGGCCGAGAAACGTGATCTCCATCGAGGACCCGATCGAGGTTTCGCTGGCCGGGGCGCAGCAGGTCCAGGTGAAGATGGTCAGGGATGTGCCCGATCGCTCCGTGACGTTCGCCCGGGCGCTCCGGGCCGCAGCTCTCCAGGATCCGGACGTGCTGGGGCTGGGGTTGCTGCGCGACGCCGAGACGATGAGCGCGGCGCTCTCAGCGGCTCTGTCCGGCGCCTTGACGGTGGCCCGGATCCACGCCTCCGGCGCTGCCCTGGCCGTGTCTCGGGCGGTCCACCTGGGGGCCCAGCGCCAGTTGCTGGCCGACAGCCTGAAGCTGGTCGTGGGACAGGCCCTGACCCGGAAGAACTGCGAGCACTGCGCGGTCGAGGAGGATCTGAGGCCGATCGCCAAGGCGCTGCCCTGGACCGACGTGGAGCCGTTCAAGGGGAGGACCCGTCTGGGGCAGGGGTGCGAGCGCTGTCAGGGCCGCGGCCATGCCGGGATGATCCCGTTCTTCGAGCTGATGCCGGTCACCGCCTCCTCGAGCCGGCTGGTCGCTCAGGGGGCCAGCGCCTCGGAGATCCAGGACCAGGCGATCAGGGACGGCATGGTGTCCATGGTGTCGGCGATCCGCCAGCGGGTCCTCACCGGCGAGGTGCCGCTGGCGGAGTATGTCAGGCACCTCTAGACCCGATACCCCTGAATGAGCGAGAGGGTGGCCTCCAGCTGAGCTCTCATTGAACGTGGGGCTGCGCCCCACACCCCCACCTCGAGGCCAGCGGAGCCGGCCTCGACCGGTCGCTTGGCTCCCTGCGCCCCGCAATCTCGCGGTCTTTCGATGCGCGAGAGGGTGACTGCAGGCTGAGCTCTCATTGAACGTGGGGCTCAACCCCACACCCCCACCTCGAGGCCAGCGGACCCGGCCTCGACCGGTCGCTTGGCCCCCTGGGCCCCGCACTCTCGCGGTCTTTCCCGGTATTTCGTGCGCCTTGCCTCTAGACCGGTTTGACCCAGTCGGCCTGGGGGATGCGCGTGGCGGTGCCGAGGCGATACTCGACCGCCTGGCCCTCCTTCAGATCGACCTGCCCCTCCACGACCTTCTTCACGAAGTAGACATCCTTGGAGCCGTCGTCCGGGGCGACGAACCCGTAGCTCTTGCCGGGCAGAAACAGCTTCACTCGACCTTTCAGTGCCACAGGCCCTTTCCTTTCTTCAATAGTTCCGGGGGAAGCGGCGGCTGGAGGCTCTCGACCACGATCCTCCTGCTCTCCAGGAGGTGACCGGTGGTCGCTTCCACGTCGATCCGGTTCTTGAGGGTGTTCACCATGGCTTGCAGCGCCCGGGACCGGGCATCCCTCAGGTCCTGCTGGAAGCGGAGCAGATCGAAGTTGGCGATCAGCCCCTGCTGGTACCGGGTCTCCGCCGCCTTGAGATGCCGGGCCGACAGCTCCGCGGCGCGGTTGGAGATGGAGACTCGCTTGATGCCGGTGTCCAGCGATCGAACCGCCCGGGTGACCTCGTCCTCCATCTGGTCTTCCATCGCCTTCAGGGAAAGAAGAGCCTGCTGCTTCTCCAGGAGCCCCTTGCGGTAGTCCGCCCGGGCGAGACGGTTCTGGAGCGGCAGCTCCACCTTGAATCCCAGGGTGTAGCTGTCGTAGTCGCCACGGGTGACCTGGTCCAGAGCGTCGGCGTACGTGGCGTCCAGACCGTTCTGGGAGTAGCTCGTGATCAGATCGATCCGCGGAAGCCGCTGGCTCTTGAGGTAGACCACGCGGATGTTCTTGCTCTGCAGATCGAGAACGAGGTTCTGATAGTCCGGTCGCTTGGCATAGGCCATGGCCAGCGCATCGGTGAGCGGTACGCCCGCCGGGATCGGAGGCGGTTCGCTGACCGGCAGGAGCTCCACGCCCGGCGGCTGCCCCCGGAGGGAGATCGTCCGTCTGAGCAGCTCCTGGGCGTCCTGGACGAGGCGCCGGGAGATCTCCAGGTCGTCGAGCCGGGTCGCCTCGCTGGTCTGGGCCTCCACCACCTGCACGTCGGACCCCAGCCCCACCTCTTGCCGACGGGTGTTGTAGGCCAGGAGCTCCCGGGCCAGGTCGAGCGCCTGCTGCTTCACCTCGAGATCGCGCCGGGCGAACAGCAGGTCCCAGTACTGCCGCTCCGCCTGGGCCACCGTGTCGAGAACCTGCTTGGCGAGCAGGTAGTGGCTCTGCCTGACCCCGAGCTTGGCGATCTCGATGCCGGCCGTGTTGACCCTGTGGCCCGCGCCCCTGAGCAGCGGCTTCGTGAGGTTGACGACGAGAGTGGACTGGTAGTAGGGGTTCAGGGTCTGGAACCGGGAGTTGGAGTCGTTCTTCTGGTTGTTGAAGTTGACGCCGAACGTGCTGCCCTCGCGAAACTTCGTCGCCAGCCCCAGGTTCCCGGTGTTCACGTCGGTGACCGACACCTTGGCGCCGTCGAGCTGACTGCCCGTGGGCGCTTCGGTGTGCTGTTTCTGCACCTGCAGGCTCACCGTGTCGTCGAAGGCGCCTCGCTCCCACATCACCCGGGTCCGGGCGATCGGCGGATCGAGCTTTCGAACGGCGAGGCTGGCGTTCTTGGTCAGCGCCGCCTGGACCACGTCGGGGAGCGTCAGCTTCACCGGCCCGTCGAGGGCGAGGAGTGGCTGGCCCAGCACCGGGACCAGGGTCACGAAGAAGACAAAAGGTCGCATACCATCGGCCTGAAATGTAAGAGCCAGAGGAGCGGTCCATGGTAACATGCCCCGGGTCCAGGTTCCAGGGCTGATTGCTTCACGATCTCCTCATCGAACGCCGCCCTGGCCCGTCCGACCGGGATGCCGCGATCTCGTGCGGCGTCGGGGCCGGTGGAGCTCCGGCCGAGGCGTGTACCCGATTCTCTTCAAGCTGGGCTCGGTCACCCTCTACACCCACGGGGCCGTGGCCGTGGCGGCGACCCTGGCGGGGCTCGTGGTCAGCGCCCGGATCGCCCGGCGCGAGCGGGTCGATGACGCGATCGTCTGGAACTACGGCCTGCTGGTCCTCCCCTGCGCCATCGTTGGTGGGGGCCTCATGATGGGGATCTTCGATCTGCTCGGCCCGGGCGGCCCCTCGTCCACGATCTGGTCACGACTGGATCTCAACTCGGCCGGCGCCGCCTACGGAGGCATCCTGCTCAACACCGTCGTGGCCGTGGCGTTCGCCCGGGTCCACCGGGTTCCTTTCGGGAAGCTGGCCGACATCCTGGTGCCGGGGCTGGCGCTGGGGCACGGCCTGTGGCGGGTCGGGTGCTTCCTCGCGGGGTGCTGTTACGGAAGCCAGACCACGCTTCCCTGGGCCGTGACCTACTCCGATCCGGTCGCCCACCAGTTCAACGGGACGCCGCTGGGGCTGCCGGTCCACCCGACCCAGCTGTACGAGGCGCTGGTGGTGATGGTCATCCTGCTCGTCCTGATCGCGAGGAGAGAGCGCAAGCGGTTCGACGGGGAGCTTGTCCTGATCTACTTCACGCTCTACCCGCTGGGCCGGTTCGTCATAGAGATGTTCCGGGGCGACGCGGCCCCCTGGTCCGGCAGCGGCCTCACCACCTCCCAGGCGCTCTCCACGGTCCTCTTCACGATCGCCACGGCAGCTCTGCTCGGCCTGCGATCGCGTCGTCGACCGGCCTAGGTCGATCCGCCGGCCGGCGCTTCCGACCTTCCGACCGCCCGCATCGAGCGGTTCACGTCAACCGGCGCCGCGGTTCTGCCGATCTACAATACGAAAGGCACCCTGATCCATGAATGCATGGCGATCGACCTTGCGGGGAGGGCAGAGCGTGTGGGCACGTACTCTGTTCCTGGCTGCGCCGTTGTTCGTGATCTTCTGGAGCTTCTCTGCCGGTGTGCGGGCCATGCACGCCCGTCAGGAGGCCCAGGACGCTGATCAGGGCTGGCGCGTCCAGGCCGGTCGGATGGAGTCGGCGAAGAAGATGTGGGAGCGACGCCACGAGACCTGGCTCGCGGCCCAGGCCGCCGCGGCGGCCCAGGGGAGCGGCCCGCTGGAGGCGCCCTCGGCGGTCCGTCGTGGTGCCCCCGCGTCGCTGGAACCGCAGGTGGTGGGGGCGGCGGTGGTGGGCAAGGGCGCCCCGGCCGATCGCACCAAGGCCGCCCTGGCCCAGGGATCCCGGCTGGTCTCCCGTCTGAGGCAGAGCCTCGCCAGGTGCCGGGTCCGGCTCGAAGAGGCCAGGATGGGACCGGCCCACGATCTCGGCGGCCAGAAGGGCCGGCGGTTGCGGCTCATCCTGGTGGGACGACCCGGCGCCATCAAGAAGGCCGTGGGGCTGCTGAAGAGCGAGCCGCAGCTCCTGGAGGTCGCGGAACCGAGCCTGGAGAGGTCGAAGCAGAAGGGCGTGGCCCGCACCACTGTCACCGGGACCATGCGCCTGGTGGAGGCGCACACCAGGACCTCCTAGCGGTTTCCCTTCTGACCAGCCGCGGACCTGCGAGGCGCCCGACGAGTTTCGGCAATGTACTGACCGCGCTGCGGCAGAGCCATCGCTTCAAACCATAGAGCGTGCTTGGACTGCGAAACGGCACGGGATCTGGGTTTGTTCCAGTTCGCGTGGAAGGCCACCGGAATGGAG
>JACQZM010000300.1 GCA_016213885.1 Candidatus Rifleibacteriota bacterium | reverse complement strand
AGGAAGGGTGGCACCCGGGGGCCGATCTTCCTGCACGAGCTGGCCGAGGAGGCCCACAGGCGCATGCTCACCCACAGGCGAGGGCGCCCCTCGGCGAGGGAGTGGACCCTCCGCCGGCTCGTGCCGCTGCGGCCCGATCACTGGGAGGAGCTCAAGAAACTCGCCGCCTCGATCGGAGTGGATCCGGCACAGATTGCAGCGCTGCTGATCGAACGCGGGCTGGAGCGGCTGCGCACAGAGCCGAAGCTGGGCACCGTTGGGCCACAGGGGCGGTGAGCCCCGGGGACCCCGGCGTGCCCCTCCTGCGAGCCCTCTGCAGAACAAGCCGGCAACGGACAAGAGGTCCGGCGCAGGCGTCAGTGTGCGTGTCAGCGTGTGCGCTGGAGGAGATCCGGCCGGCGCCAGCTGACGAGCACGCGGTCTGGCCCGGGCCCGGGCCGTCGGACGCGTGGCACCTGGGGTGAGCCTGGAGGGCGAGACCGTGGGGGGCTTGGGGGGCCGGATGAGCGAAGCGAAGGGCCCCCCATCTCGGAAGATCCCGCCCGGCTCGGCCGCGGAGCTGGCGACGCGGTCGAGCCCCCGCCCGCCCGCGCCAGGAGCCGAACCAGCGGCAGGTTTCACCCAGTGGGTGAAGCTGTCCGTCATGCGAGAGCGCCCCATCTTCCGCGGCTGGGTCATGGTTTCCGGCGGTTGGCACGCTCGAGCGCTGGACGTTATAGGGGTAAGTGCCTGACTGGACACTTCCCTCATTCATCCGTATAATTGAGTGCGCTCCCTTGAACGGGGCAACCCGGAAGGCCAGGAGTATCATGAATCGATTGTTCGCCGCGCTCGTGCTGATCGCGCTCTTGTCTTCTGCCGTCACGGCGCAGACGATTTCTGCCGTTGCCATCGTCGATCCGCCACCACCGAACGATCAGGTGGTGAACACGCCGGTCGTCAAGGCGGGCTTTCGCCTTCAGGGGTTCACCCCGCCCGTTCGCGTCCAGTTCTTCCGGATGATCGATCGGGTGTCCGATGGCGCAGTGGACACGATGACCGAGGTGGCGAACGGCACTGCCGTGATCACGATACCGCTCATGGACGCGCTTCAACCTGGTCAAACTGGCACCTTCCGGGTGAGCTTCAATGCTGTCGCGGTCGATTCGGCGAGCCCGCCCAACGTCTATCCACTCTTCGACGTTGCCGCTTTCCAGTACGTGGTGCGGAACGCGCGGAAGTAGACCCCAAGAACCTCCTGAGGGCCCACGAGCTCGCCCCAGGCCAGAGGCGGATTCGAGGACCGCGAGATCTGTGCCGGACCCTGGGGGGAGCCTTCGCCGCCGAAGCGGGCCTGGCCAGGACGGGTGGTCGCTCGACGTTCGGCCTGGTACCGAAGACCACGCGGACTGGTTCCGGAAGAGCTGCCGCGTAGCATCCTGCGGCTTTTGGGACCATGGAGAGCGGCACCACCCTCCTACCGCTCGCCCAGCGCCGCGAGATCCCTCTCCATCGCGGCCGTGCCCTTCCAGTACGTGTGGCCGACCACGTGGCCATACTTGTCGTACAGGATCATGTAGGGCAGCATCGGCGCAGCGAACGCCCGCCTCAGACCCCCGTCGAAGTCGAGGACCGCGCGCGGAAGCCAGCCGGCGGTCTCCACCCCGGCATGCGCGATCAGCGACAGGTCGCCCTCACGGTTGTTCAGCACAGGCAGGAACACCACCTGCGGCCGCCGCGAAAGAGCCACCGCCGCGTAGTGCAGCATGTCGCGCGAAAGCCCCGATCGAACGTCGGCCACCACGACCACCAGCGGCCGGCCCTTGAGCATCCGCAAGGACACGTCCGCCCGCCCCAGCGTGGTGACCGAGAACTCAGGCATGTGGTCGCCGACGACCGGCCGCCTCTCGCGAACCACCAGCAGCGGCGCCGCGCCGGACGTCCGCGGCGGCGGCCGCAGCGGGCCCGCAGCGCCCTCCTCGAGCAACGCCAGCCCCCGGAACACGTCGGCAAGGCCCCCGGCGTACTGGCTCATCGCGCGCCTCTCGAGCCGTTTGAACAGGACGGGCAGGCCCACGATCTTGACCCCACCCGTCCGGATCGGCCGCACCGGCTCCATCCCCACGACCTTCCCGTCGGCCACCCGCACGGCGAAGTCGATGGTGGACCGGGCATCCGGGAACGCCTGCACGCGAACGAGCTCACCCTGCTGCTTCCCCGCCGCGTCGACCGTTCCGTACGTCTCGTACCGGAAACCCTCCAGGAACCGTTCCAGCGTCTTGACGCGCGTCACGGTCACGGTTGCCGGCGCGCTCTCCGGGTACAGCGTCCCCGCGATCTTGACCAGCGACGGAACCGGGTCGAACCGGTCGTCGGGCAGGGCGGCCACCGGCGCCGGTGCCCCTTCCCCGATCTTCGAGAGCTCCGCCGCGACGCGGGCCGGAGTGTCGAGCTCGTGGGCCTTGATGTGCCTGGCCAGCACTCCGTCCGGCCCGTAGACGAAGAGGTGCGGCGTGAAGATCCCGTGGAGCGCCCGGAACACCTTCCGGTCCTGGTCCGGCACCACGAGCCCCTCGAACTTGCCGCCCCGCCGCCGGTACGAGGCGATGAACGGAGCGCCGCCCTGCACCAGCTCGACCAGCCGGAAGCGGGACGGGTGCTCGCGCAACCACCGATGGACCGAGTCGAACACCCGCCGGTCCAGGTCGGCCAGCAGGGTGCCCGCGAGCAGCACAGTGGTCTGCCCCCTGAACATGGCAGGCTCCACAGGCGAGCCTCTCTCGTCACGGGTCGTGAAGTGCGGCATGCGGGTCCCCGGCTCCAGCGGCGGGGACTTCGCGAAGAGGGCGAACGCCAGCGCCATCGTCGTGTCCCGGCCGAGCTTCGAGTCCACCGGGCCGCTGGCCACCTGGTCCAGGTACTGGAGCCCGTCGAAGATGCACGAGACCCCGGAGGAGATCTCGGACACGCGGTTCGAGCTCAGGCTCACCAGGATCTCGGGCAAGTCCGCCAGCGGGCGGCCGCGCAGCACCACAGGCTGGATCGGCCGCGCAGCGACGATCGTCCCCTTCTCGATCTGGAGCGCCAGGTCGACCCTGGTCCCCCCGGCGCCGAACGACCGCATCCGTACGAACTGGCCGAGTCGGCTCTCGTCGGGGCCCGTGACGCGGTACTTCTCGAACATCACGGAGTCGTTGATCCGCCAGTGCTCATGCTCCTTCTCGATCGAGAGCACCGTGCCCATGGGGGGCCGGAACATCTCCCGGGCCACCTTCTGGAGCGCCCCGGGCAGGTTGATCTGATCGGTTCCGAGGAGAGTGACGCGTCGCGGCGGACCCTGCTGGCCCACCGCGGCCGACACGACGGCCAGGAGAAGCACCAAGGCCATGGGAGCCCTCGACCGTGTCATTGAGCGCAAACCTCCATCACTCGATGTGTCAGAACCAGCTCGAGAACCAGCTGGCCACCTTCCTGGCGGCTTCCTCCAGCGCCTTCTTGGCCTTGTTGAAGGCCTCGACCGCCGCGTTGGCGATGTCCACGGACACGCTGCCGCTGCAGACGTTGAACGTGAGCGTGATCGGGTAGAACTCGACGCTCACGTCGCCCGAGGAGGAGATGTCGGCCCCCCAGCCGTAGGAGAACGACCCGATGTAGACGTTCACGCTGGCGTCGAACTCGCCTCTCACCCGGACCCCGTCGATGAACTTGAACGTGAGCGTCGCGCCGATCGAGGCGACGCCGGCGCTGAGCGACCACCCGGTCGAGATGGTGCCGTCGCGGGTGATGGTGAACTCCCCGGACGTGAGGCCGCGCCCGGCGATGCGGAGCTGGCCCCGGGTGTGGACGTCCGTGTCCCCGGGTACCTGGGCCGAGATCACCCCGTAGAAGCCGGTTCCCCCGTAGCCGACCCCCAGGTCGCCGTAGACCGACGCCCCCGACGACGAGACGCGGATGTCCACGTCGCTCCTGGCGATGTAGACGTCCATCCTGCCGTGGACGATCAGGCCGTCGGACGAGTCCAGCACGAACCTGGCATCGGCGATGTCGCGGCCGAAGACGGTCAGCATCGCCTGCCCCTCGAAGTGGAACCGGCCATCGAACCCGATCGCCCCGGAGATGGACGCCTCGAATCCGGTCTGCGCCGGCGCGAGCCCCAGGCGCAGGGAGGCCATCAGCCCGCCCTCCGAGAACGTTCCGGGACAGAAAGAGAACTTCCCGGTCAACCTGCCGGCTTCACGGACGACCTCGATCGGCCACAGGCCGTTGTACGCCCAGATCTTGCCGCTCGCCCCGCCGGTAGGCCCGGCCAGAAGCTTCACCGGGCCAGGAGATCCGGGCACCTCGGCGGACATGCCGAGGGTCGGGTCCCCGGTCACGGTCAGCCCACCCTGGCCGGTCGTGCCGCTCAGGTACGACGGCCCCACGACGCTGTAGCGGCCGGCGATCCCCGCGGGCGAGTCGATCCGCACCTCCCGGACGAGCACGTCCGTGCCGAGTACCGCGTTCAGGTCGATCCGGTTGGAGGCGATCGCCACGGGCCCGGTCGAGGGCATCCCCGGCGGGATGCCCGAGGCGGACATGACCGTGGAGCTCGACACGTAGAACAGGCCGGGCCCGGGCGGGTAGGGAACCGGGTCGCCGAACGGCCCCCCTCTCTTCGCGATGTCGAAGGCGTCGACCGTGGTGGTGGTGATCGAGAAGAGCGGCATCGAGTCGGCCCGTCGAACCACCTGGATCTCCAGAGGCCGCAGGTCGAGCTCCACCATTCCCGACGCGGCTCCTATGGTGAGCGATCGGACCACGAGCGGATCGCCGCGGGGCGTCAGGCCGAGCGACTCGAACTTCTTCAGGTCGGTCTGCTCGAGCTTGACCTTCTGCTCCTTGCAGCGAGCGAGGAACCGGGCCATGTCCTCGGACCCGTCGAAGACCACCAGGTCGTTCACCTGGACCCGGTCCGCGGACCGGGACTCGCCCGCTCCCTTCACGTGCACGGCGAACGGCCGGGCCACCAGCAGCTTGTCCTTCATCTCGAAGCTGTCGAGGTCGGCGGCCGCGTCGATCGTCGCGGACTTCTGCGTCGTCGCGTCGCCGGCCGGCGGCGTCAGGTAGTACCCCACGTCGTCCAGCCGGAACTTCATCAGGTCGCCGCTCCTGAGGAAGACCGTCACCTGCCTGCGGTCGACCTCGACATGGTCCACGTCCGGGGAGAAGGCGGGGCTGTTGAACAGAGCCGACCACACCGTCTGGCCGAGGGCGAAGCTCGAGCAGTCGGTGGCGAAGGTGGCCTCCTTGAACGGCTCCACCCGCTGGAACATCCGCCGCATGTCCGGCAGGAGCGATCCCTTGTACAGCGCCGTGAACACCGTGCCCGGGGCCGTGAACTTCATCGAGCCGTAGCTCGTGAACGTGGCCTGGGTGTCCCCGGTGTCGTCCAGATAGTAGACGAACTGCCAGTCGGCCACCGACGCGGACCGGAAGTCGCGGCTCCCCCGACCGGTGGCCAGATCGAAGACCGGGGCCCGGACCACCTCGCCCAGCGACACCGGCGCCGTGTCCGGGGGCTTCGGCTCGTCACCGGGGCTCTCCGGCATCGGGCCCGGGTTGTCCGGGTCGTCGGCCGACAGCGACTGCCCGGTCTCCTGGGCTTTCTGCCGCTTCTGGTCCCATCTCCTCGACTTCTGGGACCACTGCACGAAGGCGGTCTTCTTCGCGTTCCAGACCGAGAAGTCGGCCTGGTAGCGCTTCATCGCCGCGTCGTCGGGCACGAACTCCGCCGTGACCACGGAGGTCATCCGGGCCGAACCCTCCTGCACCACCGTGGAGTAGAGGTTCAACCGGCCGCCCGGCACGGTCTGGGTGATGGTCCGCATGAGCTGGACCTTGCCGTCGAACAGCGTCTGGCCGGCCCTGGTGACGGTGAACGGGGGCGTGTACCCGGTCAGGGTGAGGCTGGACTTCCCGTCCTTGGTCAGGAGCGCCTTCCCGCAGGGCAGGAACACCCCGCCGGCGGCCACGGCGCCCTGGAGATGGAACGCCAGCGCGTCGTCGGGTTCGAACAACCGGTCGGGCCGCGCCGCCTTGTTCATCAGCTCCAGCGCCCGGTCGACGTCGAGCCTGAGCGGCGTCCACCGGTCCTTCACGGTGCCCCCGAAGCTGGTTCCCGCGGAATCGCCGAAGGCGAAGCTCGTCGTGACCAGCCCGGCGCGCCCGCTCACCACGGCCCGCACCGGCGTCACGCCCGTGGCCAGCCATTCGCACACCTTCGAGAGGTCGTAGAACGAGGGGAGCAGCGGCGCGTTCCCGGACATCTTGATGTCCTCGCGGGGCTGGATCGAGTAGCTCCCGGCGATCGCCGTCGACCCGACGAAGCTGAAGTCCATGGACCCGGTCCTCAGGCTGCGCGGGATCAGCTCCACCACGTTCTTCGGGTCCTGGAACACCCGGCCCACGTTGCCGCAGAACTTGAGCGTCTGCACGACCCCGTCGGCCAGGTCCGACGACGGGATCAGGTCTGTGAGCTCCTTGAAGCCCGACAGGATCGACAGCTTCAGCGAGTCGTCGCTGTCCGTGGGCTGGAGCTTGGCCAGCGGCAGGTTGGGGAAGATCGGCCTGAGCTCCCTCCGGATCCCGAGGGCGATGTCGCCGATCCCCGGGCTCGGGAAGAGCTGCTTGATCTTGTCGGCCGCCTCGCCGCGGAGGAAGTCCTCCAGCGGCCCCCAGTCGTTGTCCTTGAACCCGGTGATCACGTTTAGCACGAACTTGATCGCCGTGGCCGTGTCCGGGATCTGGGGCGCCCGCATGCGGAGGCCGATCACGCCGCCGAACCCGAACAGCTTGAGCCCCAGGGAGAGCTCGTCGAAGAACGGGAACCCGAACGGCGGCAGCGACGAGGGAAGGATGTACAGCAGGTTCTCGAGGCTCGTGGTGAAAGCGAAGATGTCGTCGTAGCCGACCTTGAAGTGGCCGGTTCCGCCGAAGCCCATGAAACCCGGGAACACCTGGTCGTAGGTCAGGTTGGCCAGCCCGAAGTCGAGGAGCGGCACGCGCACCTGGAGCGGAGGATCGCAGACGATGGAGAACGAGACCCGCTGACCCCGGAGCAGCGCCGAGATCGTCATCAGGAACGAGGCGGGGCTCGACAGGCGAAGCTCGATGTCCAGGACCAGGTCCGGGCCGGTGGACACCGCGATCGACTTGCACTTGAGGCGGCCGGAGGCGATGACGATGTCGAACGGGATGTCCAGCATGTCCTGGTTGAGCTTCGCCGCGAACTTGACCTTCTTGTCGGTCGTCAGGCCGATGTCGCAGTCGAACGACACCGGATTGTCGCCGGTGTTGCCCAGGATGGTGTTGATCGGCCTGAGGAGCTTGAGCGTGGCGGAGCCCTCGACGCTGAACTTGCCGCTCTGGCGGCGGACCATGAACTGGTGGATGTCGAGCTCCACCGGGATGCCGGACAGCCCGAGGTCCAGTCCGGTCTCGACCGAGAACCCGAAGTCGCCGCCGGTGCCGAACTCGATGGAGCCCTTCACGGTCTGGCCGCCGATGCCGGGCCAGCCCGGCGGGAACGAGAGGCTGGCGGACACGGAGGTCTGGGTGGACCGGCCGCCGGACCCGGTGCGCGCCGACGTGATGGAGAGCGCTTCGCAGGCGACCTTGAACCCCTCCAGGTCGCCTCCGATCCCGCCGTCGGAGCCGCCGAGCCTGGAGATCGCGAACGACAGGGAGCCGTCCTTGCCCACGTCGCCGGCGAGAGTGCCGGAGAACCGACGGCCAAAGACCGTGACCTGCGCGTCGCCTGAGATCGTGAAGTGTCCCACCCCGTTGACCGAGGCGAGCCTCGCCCCGAAGTTGCGGATCGAGAGGGACAGGCCTCCCATCCCCAGCTCCACGACCTTGTTCGGATCGGTGACCGCGAAGCTCATCGCCGATGACGCGGCGTCGAACGCCAGGGAGAGCGGCGTGGTGGTGCTCCCGGTCTGCAGCACGGCGCTGGAGTCGAGAGCGAACGGGCTGCCCTTGCGGAACTGGAGGGTCTCGAGCCGGATCGATGCGTAGTCCGAGATCCCGATCTGGAGGTACGGGTCGAGGGTGGCCAGGACCGTCACGTTGTTCTTCCGGTCCCCGGAGTCGCCGCCGACCTTGCTCGCGCCGATCAGGCGGCCCGAGATCTTCGCAGGCGTCTGCAGGAACGGCTTGAAGCTCTTGACGAACATGCTCGGCATCTTGATCTCGACGCCCCCGTCGTAGGTCAGCATCTTCACGAACCTGTCGTAGCCGATGCCGACGTGGTCGAAGATGATCATGCCGTCGTCGTAGAGCGGTGCGGTGGAGATGCCGGAGACCCTCGCCGCGAACACGGACGGGGCGCCCTCGCCACGGAAGCTGGCCGCGACCTCCATGAGCTTGTCACAGTAGGGCTTGCCGTCGACGTCCCGGCTCGACCACGGGGGACAGAACTTCGAGTACACCTCGAGCTCGATGTGCTTCAGGCTCCAGGACTCGGAGAACGCGAGCGCGCCGGTTGCGCCCGCCGCCTTGAGACGGTCGGACCCGAAGAGCGAGCCGGGCAGGTTGAGGAACAGGGAGCCACCCTTGTCCTCCAGGTCGACGTCGAAGCCGACGTTCACCCCGGCGTCGGTGAACGTCTCGGAGCCGTTGGGGTCGATCCCGAACAGCCCGCCGACCGCCACTCGCCTGTAGAACGGGAGCTTCCTGGCCGGGGCCGGCGGTTTGACGCGGAAGTAGGCGCTCCGGACGCTGACCTTGCTGCCCAGCGGGAGCTCCTTCACGTCGGCGCCGCCCTCCCAGCCCCTCGGCGACTTCTCCACGTACCCACAGATCGTTCCCCACTGCGGCCCGGACGTGGTCCGCACCCCGAGCTCCGCCGAGAACACCCGCGGGCCGCTCGCCACGACCAGGCCGCTCACGCTGTTCAGACGGACCCGGTCGTTGCCGGCGCCCACGAAGCTCAGGTTGACCGCCAGCCTCTGCTGCTGCGCGGAGCCGGTCCAGTCCGGAAGGGAGGGACCGTCGTTCGAGAAGAGCCGCAGGAGCTGGGAGAAGAAACCGGTGGACGGAGCCTGGGCGGGCGTCGGGGGGGCCTGGCCGCCGCCGGGCGGCTGCTCGGACTTGCGGTCCCACATCGCGTCCAGGAGCACCTGGAACGTGGAGCCGCTCGACGGCCCGGAGCTGACGACCCCGCCGAACGCCTGGACCGCGAACTTCTGGGTCCTGACCACCTTCACGCTCCCGGTGGGGACCTTCTGCTCCGCCGCGGAGGACATGCACGAGAGCTCCGAGAGGTCGAAGTTGATCGCCTCGGAGAAGTCCGGCGCATCGAGATCGGCGCTGCTCAGGGAGATCAGGTCCGTGGCGCGGAACTCCCTCCGGTTGGTCCTCAGGTCCGGTTGCCCCGGGTCGCCGCCGAGCTTCTGGTTCGTGAGGATCCACTGTCCGGTCGCGGTCCGGTTCGAGGCCCAGAGCCATCCCGACGGGAGCTGGTACTCGCCGTCGATCTCCAGGCGGCGCGTCTCGTCGCGCCCCAGCTTGCCTCCTCTCCGGTACTTGAACCGGGCCGAGAGCTGGACCGGCGAGTCGCCGGAGAAGTGCTCGTAGGCGATCCCTGCCTCCTTGGTCACGTCCTCGGAGAGCGGGGGCATCTCCTTGGTCGTCGAGGTGGTGCCCGGGACCGGGCGGTCGCTGCGCTTGCTGACCCACACGTCCTTGCCGTAGATCGTGAGCCGGTCGGACGACCCGATCCGCCCGACCAGGGACATCCCGACGTCGAGCGTGAACTTGTCCAGGTGGGTGTGGGTGGAGAACCAGCTCTTGGCCTGGCCGAGAAGGCGCGGATTCATCGCCAGGAGCAAGGCGGCCCCGGCTCCGGCGGAGAGCCCGATCTGCGTCTTGCCGTCGGCGTTGTACGCTGCGGTTCCGAGTCCCGCCGCCGTGAGCACGGCCAGCTCGGCCGAGAACTTGGGCAGGGTGTCGGGGATGAAGACGTTCCAGTCGATCTCCGCGAGCACCTCGGGCCGGATCCCCACGGTGACGAACGCGTCCTCGAGGGTGAAGTCGCCGCCCGAGTCCAGGTTCTGGTGCCGCAGGGTGATCCGCGGGGCCAGCCCGAACCGCAGGCCGTCATCGTCCACCGTGTAGATGGGGGACGGCCTGAAGATCACGTCGAACCGGACGTCGGCGCGGTTGGAGAGGACGAACTGGACCTTGCCGCCCCACACCTGGATCGTGGGGGAGTCCTGGTGCGAGAGCTCCACGAGGCCTTGCCGGAAGAACCGCAGACTTCCCGGGGAGCTGCGACTCACGTAGACGACCGGGATGGGCGGGATCACGTCCTTGCCGGCGAGAGGGATCTTCTGGTTGACCAGCGGCAGAGAGATGTCGGGGACCTTCGGCACGAGCGGCAACGACGCGGTGACGACCCCTGTCACGTCCACGGCGCTCAGGTCGATGCCGTCGGTGGTCCGCGCCGTGGCCTGCACGGTCCGCGCGGCGAAGCTGGTGGAGACTCCGAGCCTCAGGGCGTTGTCGATGGGTGCGTCGTACTCGGCCCAGAACGTCCTGGTGCGCAGCACACCCGGGGCGACCTCCAGGACCTGCGGGTCCGGGAACTCGAGCGGCATGGGTGCGAGGCGGCCCGGGTCGCCGGTCTTCTGGTACTCGCGCGCGTCGGCCCACGTGCAAAAAAGGGTCACCTTCGGGTCGCTCGAGACGGCCACTATGAGCTGGAACGCAGGGCCCGTGCAGCTGACTGAGCCGGACGTGGAGAGGTTCACGCGCTGGTTGCGAGCAGGATCGTACAGGAACGTCACCGGACGGTTCGCGATCGTGGCCTCGTCGCCGCGCGGCTTGCCGTTGGCCACGTCGAGCCCGCGGAGCGCGGGCAGATCGGCCCTGCCCCGGCCGATGATCTTGCCGTTCTTGGCGTCGATCCAGATCGGCATCGCGTCGTTGGCCGGGCCCGGAGGCGCGAGGATCCGGCAGTGACGCGACCTGTTGTCGGTGGTGACGCCGTTGCCGCCGACGCTGAACGTGCTGATGCCCAGGACCTCGAACCGGATCGGCACCGCCTTCACGCCGGCGGGCGGGGTGGAGTAGTGGACCCGGGCCGGGACCGTGGTCGGCAGGCTGGTCATCCTGCTCAGCGGGATCGGGAGCTCCAGCATCCCCACGGCGTCCCTCGGATTGTCGGCGGAACCCATGAAGCGGAAGCCGGTGAGCGTCACGCCTCCGGTGCACCCGAACGTCCACGCCCCGGCCGTGTAGTCGCTCTCACGGACCGCCGTGCCGTAGGAGTCGCGGGCCCCGTCCAGCTGCGGCGCCGCGTCCCTGTCGAGAGCCGACAGGGGGACCGTGGTGGGATTGCTGCCCGAGGGTGTGATGTCCGGGAGGGCCCGACGGGGCCGACGTCTCGGGGCCGCCCGGCTCAGTCGCCGGCAGCACGCCCGGCGCGCACAGCGCCGTGTCCTGGGGGAGCCGGAAGCTGTCCGGCCGGTCCGCCAGGTCGACCCAGCGGCCCGACGTGACGTCGAAGAAGAACAGGGCGTCCCGCCCGCGGACGAACGAGGAGTCCTGGCCGAGCGCCCCGTACAGCTCGCCCAGGGTGATCGGCGACGTGGTACAGGTGCCGAAGTAGCCGGAGCGCCACGCGTCGCGAACGGCATCGGCCCACGGCCTGGCGTTCGGAGTGCCTCGCAGGCGGATCTCGGCGGCCCCCGACAGGGAGATACGGACGACCGGACCGATCGGCGTCCGGTCCGGGGGCACGACCGCCGGGATCTTCGAGTAGCACGGCACGAACGAGAACGTGGTCGGATCCCACGACTCGAGGAGATCGATCGCCTCGAGGGAAGTGCCGAAGACCTCGGCCGGGTCGGTCGCATCCGAAGGGACCAGCGGCATGGCGAGCGTGTGCACCCCCTTCGGGAGCTGAACGCGGTAGAGGCCCAGCGGAGCGTCGTACGCGCGTGGCGGGTTGTCGTCGCCTGCCGCGCGACCGAGCATCAGGCCCACGAACAGCAGAACGACGAGGGCGCCGAGAACGATCGACAGGAGCTGGTTTCCGTGGGAACGGGGCAGAGAGCTGGCAGCAATGCCCATGAAGTAGGGCCGTGGGGCGCTGCGAGTTCGTGTCGTGGTTATCATGTGAAGTGGGGCTTCGCCCCACCCCCCTACCTCGTCCGGAGCCAAGCTCCGGCCGACCGGTCGCTTCGCTCCCTGGACGGTCGGCTGGCGAGAAGCACGCCCGAAATCACGGGCATTGTCGCTGGGAGAGGGTGCCACTCTCAGAACGCCTCCCTTCCGCCGTGACGATAGGCGAGGTCGAGCCGGCGCACGATCCATGATCCCGGAAGCGTCTTGCCCGGGGGCCCGCCAAGGTCGGGGATGCCGGGCTGCACATCCTGCCCGAAGAACCAGCGAGCGCTGACCCAGCACCGGCCTCCGGGGACCGGGATCACCCGACAGGCGGCCATCCCCGGGTCGCCGGCATCGCGGGGAGCGTCGGGTCCGCCGAGCCGCAGAGCAAAGCCCTTGAGCGCCGCGCGAACCTCGGCTTCGGTGGCCAGGGAGCACTCCATCTCCAGCCTGAGATGATGTCCGCTGTTGATCTTGGGCGACTCCTCGGTCAGGGGATACCAGCCGCCCGCCATGACGAGAGGATCGGCAACCGGGAGCCCGGGGCCCTCCCCGATCCGGTCCACGAGCAGGGACACCGAGTCGAGCAGGATCGCCCGCCCGTGAACGAACGTCCCGGCCGGGTCGTCCGGGAACCAGTCGAGCTTCCAGACGATCGGCGGCCGGGCGTCCGCGCCGAGCGGTCTCTCGAGCCGGCAGACCGTCAGGCCCGCTGCAGCCAGCTCCGAGGTCGAGCCGGCCGTGAGCGGCGAGGGTGCTGCGGGCGTCCACGACAGCCGCCCTCCCGCGGAAGCGGTTCCCCGGTTCGCGATCACCGACAGGAAGACGAGCTTCTGAGGCGGGCCCGACCTCAAGACGACCTGGGCGAACGCCACCGCCTTGTCGGGCAGGACCGGGGCGAGCGCCCGGCAGTGCATCTCGACCGGTCCCACGGTGTCAGCCGGGATCGGCACGGAGCTCACCACGGCCGACGACGGGCCCGACCTGAATCCGAACCTGCAATCGCCGGCGTCGCGCCTGGTCGCGTCCAGGGCTCTCCTGGGGAACGAGGCCAGGTAGAACGTGGCGGAGGTGGTCCGGGCCATCCTCGCCCCGGCCGTGAGCAGTGTGCTGGTGCCGCTCGAGTCGAGCATCACGGCCTCGAGCGTCCGGGGCGCCTCTCCGAGCACCTGTCCCCAGAACCTGAGCGGAACCGGCTCCGGCGACCCCGAGCCTGCCAGCACCGCCGTCACGATCGACAGGCCGGTTCCGACGAGCCCGGCGAGCAGTCTTTTGGCCACGATCCGTCGTCGCATGGTCACCTCCCTACTGGAGCACCTCGGGATCACCCTGGCTCTTCACGAGCGTCGCCTTTGCCCCGGTGGCCCGGACCAGAGCTCTGAGGTCCTCTTTCCACCGGGAGCCGGAAAGGGCGGCATCGCTGTCAGCGGCCTGCGCCTTCCAGTACTCCGAGAGGAGCTGGTTACCGGCCTTCAGGTCCTGGAGGATCGACGCCTCGAGGTAGGACTTCTTCGCGTCGGCCACCTTGTCGGGCGGCTCGAAGCGGGCGATCATGGAGAAGTTCAGGCCCGCCGCCTCCGCGATCGCCTTTGCCACCGGAGCGGGCGCGGCGCCGTCGGGGAGCTTCAGCCCCTCCACCGTGGCGCTGTCGAAGAACACGTAACCCACGTCGTCGGTCAGCTTCGCGAGCTGCTTCTCGAGCTTGTCATCCATCTGGAGGAAGTCGTAGGTGGCCCTGTCTCCGTCCGTGGTCGGCGCCTGGGCGGCCACGGACCTCGACCAGTCGTCGTACCAGTCCGCCTGCCAGCCCCTGGAGGCCGCCTCGGCGACCACCCTCTGGCTGGGGTCCGTGGGCTTGTACTTGACCCGGCCGTAGGTGAAGAGCGACCGCATCTTCTGCGAGGAGCCGGGGCCCAGCCGCGCGAACCGGCTGGCCTCCGTGGCGTCGGGGGGCGGATCCCAGGTGATCGCCACGACCTTCTCGTTCTCGACCAGCCCCTTGACGAACTTCGCGAGCTCGGTGCCGTCGAGCTGGGCCAGCGGGCGGGCCAGCCCGCCGGCCAGGGGCGAGCCGTCGCCCGCGGACATGGCCCGGACCAGCCAGACCAGGTCCGGCTCGATCTTGGGATCCGCCCCCTGGTAACCGCCCCTGACCTGCGACGTCCCCGGGAAGCTGGCCGCGAGGGTCGCCTTCAGCGGCACGGGCCGCTCCGGCCGCGTGAAGCCGGCGGCCAGGAGATCCACCACCCGAGGGATCATGGCGCGGTTACGCGCCGCCCGCAGGCGATCCGCCGTTCCCTGGTCGTGGGCCTCGATCTGCCTCGTGGCCTCACTCGCATCGTCCTGCTTGCCCCACAGCTTCGCCCACGCCCGGCCGACCTTGGCCTTCTGGGCGAAGAACCCGCCGCGGACCCAGTAGTCCATGTCCGAGGCCGACTGGCCCATGGAGTTCTGCTCCGTCCCGACGATCGCGTCGAGGATCGCCAGGTCCGCCTTCAGATCGATGATCGACCCGGCGCAGGGGAAGAACGAGTCTTTCGACAGGCCGGCCTCCGCCCCGATGAACAGGGCGGCGCTCGTGCCCGGGCCCCTCACCATCATCTCGAACCGGTCGAGCCGGCCCAGCCAGACCGCCGCGCTCACCGGGTCCAGCAGCTTGACCGGGTCGTCGGCCCATCTCTTCCGCCGGGGCCCCATCAGGGAGAGGACCGAGCCGGCCGTGAGGTACTCCCAGAGCGGCTCGTTGATCCGCAGGAGTGTCTGGGTGAGCGGCTATCCCAGGTTCCCGCGCGTGTAATTGTCTCGCGTGAGGATCTCCTTCCACCGCCACCCGTTGAGCATGAGCCGCAACACCGTGGCGTAGAGCACCGCCTGGTTCGAGGTCGGGAGGACGGAGCAGTCGATCTGAATCTTCGGAGAGCCCTCGGCCGGGAGCGCCCAGCCGTCGTAGTCCACGATCCCCTCCATGTTGCCGAAGGGGTACAGGCGGACCTCGTAGTCATCATCCCTGGACGTGGACGAGGAGACGTTGCCGGTCAGGTCCAGGATCGGCCCGTCGGCGTGCGGGATCGCCCCGACCGGCAGGTTGATGCGGAACACGCCCTTCTTGAGGTTCTTCTCGTCCGCGTTCCCCTGCCCGAAGGCGAGCAGCGCCCTGAGAGCCTCCTTGGACTGGTCCACGGCGCCCGTGAACGGGTCCGGACCGGACATGCGTGCGGCCAGCGCCCCTGCCAGCACCTCCTCGGTACGTTCGAGATTGAAGGTGCTGTTCGCCGTGAGCGCGACCTTGAACGCCCTGGAGTACTTCGCCTCGAGGTGCTCCCCGAGCTTGGTGGGCGACGCGGAGAGCGGGAGCTCCGGGAACACGGCTGCCAGGTCGTCGGACTTGTAGCCCATGATCGCCACGCCTAGGTTGGCCATGCCGGCCTTGAAGGTGTCGTCCCTGGCCAGGGCCGGGGCGACGGAACGGATCGTGGCGTCGACCAGCGGCGCGACCGACCGTTCGGGCCGCAACGCGAACACCCGGCAGGGGATCTTCGACCCCTTGGGCATGAGCTGGCCGAACCCGTGGGAGTAGTCCCAGGTGTAGTCGGACGGCGTCATGGGGTCCGTGGAGGCCGGCGGCATCAGGTTCGCCACGGTCGCGGCCTCCTGGGGCGAGCGCGGGTGGAGCTCGATCAGCTCCACGGGGATGGTCATGGCCACCGCGTCCTGCGAGGGGGAGGGGGTGATGCGCAGGGTGACCCACCAGTCCGGCAGCTGTCCGGTCGGGCGGTCCGGCTCTGCGGCGACCGGTCCGGCGCCGGCCAGCAGAGAGAGAACGGCCACCACGACGATGTGGCGAGAGAAACCAAGGAGGAACCGATCGAAGCTCGCGTCCACTCGAGCCTCCCGAGCCATGGGCAGGTCTTGCGGCCGGCGGCCGCCGGCCAATGCCAAGGTCAACCGTGACGCACTGTATCAAATGGCGTTCGGCCATGCCAGCGGCCAGGTGGGAGAGGATGGCGCGGACCGGCGACCGCTCCGCTCGGGCAGCGGCAAGGCAGCGCTCAACAAATTGAAGGAGATGAAAGGAAATCCATCAGGGACTCCCCTCGACGGACCGCTCCCATTCCCGGAGCCGCATCCGTCGCAGGCCGGGGGCGTGGACCACGTCCGGATTGTCCCCGCCTCTCGCGACGATCGTGCTCAGTCACATGAAGGTCACGGGACCATCTGCGTCATCGAGCGCTGCGTTCGACCTTGTCACCACCCCGTCGCCATACCAGCGCCACGTGTTTGACCTTCTGCAGGTTCCGGTTGCCCTGTAGCCAGACTCGCAAATTCCCCGATCGAGGTAGAACCGCTCCACGACTGGCTCCGTGTGCGGGGCGTCGTAGTATCCGGACCTGCGAAGAAGTCGCTCGAGGGCTTCTGCAGTTCCGCCGCCGATCTCGTCGGGCTTCCGGAAGCGTGCCTTTCCGCCGTGTCGGGCGTCCACGCGAGAGAATGCAGCGCAGATCGCGCCGAAGTCTCCCAGGAACCAGGCCTCCAGTTCTTCGACGGCGATGCGACCGGTCACTCGACCGTCGCGCCTCCCGCCGAGTGACCACGGAGCCAATCCTGCCTCCACGGTCGCGGCCACGATCCGTCGCTTCAGCTCGTGACAGTCCTCCCGGTCTTCGTCGACCACGACCACGAACCGATTCTCCTCGGGCCAGTGCTGGTAGCCTTTCAGACGCCCCGGGAGCTTGCGGAAGAGATCGGGCTTGCCCTGGAAGGTGCGGATCGCGAACGAGACCCCTGGCGGGAGAAGCTTGGGCGCGAGAACTTCGAGAGTTTCCTTCATCGCCGGCTCTTCGACAAGGAACTCGACATGCTGATTCACCGACCCTCCTGCCTTTCCCCGGCGGCCGGACAGGTCAGGTAGCCCTCCATCCACAGGTCTCCGAGCAGCCCTCCGTGAGAGACGAAGTCCCCCACGCCCTGGGCCGCTGAGGCCTGGAGCGCTTCGGTGTGTCCCGCGTCATTCCGGTTGAGCAACCAGAGCTCGTTCGCTCTGATGCCGTTCACGAAGTGAGGCGAGTGGGTGGTCACCATGAGCTGGGTCCGGATGGACGCCGACCGGCATTCATCGGCCAGTGCGGGAAGGATGAGCGGGTGGAGATGGTTTTCAGGTTCCTCGATACCGATCATCGATGGCGGTGACGGGTCGTGGAGGACGAGCAAGCAAGCCAGCATCTTGAGCGTCCCGTCGGAGGCGTACTTGGCCAAGATCGGCCGGTCGAACGGCGCGTCCTTGATGAGGAGCAGAAGACGTCCGTCGGGCATCACCTCGTGGGTGACCTTCTCCAGGCGGGGGACCCGGCTGGCGAGGATCGAGAAGATGTCCCGCAATCGTGCGGGATGCTGCTCGGCCAGATACTGAGCGACGTTGGCCAGGTTATCGCCGGTGGGCGAGAGTCTTTCCTGAGGCCCCGCCTCGGGGACTGAACGCGAGCTCTCGGCGGTGAGGTAGCTGAGGTGCCAGCTCGTGATGAAGTCGCGAAGCGCGCTGACACGGGGATGGCGCTTGAGCTGGCCGAGACTGTTCACGGCCAGGAGCTCGCGTGACTGGAGATCCTCGGGGATCCTGGCATCGTCTTCGTCGGGCCGATCTCCGCTGATGACGTGACCTGCCCCCTGCCCGAAGTCCAGGAACCTGAGCGGTCGTCCGGACTCCTTGCGCCTCCACTGCAGCCACTCCTCGGCGAGATACGGGCCCTTGGGGTCCTCCCGGATGGCGACGTGGTAGGTGATGAGCGGATCGGAGTGCCGTTCCCGATACTTGATCTCGATCACGACGGGACCGTCGGTCCCGCGGGTCTTGAGCTCCCGAAAACGCCCTCGCTTGTCCCAGGCCTTGCGCAGGCCGCTGGAGAAGCACTCGGAGAGGAACGCGAAGACGTCGAACACCGTCGTCTTGCCGCTCCCGTTGGGTCCCAGAAGCACAGTCAGCGGCGTGATGCCCTTCAGGTCGAGGCTGGCGAGGGCGCGGTAGTTCCTCACGTGCAACGCCTCGATGCGGGGGACGGAGATCGGCGAGGGGGATCTGGCTGCACTCATGCGTGCGCTCCTTTGTCGGACCTCGGACCGCGCCGCCCCTTTGCCTTGGAGGGCGGCGTCCAGTCCGACAGGTTCTCCAGGGTGAAGCCGTGGGAGCGGGCCTCCGTATCGACGAACCCCCGGTGGTAGTCTCCCATCCCTGTACCCAGACTCGGGTCGACTTCGTTCGGCCACTGCAGGAGCCAGGGGATGAGCTCGGCGATCCCCGCGAGCAGGGGCCGGAGGCGTTCGCCCGGCCAGCTCTCGTGGTCCTTCATGTCGATGTAGTAACCGGCGAGCGCCTCGGCCTGCTGCAGGTGGTTCCAGCCGGCCCAGCCCACGACCGGGCTCGGGTCGGTCTCGCGTTCGGCGGAGGGTACAGGATGAACCTCTCACGCGGAACGTCGAGCTTGCCGCGAAGCTTGTCGGCAGAGCCCAGGAAGTCGGTCGAGCTGTACTTCGACGGCACCGGGATGTCCCCGATCTCCTGCCGCTTGAGCCGCGCAGCCTCGGCGGAGGCGATCCGCTGGGGGTGACCCTCCTGGGTCCTCGCGTCGATCGCGTCTTCGAGGCGCTGGAGCGCCCAGGTCTTCTCCCAGACGGCCCGCTTCCGTAGTCCCGTTGCGGTGTACCGGAGCACGGGCAGGCACGGGACGCCCTCCTCGAGCACCAGCTCTCGCACGATGGTGTCGAGCTGATCGGAGCCGCCGCCGTGTCTGAGGAGCTCCGCCACCTGCAGAAACTCGGGATCAGCCCGGAGTCGGTCGGCGAGTCGTGCGGTCGTGGTGAGGGCACCGGTCGACGAGATCTCCTCGCGCTCCCTCGCTCCGGTCTGCCAGTTGAAGAGCTTGAGCTGGGGTGTCGAGGACTCCGGATCGATCACGAGGGCGCTGTACGGCGAGAGCGCCCGGTGGAAGACGCGCTTCCGGTGGGCGTAGTCGAGGGCGTCGTTCTCCCAGGGGAACTCGGCCGGGGTGATCTCTCTCCAGCGCGTCGACTTTGGGTCCATGGCGACCATCCACCTCAAGGGTCGATGCCGGCTGGACCTCGATGGGGTTCGCGAGCGCCGCGACGTGCCGGCTGGACCACGATGGGGTTCAAGAGCACCGCGACCTGCGGGGCAGTCGCCGAAGGCAGGGCGGGGCCCAGAGAAAGCACGAACCCCCGACCGCCCTGCTGATGGTGGCGACGAGGGGTCCTCGAGCTCACGCCCGAACCCCCGGGTGGTCTAGGCCCGGGAGCGTTGGGACGAAGAGACCAGCAGGACCGACCGGGTGTCGAGGATACCGGACCTGGGGGTGGCGATCAAGGAAGACTTGGTCACCGAGCCCCCGGGAGATGAGCCGGGGACCCCGCGGATGATGCTGGCGGAGTCTACCTGTTGGGCGCCCGGGCGAGAGGCGCTCCTACCAAACCTCCCCCGAAGCGAGGCGCCTCTCGCAGGGCGGTCGGGCGATCCCGGTGGAGTCGATCCCTTCGCAGGTCGACTTCGGGCCGACGGCGCGGCCGCTGCCCGGGTTCGGCGTCCTGGTGGTGCGCCTGCCCGCCGGGACCTGGATGGGCGCCGAGTTCGACGAGGACCACCAGGCGCCCGGCGGGTTCCTCATCCTGCTGCAGCGGCCGCCCCGATCCGCCCAGGAGAGCCCGGTCCACTCCTATCGCCTGTTCAGGTTGCCGGCCCGGGTCGGCCCGGTGCCGATCCGCATCGTGGCCCGGACAGACCAGGGTCGAATCGCGGCTCTCGACGGCTGACGGTGACGCCGCGCTAGTCGATCCGGTGTCCAGATCCGTCAAGCATCAGCCCGGAGCGCTCCGGGGCGAGCGAGCCAGTGCACTGCGTACAGCGGCACCACGACGATCCCATCGTACGACGAGAATCCCTCCAGCGACACGCGGACCCCGTGGTCCAGGTTCCGCTCGGCCATGAAGAGCCGCAAGCTCTGCATCTGACCTCTGGTCCCGGCCTTGACCTCGATGGGAATGATGTCGGTGCCTCTCTGGATGACGTAGTCCACCTCGGCGTTGCTGGACCGGGACTCCCTGTGCCAGTAGTGCAGAGTGGGTCTCATGCGCGGAGACTGGTTGCCGATGAGCTCCAGTCCGGTCAACACCTCCGCGAGGCTTCCCCGGTTGACCAGCTCCACGTCGCTCGCCGTGAGGAACTGAGGAAGATCCAGGCCGAGCAGTCGTTGATGGATGCCCAGATCGAACGGGAGGACCTTGAACCGCTTGGGGTTGACCTGGGCCCCCAGGGGGATTCCTCGAGCATCGCTGTGAGTCACCACATGAGCCAAGCCGGCCTGGATCAGGAGCTGCAACGCGGACTTCAGCGAATGACCGGAGCTTTCGAAGTCGACTCCGGTGTACTTGAACTTCCCTCCGGCCTGCGCTGCGATCGATCGGAAGACCTCCCCGAGCCGGGACACGGGTGCTCGCCTCCTGTACTTGGCGAAATCGTCCTGAAGGGCGACGATCAGGTCATCCAGGATCACGAAGCAGCCTGGCAGATTCCTCGTCTCCACGTACGATCGGACCACCGCCGGCATGCCGCCCACCAGCTGGAAGGTCTTCACGTGGTCCACGAGCCTCCGGTGGAACGGTTCGTCCAGGGGGGACGATGGCCCGCTGGCGTGCAGTGCGATCACAAGCGATTCTTCACCGAGCGCCCTCACGAATTCCGTGAAGGTCAACGGATACATGAACAGCGAGGAAATCCTGCCCACTCCGAGAGAGGGAATCTCCGAGAGAGCCAGCTCCAGAAGCGACCCCGCTGCCACCACATGCAGGTCAGGCATCTTCTCGTGAAAGAACCGGAGGGCGCCCAGAGCGTCCGGGCAGGTCTGGATCTCGTCGAAGAACACCAGGGTCCCCCCGGCAACGATCGGCGTGGAGAAGTAGACAGCGAGCTTCTCGCACAGCCGGCGCGGATCGAGGGAGTCCCCGAAGAAGGAGTGGATCGCCCGGTTCTCCTCGAAGTTGACCTCCACGAAATGCTCGAAGGTCCGCCCGAGTTCGCGGATCGAGAAGGTCTTGCCCACCTGTCGGGCCCCTCTGACCAGCAGGACCCTTCGCCCGGAGTCTCTCTTCCAGTCCAGCAGAGTCGCGTCGATGTTTCTCTTCAAGAAGTAAGCCCCGAAAGACGACACTGTCTTCAAATAATCAAGCCTATTCTGCCAACCATCCGTCGATAAATCAAGCCTGAAACGCGTTCTCGCTCTGTCCCCAGGCGAGTCTCGCCTTGGCTGCCGAACGACGACTCCGCCAGGCCTGCCTGGTCGACTGTTCGTTCCTTGCCAAGGACCTGATCGATCCGGCTGTTCACTCGTGATCACGGAAGATCGAGCTCCGGCCAGCGGCCCACCCCCTTGCCCCGAGCGCGCCTTGGAGGCACACTGGGAGCCATGAAGAGGCGACCAGCAAAGCGCAGAGGCAGTGGAAGGTCCAAGGGTTCAGTCGGCGAATCGCCATCCTCCGGGCGGTTGACAGGCCGCGGAGATGCCCGGTCAAAGGCTCTTCTCGAGCTCCTCGACAACACCCTGTCGGAAGACGAGGTCAGGCAGGCCCTTGCAGGCTCGCTGATCGCGGCCGATCAGGCTGTCCGGCAGCGCCTCCTCGAGGGGCTCGAGCCCCCAACCCGGCAGGCGCTCGCCTCCGTGTTCTCCTCGCTCGACCGCGGGTTCGAAATTGCCAGGCCGAAGCCAGGACTGGCCAAGACGATGGCCGACTGGGAGCGCGCGTGGGGCGACTGGGACGAGTGCGTCTCCGCGAGCGGCTCCGAGGACGGCCGTTATGTCTACCAGGAGCATCACTGGGAAGCGCCCGACTTCGATGCCTCTTCCTTCTTCTCCGACCTGGACAAGGTCGCGGCCCGCATCCGGGGGCTGATTCCCAGGGTGTCCGGAGAGGGCCTTGAATTCGACTTTGCCGGGGTCCTGTCCGGTACCGTCGAGGAGATGGGCTCTGGCCTGCCCGAGTGGATCTGCACGGATCGCGAGTCGCGCAGCTTCGGGTCTGAGGTGACGGCAGCCTTCCTCGAGTGGGAATGGCACCAGGCAAGGCGCGGGCAACCCGCCAGTCATCGCTTGGCGGCGTTTCGGGCGCTCGAGTCCGCACGGCAGCTCGAGAGCTCGAGCCGCCAGCTGGAGCTCGACGGCGAGGCGTTGGTCGCCTTCGTCAAGGCCAGAGACACCGATGAACAGCAGGCGGCTCTCGATGGAATGTCCGGCAAGCGAGGCGAAGCCCCATGGGCCGAGGCCCTTGGCAACGCCCACTCCCCGTGGTTTCACCTGCACACCGAGCTCGCCAAGCGGTTTTCTCCCGCGCTGGCCGTCGAGACCTGCCGGGCGCACATCGACCAGGACTGGCGCCTCGCCCTGCCGGTGATGGCCCAGCTACTGAAGGTGCGATCGTTCCACGAGGCTCTCGCCGTCGCCGACCAAGCAGTTCGCGGTCTTCTCCGGGTGGAGAAAGGCGAGAAGCTCGACCCTACAAGGGAGCTCATCATCGCCCGGTCGGGCGTGCTGCATCGCTACGAGACGGGCAAGGATCGGGTCCAGACACTCCTGGAGCGATGGCTGCGGGCGGCCCGTGGAGCTTCACAGCCGCAGCTCGCCTGGGCGCTATCGGTGCAGGTTTCGCTGCTTTCCTGCTGGCAGGACTTCGACCGCGTGCGCGAGGCGTTCGAGACAGAACAGGGTGCTGCCCCTCCCGACGTGTCGGAACGCCTCTTCGGATGCTGGAAGAAGCTCGTCATCCAGGAGACCAGGCCACCGTGCTCGTGGAGTATCCAAACAGAGTCTCGGGAGACCAACCAATGGCTGGGCGCGCTCCTCGATGCACTCCGGGCCAAGAGCGACGGGGGAGCCGCTTTTCGGGACCAGCTGCGTGACTGGCTCGAGCTCAACGGACGAACCGCGAGCCAGTTCACCAAGGCCCGGCCCTGGTTCGATCTCCTCACGCTCGACATCGGACAGGAGGGGCGCCTCGAGTGTACCTCCCCCGCACTCAACAAGGCGCTGCGTCCGTATTCGAACCAGGACGCGCCGCTCGACCACTCCCGCCGCCGCTGGCTGGGCAGGCTCCGGGCTGCTGATCTGTTCGACGATCTCATGGCGCTCTGGAAGCGCTGGGTAGCTTCCCAGGTCCCCGATCCGGGCAAGGCCGCCGGCCCGCGATACGAAGAGAACGTCGTGTGGCTGGAAGCCACCCGCGATCTCGATCCCGGAGCATTTGCCAGGATCCTCCGCGACTGGGAGGTCGTCCACAAGCGCCGCAGGAATCTCTGGGCGGCGATCCACAAGCGAAGCCTTGCGTGGGGATCACGAGGATGACTTCCCCTTCCGATGGGCCGAGCAAGGCCTTGCGGCCGCACGAGCACTCTGTTGGTCGGTCATGCTCTGGCTACGGGCCTCATACTGGTCGCGTCTGGGCGCTGATCACCGGGACCTTCCGAGGTGTCAGGGTGAACGAAATCGTGGCGACCAGGTGTGACTCTTGCGGGGAGTGCTACATCTCGGGCCCCGAGATGGACCGGGTGAGCGTTGTAGTTGACCTGAAGCTGGAGGCGCGGAGAGATCGGGAAAAGGCGGCCTGACACCCCACTGGCCGACGCGCTGCCTGGATACCATCGAGACCCTCATCGCGACCGGTTGGCTGAGCGACGGCCCTTCCTTTGCCTCGAACGCGGCGGAACTTCAGCATCGGTGCCTGGTGACCCCATTCTGGGGACATCAGGAAAGCTCAAACCGTACTGTTCGATCGTCTCCTGAGCCTGGCGGTGTATCGCATCCGCGTCTTCGTCTGCAGATAGCCCCTTGGTTCTCTTGTAGCGGGCTTCGCGAATTGCGTGAAGCTCATCCAGCAACTCCTCGGCGGAAGGCATGGAGCTAGGCCACCTCCTCTGGGGTCACGATCTCAATCTCAGCATACCCGTTCAACCTGTTCAGGGCGTTGACCTCGCGGCGTGTCTTCAGTTTCACGAGGTGAGCAAAATTCCAGGACACCACCGCGTCCAGCCTCGCAACGACGGCCGCGGCGACGTGAATGGCATCGTCCCTGTACTTGGCTGGAACCGTCCCTTGGATGACGTACCGCTCAGCGAGCCCTCGCATCTCAGTGGTGATGGCCAATAGAACAGGTCGGTATCGACGAATCAGATCCAGCAGTTGGCTTCGGCGCGTCGCGCACTTGGTGTTGCCCATCTCCACGACGACCAGATCCGAAACGAAGAGTCGATACCTGCATTCCCTGGCATGACGAAAGAAGCGCTCAGTGACGAGGCGTCGATCAGGGGCATCGGTGGCCAGAAGGAAGTTCCAGGCTGAAGTCTCGATATACAGGTCGAACGGTCGCACGACCAAAGACTATCAGCAGGAGCCCCACAACAGCAAGCTGCACTGGTCGGACGGTCGCTACGGCAAGCTGGTCTTTCCCCCTGCCGTGGTCGCACTACGCGCGGCTCTTGTCGGTGCGAGATGCGGATGCAGGGAGCTTCTACGAGACGGGAACCCTCCGCCGTGGATGGACCATTCGTCAGCCTGGAAGGACAGATCGGCAGCCAGTTCTACGAGCGCACGCTTCTTTCGAAGAACAAGGCGGCGGTGCTTTTGAGTGGTGCGTCGCAGAAGTCCCTTCAATGACAGTGGGCCCTGGGGGAGGTTCGGCCATCGGCTCACGATGCTGCCTGCTGTGGCTCAACACGAGGACGGCCGTACGGGCGACCAGCCGTCGCGTCGCTCGCGCCGAAGGCCCGAGCCAGGCCGGAAGCGATGGTGGAGGAACCCTGAGTCGCTTGAACAGTGACTGAACGTCCTGCCTCAGGCGCTCGATCGTGAGGAGTCGGTCGCCACCGAACGAGCGGCCCTCGGCCGGGCCCAGCACGCTCCGAGCCTTGACGACCTGTCCGAACGCCCAGTGGTCGCCGGGCACATCGGCCGAGGGAGGTACCTTGGAGGTCGCCTCCAGGCCGAAGACGTCCATCAGGCCGGCCACCACGGCAGTCCACTCGTAGAGATTCGCCGGGTCGTCCGGTCGGAAATCGAGGCCTGGCCAGGCGATCACACCTTCCTGGACGGCCGTGGCGATCACTGCGAGCTCCGGGTCGTCTGGCTTCAGATCCCTGAACGGCGACGCAGGTCCCTTCGCGGCGGCATCGGTCCCGGTGCCGACGAGCAGGAGCAGGAGCCAGAACAGCCAGGTTCGCATGAGAAGACCTCCTCGATCCCTTCTCGTCGCCCCCGGTCTGCTGGCACACCCTCTTCGCGACCGCGTCACTCGTCTCCTGATCGGCCAACCCTGCCGGGGTGCCCGTGCCCCTCTTCAGATCTTGCGACGAGCGGCTCTCTCGTAGATCGCCGACGCGACCCACGCCCGGGACAAGGCATCCTGCCCGGAGCCAGCCGCCGCCCCGAGCGAAGCGAGGCAAGAGGCCGCTCCGGGCATCATCATCCTACCGAGTCGCTGTGCGTCACGCTGGATGCCCGCGAGCGCCGCGTGCGGAAGCGCTCCTCTGCCGCCCAGCACGACCCTGGTCAACCACCGCGAAAGCAGGGAGAGGGGGTCGGGGGCCAGCGGCAGGTCGATCTCGGGGGCGGGGAGCCCCCCCAGGACATGGGCCACCTGCAGCCGGTCGTAGCCGACGTTGCAGATCCCCTTCCACGCCGCCGGAAGCTCGAGCCGCGGCGAGTCGCCGGGCGAGGCCTCGTCGGCCGAGATGGCCAGCAGGGAGAGCGTCCGGCCACGCTCGGGTCTTCGCATGATGGCTCTCAGGCCCAGCCCCCGGATCGACAGTCGCCGCAGGTTGTCCACGAACGCCAGCTCCGGGTGGACCAGGGCCGGCGCGAGCACGATCCAGGCAGCCTCGGCCTGATCGACCACCTCGGCGACCAGCCCTCGCTCGCACACGCCCGCCACCTTCAACCGGGCCATCAGCAGAGCGGCTCCGGCCGCCCTGGTGTCCGCGGGCTCCTCGAGGATCCGATCCACCCTCTCGTTCTGCTCGGGCCACGGATCGAGGAACCGCCGGCCAAGCGCGGGGTGGGCCCACCCCATGCCCTCCGACCTCACCGCGTCGACGCCCTTGCCCGAACCCAGACGCCCGTCGGCCGATGCCGTGGCGCCGCTCAGGAACAGACCGGCCCGGCAGAGCTCGCGGTGCGTGAGAGATGAACCACCCAGGGCCACACCAGCCACGTAGGCGCCCCTGGCGCGGTGGACGTCGCCGGGCATCACGTCCGGCAGGGTCACCAATCGGTCGTCTCCTCCGATGAGCCAGGTGACGACCCCTCCATGACCGGCGGCCGACACCACCGGCTCGCAGAAGATCCCGCTCGCCCGCAGGCTGCCCACGGGCTCGTAGATCCGCCTGGCGACTCCGATCCACCCGCGATCCACGATCGGTTCGCCGCCGAGCGCCCGGGCGGTGACGAGCAGGTCGAGCAGGTCGGACTGCAGCTCGGCGGCGTCGAACGCCGCCGCCCCTTCCCGGAGCTCGCGCAGCCTGCGAACCACCCGCAATCCCGACGCGCCCAGCCGGTGGAGCCCCTCCGCCCGGGCCGCGTGCACACAGCGGAGAAGCTCCCCCTGCAGCACGGTACCCGCGGAGTGCGCCCCGGCCCCGAGCACCCGCCCGGCCGTGTGCCACGCCTGCTCCGCCGCCTCCCGTTGCGACGGCGACACCTCCGACCGTTGCGGTGGCGCGCCGACTGCGGTCTCGAGGGGCGGACCCGCGGGTCCGTCCACGCCACGGGCGGTCGCCGGGGCGCCGCCCGGGGCGGCCAGGGCGGACCCGGCCGCGTCGAGATCGAGCGACGAGGCCACTGCCAGCACGTGCAGGCAGCGCGGGCCCAAGAGGCAGGTGCACCGGATCTGGTCCGCCGACCTGACAACCTCCCCGGTCGATGTGATCCGGACCGTCTCTCCACCGTCGGTGGTCACCGACCACGCCTCGCCATCCCGGGCCCACAGCCAGGAGCCGGCGACCTTCGGATCGGCGTCCAGCCGCCTGGCGATGCGCTGGGGGACCGCCTTCGAGAGTGCCCCCAGCACACCCGGGTCGATGCGAGGCCGCTCCATCATCGAACCTGATCCGCGACCCAGCGGGCCAGTTGCAGCGGCGTGAGCGCGGCCACGGGCATCCCCGCCTCGACCAGCGTCTCGGCCAGCGCACGGTTGTACCGGGGCGTGCCGCGGTCGTCCAGGGCGGCCACGCCCAGCGCTCGCGCCCCCGTCTCGACCAGCGCCCGGACCTCGCCCACGAGCGTCTCCGCGGACAGCCCCTCCTCGAAGTCCGACACGACGACCACCATCGCGCGCGAGGGGACCGTCAGCGCCTCGCGCGCGCACCGGACAGCCTTGCCGATGGACGTCCCGCCGCCGATCTGCACCTCCAGGAGCAGCCCCAGCGGGTCGTCCACCCTGTCCGTCAGGTCGATGACCTCGGTGTTGAACGCGAAGAACCTCACCGAGAGCGCCGGCAGCGAGCTCAGGATCGCCGCCATCATCGCGCTGTAGATGACGGATGGCTCCATCGACCCGGACACGTCGACGACCAGCAGGACGTGCCAGTCCAGAGAACGACGCGCCCGCGTGCGAAAGACCGGGTGCTCGGCAACGACTCGCACACCGTCCTCGCTCCGGCGGGCGGTCCGGAGGTTCCGGGCCAGGGTCCGCCGCAGGTCGATCGGACCGGAGGGGCGTGACGTGGGCCGGGCGGATACCAGCCCCGTGAGCGCCGGGCGCACGCGAGAGGCGAGCGCCTCGACGAGGTGAGCGACGATTCCGGCCACGAGCGGGCGCAGACGAGCGATCTGCGCCTCGCCGAGCCCTCCCTTCAAGGCGAGGTACGCTGCCCGGCTCGAGCTCGAGCGCCGCAGCCGGAGACCCCCGCTCTGCGGCCCGCCCCAGGACCTCCTCGCGAACCTCCGTGCCGAACAAAGCCTCCAGCTCGCCGGCCCACTCCCTGGCGGTCGGGAACGCTCGCTCCTGTCCACCCCCCGCCGCGCTCATCCCGTTCGCCCCCTCGCCGCGTCCTCGACCGTACAGCTCCTCGAGCGCGACGTCGAGTCGGGCCGCCCTGTCGCCCATGCGCCGGCGCTCCTGCCCGAGAACCAGCCTCCACCGATCCTGCGGCGAGATCGTCCGTGCACGCCCCGCCTGCGGCTCGAACGGGGCAGGCACCTCCGGCGGCGCCCCGGCCCCTGGCGCCGGGCCGGCCGGCGCACGGGGGCGCTCGGGAGGCGCCAGGGGCAAGCCGATCCGGGCCATCGCCTCGACGCCGGCTCGATCGGCC
Organism: Candidatus Rifleibacteriota bacterium; assembly: GCA_016213885.1. Taxonomy (GTDB): domain Bacteria; phylum Muiribacteriota; class UBA6191; order JACPRK01; family JACQZM01; genus JACQZM01. The sequence goes on along the minus strand of JACQZM010000300.1, from coordinate 15,816 downwards.
ACGGCCCACGCGGCCAGCAGAGCGGGAGGATGATCGACCGTCTCTCGCAGCGGTCCGAAGCCCATCAGATCGCCCACGACCGCGAGCAACCGGACGCGGGCGGCGACGGACAGCACCTCGAACCCCTCCCGCAACGAGGGAAGGCGGAAGAGGAACGCATCATCGTCGAGAGCCACGAGCCGGCCGTGCACCTCGGGGATGATCGACGGCACGGACTCGAACAGGGCTGCCGCCCCGAGGAGCAGCCCGCGCAGCCGCGCGGCGATCGTGGAGCGCAGCTCCCTGGTCGTGGCCGAGTCGATCCACGACCCCACCACGAGAGAGAGCTCCGCGGCGTCGGACCGGCCGATCAGGGCGAGCACCCCGGCCGCGGCTCCCTGCATCAGCGGTGCGCCCTCCAGGGCGATCGAACCCAGCGAGTCGACCAGCCTGCCGTCTCCGATGGCCGGGTGCAGCTCGAGCAGACGGACGAGGTCGAAGAGCGCCAGCGCGTCGGGCAGGCGAGTCGAACCGGAGATACCGTCGACCGCGCGCACGGCGGCGGCGAGGAGCGGATCGACCTGGATGTCCGGCCCGACGATGACACCGATCATCCCTGGAACGTGACCTCTGAAGATACGCTCGATGAGCAGCACGGCCTCGAGCAGCTCGGCCAGGGGCGCCTCGCGAGCGAACCGGTCCATGACGCAGCGCAGGCGATCGACGGCGAGCGCGGGCAGACCGCATTCGGCTGCCTGCTCCGCTCCTGCCAGCCTCGCGGCGAGGGAGAGCTGGTCATCCTTCTCGAGCTTGCGTTCGCGCTCGCGCAGGGCTCCGGCGGCCGCCTGCTCCAGCGTCACGCCGTAGACGGCCGCCAGCTCGATCATCGCGGCGGTCGCCGGGGAGTACTGCACCGACCATCGAACGCTCAGCGTTTCGGCGTCGACGAAGCGCGATCGATCGACGCGCCGGCCGTAGGGGATCCCGCACGCCGAGAGGCGCTCGAGGGCGACGTGGCGCCGGCGGTCGAGCTCCGATCGCAGGGGATCGAGCACCATCTCGGAAGGGAGCGAGTCCCCCTGGCCGGGGCCGGGCAGGCGGAGCTCCTCGAGCAGCGACTCGACCGCCGGCGCCAGCCCTGACCGGGGCGTGCCGGCGGCGAGCCGGCCGCGACGGGTCCCCACCATCACCTGGTCGAGCGCGCGGGCCAGCGCCCGTCCGCGTCCGAGCGGCTCGCCCTGACCCATCGTGGACATGATCGCCTCGAGCACCTCGCGCCGGCCCGGGCCGGAGAGGCCCCGCAGCGAGGCGAGGTCGACGGCGAGTCGCACCGCCTCCGCCCCATCCGGAAACCCCGCCGCGAAGCCGGACCCGCGCAGGTGCCGCGCGACCTCCACGATCACGCTCGCCGCGAGGTCTCCCGTCCGACCGCGCTGGGCCGCGAGCAGGGCTCGCTCCTGCCACATGGGGTCCCGGATCCCGGCGGGATACCCCGATCGGGAATCGAGCAGCTCGAAGGAGTAGGGGATCAGCGACGTCCGCACGTCGGCAAGCTCGCGCCCCAGCGGGGGCGGTTCGCCCGCAGGGGCGATGAGCGCCGCGGCGTGGAACGTCCCCACGACGGCGACGATCCTCGCGCCGGCGTCCGCGCTCGCCGCGGCGAGGCGCTCGCGCATGTAGGCCTCTCGCGCCTCGTCGTGCGCGGGGATGCCCGGCCCGGCCCTCGCGTCCTCGCGCAGCAGGAGGCCGAAGGCCAGGGCTCCGCGGCGCACCGATTCCGGCGCGTCGCCCAGGCCTCGAGCCTCCACGAGGCGCTCCCAGAGAGCCTCGGTGTCGGGACACTCGCTCGTCCTCAGCACGCTCGAGACCAGGGAGGGCCCGGCCGGTCGGTGGTCCGCGCGGCACGCGCTGCAGCCCGGCTCCTCGCGCCGGGCGATCGGCAGGTCGAACGCCTCGACCGGAACTCCCCGGCGGGAGGCCCACCGGATGGCCGCGAGCTCCGGGGAGAAGCTGGCGAAGGGATAGAAGAAGAGCCCCTCGCCGCAGGCCCGGGTGGCCGCGAGCGCCACCGGCGGCTCCAGCTCGTCGTGGCCGACCCACGGGATCCAGCTCTGGAGATCCGCCGGGAGCTCCACCATCACCCGGTCCGGTCGGAACCGGTCGAGCAGCGGGGGGATCGCCGCGGCACAGGCCGGCGAGTGGTGGCGCACGCCGATCAGCATGGGTGTGCCGCACCCGGTCACGCGGCCGAGCAGCTCGGAGATCGCGTCCTCGTCGATCAAGCGACCTCCAGGACCCGTCGCAGCTCATGCAGCTGCTTCCAGAGCCTCTCCGTCTCCGCCCGGCGCTTCACCGCTCCGTCCCAGTAGGCGAGGAGGCGGCCCCGGTCCTTCGGGTCGTCCTTCATCACCACGCCCAGCAGGTAGCCGGGAACGAGGTTGAGAGGGTCGCGACCGCCCGGGAAGAACGCGGACTGGATCCCGCAGGCCGTCGTGACGCTCACGGCCTCGGCGACGCTCATCACAGTGCTCGGGCGCTCCACCGCCCACCCTTCGCCCGACACGCCCGTGCGCAGATCGCGGAACGCGGTCACGATGGCCCCGACGACCGCGTCATCCACCGTGAGCGGCTGGCCGACCCGGGCCAGCGCCTGCCGCGCGCGCGATCGCACGAGGGCGACCTCGCGCGCGGCGTCGGCGATCGGAGGCACGTACTCGAAGTTGAAGCGTCGCTTGAGCGCCGCGGACATCTCGGAGACGCCACGGTCTCGCAGGTTCGCGGTCGCGACGAGGTTGAAGCCGCGGGCGGCGGGCTCCGAGCGGTCCCCGAGCTCCGGGATCGCGAGGCGGCGGTCCGAGAGGATCGACACCAGGGCGTCCTGGACCTCCGGCAGACAGCGGGTGACCTCCTCCACCCTGGCGATCCGACCGTGACGCATGGCGGTCAAGATGGGCGAGGGGACGACGGCCTGCGGGCTCGGCCCGTGCGCGAGCAAGAGCGAGTAGTTCCAGCCGTACCGCAGCTGGTCCTCCGTGGTGCCGGCCGTCCCCTGGACGGTGAGACAGGACGTGCCGCACACGGCCGCTGCGAGCAGCTCCGAGAGCATCGACTTCGCCGTGCCGGGCTCCCCGACGAGCAGCAATCCACGCTCGCCGGCGAGCGTGACCACGGCGCGCTCCACCAGCGCGCGGTCCCCGACGAACTTCTCCTCGATCGCGAGCGAGCGCGGGCAGTCCTCGGGTGGTTTGCCCGCGCGGGGGAGCTTCAGCGCCTCGCCTCCCGAGCCCACGATGAACGTCACGACCGACGAGGGGGTCAGCCGCCAGCCCGGGGGGCGCGGGCCGGAGTCGAAGGCTGCCAGGAACGCGAGCTCGACCTGGTGGACGACCTCCGGCGGCGGTGACTGGGCCTCGATCGCGGTCTCTCGATCGACCTTCGGATTCTCGCTCATCGGACCTCCTCGAACTTCGGCGCGTCGCCGGCTTCGACCCGCCGCCACGCGCGCTCGAACAGCGCCGGTATCGGTTCCAGGGGAAGGCGCCTCGACAGGTCGCCCCCCGGGCTCTCGTAGAGCAAGAGCTTCCAGCCCTCGGTGGGCAGGTTCTTGCCGGTGCCCCTGGTCCACTCGCCGGGAAGGAAGACGTCCCGCCCGGCCCGCTCACGCTTTCCCTCCACCAGGAGCCTCTTCGCGAGCAGTTCCGCCGACGCGCTCTTGTACTGGGCGGGGGTCCAGACGTTCCATCGCTGCACCGCCCGGGCGGTCGGCTCGGCCAGCGCGAGCAGCTGCAGGTACAGCGTCGCGGCCGGCCCGGTCACACCGAGCGCCCCGGAGACCTTCTCCACCAGCACCGGCACCGACGCCTGGGGGTTCGCGTCGAACGCGCCGCCCCGGGGGGCCGTGCCCATTCTCTCCACCATGGCCCGACACCCCGCCGATCGCAGGAAGGCGACCGACGCGAGCGTCGCCGAGGCGCCCCCGTACGTCGACCCGGCCAGCGATCTCAGGGCCGGCAAGGAGCCGGCATCGAGCCTCGAGGGACGGAACGCCACGTGGACGGACGGGCCGAACAGTCCGGCAACCAGCAGGCCGTTGTCGACGGCGCGCGTGCACCGCTCGTCCTGGCCCGCGGCCGGTTTCACCTCCTCGCCCCCGATCATGTCGAGGAGCTCTCCGAGATCGCTCCGGTCCGCCAGGGCCGTGTAGCGGGAGCCGAGAGGGACTAGCAGCTTCGGATCGTCGAGGATCGAGACGATCGCGGCATGGAAGGCGGGGACTCTCGCCGCCACGGGGTCGCCCGCCGGCGTGGAAAGGGCGAGGTAGGGAATGACCAGGGCCGCGGCGGCGGCCACGTCGCCGTCGAATCCCCGAACGGTCTTCCGCGGACCGAAGCTCCCCGCGACCCGGGCGAAATCGAACTCCCTCGGCACGAGCATGGGCGACGATCCGGGATCGAGCAGCGTGCGGAAGAGCTCCACGGCAGGAACGGGCGGGCCGAGCTCCTTCTCGCACGCGACGACGAGATCCTCCGGGACCGGAACGCGCGAGCCGAACCTCTCGCGCCACGCCGCGCCGACCCGGTCGACGGCCGATCGGCCGGTCGAGTCGGGCGCCAGCGGGGTCGTCAGACAGGCCGGGTCGTCCGGGGCTGCCGCGTCGAGCAGGGACAGCAGGACCTCGCGGGGCATGCCCCTGAACGTGCCGCGGGCCGCGTCGGCTTCTGCCACCTTCAGGCCGAGCAGCGCCCTCGCGGTGGGCCCCAGGAAGTCCTTGTTCCAGGTGTCCGCGCGGGGGGCGCCGATCCAGAGGAGCGAAGCCTCGGCCTGTGTGATTCCAGCGGTTTCGGCGAGCCGCGCCGGAAGCTCCGGATCCCAGAGGCGCTCCCCCCGTTCCTCGACCATCTTCACGCATCGTTCCAGCAACGAGCCGAGGTACCCGGACGTGGGGCGCACCTCGGTCACGACCTCCATGCCATCGGGCGCCTTGAACCGCCCCGTCGGGTTTCGCTCCACGACCCAGGCCGACCGCCAGCTGATGTGGGCGACGTAGGTGCTCTGGCCCTCGGTCCAGGAGTGCGCCTCCTTCTGCGGCTCGATCGCCGTGGAGAACCTCCGGAGATCGTTATCGGCCGCCAGGAAGGCCCGGAGCGTGGACGGCTCCCGGAGGAGCGGGGAGGAGGCCAGCGCCTTCACGAGCGACACCTCGTCCCGCCGCTGGTCGGGGGTCACGACCGGGGAGAGCAGGAGCAGCGTCCGGGCGCGGGGGTGCGAGAGCCATTCGATCCACTCGACCGACGGCCACGGGGCGCTCGCTCCCGGCTGCAGCAACGCCTCGAGCAACCGCCGGAGCGCCACGCCGGACGGGGACAGGTCCTTTTCTTCAGCGGCCAAAGACGAAACCTGGCGGGTCACCATGGCCCGGAGCCTCGAGGCGATCTGTGCCGTGCGGGCCGCCGCGTGGGCGATCGCCAGGTGCAGCGAAGGGTGCTTCACCGCCGGCAGCAGCGCGGCGGCTCGGGCGGCCGTTCTGGCGAGGCCCCCCGGCTTCGAGCTCGTCCCGGCGGTCTCCTCCGCGGCGAGCGCCACGAGCTCGTCCGCGACGGAATCGGGAAACAGGCGCAGCGCCTCGCTGGCCGCCGCGTCCCGCGGCTGGAAGAAGTGCCAGAACTCCGCCGGCGGAAACGACCCGGTCCCCCAGCCGACCCCGCTGAATCCGTCCAGCCCCGGAGCCGCCATGCAGAGGCCTTCGAACGTCCAGAGAGTGGGGGCTCGCACCGCCTGGTGCGACGCGCACCCCATGGCCCTGCCGAGAATGCGGTGGCCCCCCGCCGGAAAGCGGACGAGGCCGTAGATCGTCGACTGCCAGGCCTCCACCGGGCCTTCCCATCGCGTCCCGTCGATCATCTCGACCAGCAAGCGTCCGGCCTTCGAGCGCATCCGCATACCGAGCAGCCCGTCACGGACGCCCAGGGGCGAGTCGCCCAGGCCGCGAGGGGCGGGAGCGACCCAGCAGGGCCGATCGAGGATCTCCTCTCCGGCGGCCGCGGCCTCCTCGAGGAACCTCGGCCGGGACGCTCGACCGGCCCTTCCGGTCGCCGGGTCGATCTCGCGCAGCGCCCACTTCCCCGCATCGTACAGGCGCGCCCAGAGAGTGGATCCGTCGCTCAGGTGCCACCGCGACGAGCCGATCTCGGTGTCGCCGGCCTTGATCGCCCGTTCCCCGAGGGAGGTCCCCCGGTCGCCGAGATCGGTCGAGCCGGGATACTCCATGCCCCAGTGGTGGAAGTACCCGGACACCGGGAACCGGCGCCTGGGCTCGTTGCTCCAGTACGCCTGATCCGAGTGATCGGTCTTGTTCCTGAGCACGACGAGCAGGGCGCCGTCGAGGTACCACGCTCGCTCAGGCTCCTCCAACCGCGGATCGAAGACGAGATCGTGCTCGAGCAGGACGCAGCCGGCCTCGACGACGATCGCGCGAGCGGCCGAGCGGACGACGAGATGAGGGAACGCTCCGTCCAGCGTGATCGGATCGCCGAGCTGTGCCGCGGCCTTCTCGTACGCCGGCCAGGCCAGCTCGTCGACGAGGCCTGCGCGCACGGTCCGCGCGAGGACGGGGCCGGCCCGGACATTCTCCAGGCGAGCCAGCTGGTCCGGGAACTCGCCGAAGGTCGACGCCGTGGTGCGGTGCTCGATCTCGGAGAGAGCCATGTCCGCGTCGATGATCAAGCCTGTCTCGAGTCGCGCCACCTGGCCGGCGAGCCACTGGCGCCGCGCGCAAAGGAGCCCCTTCTTGCCGCGCGCCAGCGCCTCGAACCCGGCGGTCCCGAAGGCCTCTCCCACGGACGACACGAGGACCGGGCCGAACTGCTCGTCCGCGGCGGTGCGAACCGGATCGCAGGTGGACCCCTCGAACTCGAAGCCCTGCACGCGTCCCTCCGGAGGAGCGACTCGGAGGTCCAGGTGCAGGGCGAGCTCGCACAGATCGAGGCTCAGGGTGCGTCTGAAGCTCTTGGCAACCACGACCGACACTGGCTGATCGGCCTGACGGAGCGTCGGAGCGAGGAGAGAGAGCAGGCTCCTGGAGCGATCGCAGGTGCCGAGGTAGGCGAGCGCCCGGCCGGTCCAGGCCGTGATCCCCTCGGAAGGCGTCTCACCCGGTACGCCCCCGGGTTCCGCGAGCCTGGCCAGCGCTCCGCACTCCTCGAGCAGGTCGAAGTGCGCCAGGGCGACCACCTCCGGAACGTCACGCCAGCGCGAGCCGGGCGACGGGAACACCTCCAGGAGCCGCTTTCTGAAGGCGCCGCTTCGACGACCGGCCGCGAGCAACGCCGGCCGGTAGGTCTTCCAGAACTCGGCCGGCGCGCGCCCCAGGGCCGGGGAGTCGATCAACTCCTCGACGAGCCGCTCGTCTTCCCTGGCCGTGTCCAGACCGGCCGACCGGGCGAGCGCCCGCAGCTCCTTGCCCATGCCGGCCCACGGAGGCATCCCACCGAGGGTTCTGTGCACGGCGAGCTCGCGATAGCGCTCGTAGGCCTCGGCTGCGCCGGTGGTCTTCTCGAGTTCCCCGGCGTAGGCGCTCAGGCTCTTCGCCGAGACCGCCCCGGCCAGCGTGAACTCCAGGAAGGCCGCGCCACGAGCCTTCTCATCGACCTCCAGCGTGTACTCCTTCTCCGCTTGACGAGCCCGTTCGAACGACTGCGAGGCATACTGCTGGGCCTCGCTGCGCAGGAAGACGCGACCGACTTCTTCCCAGTACGAGGGCAGGAAGTGGGGGACGCTGCGGGCCAGTCGTGCCGCGATCGCGTCGAAGTCGTCCTTCGCGTGACCGGGCTTGGACCCTGCCCGCTTCGCCGCCTTCTTGAACTCCCTCGTGACCTCCAGGGCGAACCGCGCGTGCTCCGGATCGTGCAGGATCGCCCAGCCGGGAAACCCGATCGTCCGGTGACGCATCCTGCCGAGCCCGGACACGATCCGCGGCGCGGAGAAGCCCAGGACGTCCATCTCCGCGTCCGCGGCCCCCGCGATCACGTCCGGCTCGAGCCGGACGACCACCCGGCCGGGCAGCGCGGGGTTCTCGTAGGTCCGGGCGGAGACGGGGCCCGAACCGGGCTCGTCCAGGCCGGAATGCGTGTCCATCGGCGCGATACCGCCCGCACGGACCGTCGTCGCCGGATCGTGCACCGTCAGCCGCTCAGGCATGGTCCGCCTCCTTCTCCACGACGCGCGCCGCGTGGATCGCCGAAGCCATCCGCATCCCCTCGGAGAACGCGACCGGGGGTATCTCGCTCACCGGAACGGGCTTGTCGCCGACGCCCACCCAGACGAGGTCTCCGGTGCACGCCTCGGCCGTGGGGTCCTCGCTTCCTATCCAGAAACGCGCCTCGAACACCTCGCCGCGCTCCCAGACGCGCACGATCGCACTGCCGCCCTTGACCCGGTAGCCGAGCTTGCGGCAATGGGCGAGGCAGTGGTTCAGCTGCACGAAGCGGCCATCGGCGTACGACTGCACGGCCGTCGCCGCGGGGTCGAGATCTCGCCCCGGAGCGAAGGTCTCCCTGAACAGCTGGGATATACCCTGGGTCAGCGACAGATCGGTCGCGAGGCCACGAATCTCGTCGAGCTCGTCGACCAGCACCGGGTGGGGGATCGCCACGCTGTGGGCCCGCACCCAGATCGTCTCGCCGTCGAGATCGACCAGGCCGATGCCTCTGTCCGACACTCCGCGCAGGAACCCGGCGGAACCGGACGCGGCCGCACCGCCGTCGAACGCGACCACGAAGCAGTTCTCCAGCGTCGCCCTCCAGGCCGGATCCGGCCACACGGCCTCGAGCACCACCCGGGGGACGGGCAGCGATCGCAACATCCAGCTCTCGACTGTCTCGACGCAGGCCTGCCGGTGACCTTCGAGCCACTCGCGCAGCATCAGCAAGTGCTCCGCGACCCCACACTCCTTCACCGGCTTGGGAACCGAAGCCAGTGTCTGGCTCCCCTTGCGGCAGACGAGCTTGCCCTCGGCGAGCTTGAGCCAGTAGCCGCCTCCGGCGTCGAGCCATCCCGGTTCTCGCGACCCTTCCGGGGCCGCCTTCTCGTCGGGTGGGGGTGGCTTCCGCGGAGCCGGGCCGGATCTGGCCACCGGGGGGGCGGTGTCCGCGGCGGGATCGGCGGCACGGCCACCATCGCCCTTCGCTTCATCGGGCTTGGCCTCGCCGCGCTTCTCGGTGTAGCCCTTCTTGCACTTCTCGCGGACCAGCCGGCCCAGCTCGGCCTCGGCGTCGCTCTCGCTCGCGAACGACCGGGTCCGGGTCTGGCCGTTCGATCCGATCCTCCCGAAGCGCACGGACAAAGAAGAGCCGTCGCGCGAGACCTCCCAGAACTTGCTCGACTTGCCCTCGACCAGCTCGAACCGTCGCATGTGCCCTCCCTCGGAACGCCGCCCGGGGTCTTCGACCGACCCCGGCGCGACCACACGTCTACCCCTCGACCGGGCTGCCACTCGGGCATGGCCTGAATCCGCTCCCGGTCCATCCAGGAGCCCGTCCGGGCGATCACCCGGATCGGAGCGCCCGCTCGTCCCCATGCCGACGTCCGCGGTCGAACGCGATGCCATGGCCTTCCGACGTTCTCGGGGGAACGACCCCCGGGCGATCCCGGCCATGCCGATCAAGAGTCGTGGCCGTCGAGCTCCTTCAGTCTTTCGACGAGCACTGCCCGATCCTCGTGAGTGGATGCCACCTCGAGCCCCTCTTCCAGGTACTTCCGAGCTCGATCGAGGTCGAGTGGGAGCCGGTTGCCTCGCCACTTCCAGAGGTGAGCATACTCGTCGGCCAGCGCGATATACCCCCACGCATTGGTGGGGAACAGGCGCACGATCTCTTCCAGAAGCGACCGGCCCTCGTCGACGCGCCCCTGGATGAAGAGATGGCCGGCCAAGGTACGCCGCCAGTTCACCTGCGACGACTCGCTTTCTTCCGGGAAACGAAGCAGCAGATCACGACCGAACTCGACGCCTCGAGCGGCGACGCGGGGATCGGATTCGGCACAGCAATCGAGCAGGTCCAGGAAGTCGTCCACCCAGTTGCTGAACATCTGGGTACCCGCCACCAGCTTCACATCTTCGCTGGACCGGATGCCGGCAGGAAGATGCGTCCGGACGGACAACCACAGATTCCACCATACACCGACGGCCTTCTCGTCACGACCGTCTCGGAGCAGACCGTAGCCTTCCTGCATCTGGTCATCGAGAGTCTCCACCGAGGGATGTCCTGGCAGGAGACGCTTCCAGAGTTCCACAACGGCCAGAGGCAGGAACTTCTGGTCCCTTCTCCGGGCGATCACCGGGTACTCTTCCATCCACGTCTCGGCAAGAGCGAAGCCGGAGCTGGAGAGTTTCGCTCGAGCGATGAAGGTGTCTCTGGAGTACGGGACCCCGAACTCCCGGATCTTCTCTTCGAGGGCAGCCGTGTTCAGCGCTGCCACGCGGGCGACAGTCCATCCCTCGCGTCGATGGGCCTGGATCTGCTTGGTGAGATCCGCATTCAGTTCCATCTCGGGGTCTTCGGCCAGCTTGGCGACCACGTAGGGATGCAACGGGCAAGGAGCTCCGGGACTCCTGGTCAGGTAGGCCATCACCTCGACGGCCGCCAGCCCGGGGCTGAAGACTCGACCGAACAGCCAGCGATCCAGCTCGGATGAGGGGGCGAAGAAGCCTCGTGGCGGGCGGGTCCTCGGAGGAGTCGGCTGTGGCTGGCTCCGTGGCTCCGGGGACCGATCCGGCGGCTGGCTGGACAAAGAGACGTGAGGCTCTGCCGGCTTCTGTAGACAGCACTTCTTGAACTTCCGGCCACTGCCGCAGGGACAAGGATCGTTACGGCCGGGGCGGGACCCCGCGGCCGTGGGGTTGTCGGAGCGTGAATCGGTCATGTTGATGGCACCAGGTTCGTGGTCAACGGGGCGTGCCCCGGGGACGATCGTGAAGGTGCTCCCATCATATCAGCCCTCCGCATCTGGATGCGAGGGCGTTCGCCGCCGTTTCTTCCGGCAAGCCATACTCGTCCCGGCCCCCAGTGGGCATCGGGGGAGCCGCGATGACCGAAAACGAGAAGCGCACCATGTCAATGACTCAGCGGCGAGCCAGATCAAGGGCGATGTGGTTGGCCGTCTTGCGCTTCGTGCCGAGGGCCCCGGACCTCGACTTGATCCCTGAGCCTGGATCCGCGGCAGAGGGTGATCACAGGCCGAACCCCGCGAAACGTCGCCTGGCCAGCTGGATGTGCTGCACGCCGTCTTCGCGGAACTTGATCGAGATGAGGCAGCCCCGGCATCACGACAGCCGCACATCGAGGCCCGGTCGTCACCTTCTTGCCGGCAGAGGGTCAGGTTCTGCCCGCAGCTTCGAGACGCGGGACGCCGGGGCCTCGAGAGCCGGATCCGGGGCGACCGAGCGGCTCCGCATCACGCGGACGGCCTGACGAGCAGCTCCTGCAGCTTGCTGAGCAGCGTGCTCGCCCCGTACGGCTTCTGGAGGAAGGGTAGCCCTCTCTCCCGGATGAGCTCCCATTCGGACTTCTCGTCGGAGTAGCCGCTGGAGAACAGGACGCGCAGTCCTGGGCTCGTCTTCCAGAGGTGGTCGTACAGCGAGAGCCCGTTCTGATCGGGCAGCGTCACGTCGGTGAACAGGAGGTCGAAGGCGGCCGGCTCTCTCTCGAACATCTCGATCGCGTTGGCGGCCGTGCCCACGAGGCAGACTCGGTAGCCCTCGGCCCCGAGCGCCCGGCCCAGCCAGCGCCGCAGACTGTTCTCGTCCTCCACGATCAGCAGCCGCTCTCCCTTGCCCTTCAGCCCCCCGACCCGGGATGTCACCGCGAGAGCAGGCGCTTCCACCTCGCCGCTGACGCAGGCGGGAAGGTGGATGGTGAACGTGGAGCCGCGACCCGACCGGCTGGTCACGGCGATCCACCCGCCGTGCTGCTTCACGATCCCGTGGATGACCGCCAGACCGAGGCCGGTTCCCTTTCCCGCACCCTTTGTCGTGAAGAACGGTTCGAAGATCTGCGGGAGCACCTTCGCGGGGATCCCGGTACCGGTGTCGGACACGGCCAGCCTGCAGAACCATCCCACCCGCCCCTCGGGCATGAGCGCCAGATCTCCCTTCTGGACGACGACATTGTCGGTCTCGATCGTGAGCAGTCCACCGCCCGGCATCGCATCGCGCGCGTTCACGGCCAGGTTGAGCAACACTTGCTCGATCAGGCCGGGGTCGGCATGCACGCGCTTGAGGGAGCTGTCGAGCCGGGTGTGAACCTCGATGTCCTCGCCGATGAGTCGCCGGACCATCTTCTCCATGTCGCGAACCGCGGCGTTCAGATCGAGCACCTTCGGCTCGACGACCTGCCTCCGGCTGAACATGAGGAGCTGGCGCGTCAGGCTGGCGGCCCGCCACGACGCTGCGATGATCTCCCGGACGTCCTCGATGCTCGGATGATCGAGGCCCAGCTCGGCGAGCACCAGCTCGCCGAAGCCCTGGATGACCGTCAAGATGTTGTTGAAATCGTGGGCGACACCGCCGGCCAGCCGGCCGATCGCGTCCATCTTCTGCGACATCCGGAGCTGCTCCTCGAACCTGTCGCGCGCCTCCTCGGCGAGCGCCTTCTGGGCGACCAGGGCGACGGTGCTGCTGAGTCCATCCAGCATCGCGTCGTCGGCGGACGTGATCGGGTGTTTCGCGAAGAGCGCCAGAACGCCCATCGTCCGGCCGTCCGGAACGCTGAGCCGGTACCCCGCGAACGACACGAGCCCCAGGTCGCGCGCCCACCGGTGGTCGTGAACGCGGGGCTCGGTCTGCACGTCGTTGGTGAGGAACCTGTGATCTTTCCCGGAGGCGATCCGGCCGATCTTGTAGCAGTCGAACGGGACCCGGCCATGGACCTCGCCATCCGTGTGGGTGTACCGGCCCGCGCTCGCCACCAGATGCAGACAGCGGTCACGGTGGACGCACACGTGCGGCCCCTCGGTGACGGCGGCATGGACACAGCCCCGGTCGCAGAGATCGCCGGGCCGGATCAGCCAGATGCGGCAGAAGTCGGCCTCGAAGGCCCGGACGATGCTCGCGGTGATGTTCGCGAGTTTCAGGTTCAAGGGCACCGACGCCACCAGCGACTGCAGCAGCACGTTGGTGGCCTCGAGCCGGGCGAGCGTGATCTGGCGCTCGTGTTCGGCTCGCCGGCGCTCGGTCACGTCCTGGGCGAAACCGATCAGGCGTCGAGTGTAGCCGTCCTTGTCCCGGATCACCTCACCCTCGGTCCAGACGACCCGGTCCCGGGCTTCTGGAATCACCACGCGGTATTCGATCGGAGCCAGCCTGCCGATCTCGATCACGCGGCCGAGCGCAGCCCGGAGAGCCGGCAGGTCCTGAGGGTGCACGCTTCTGAACGCCGCCTCCATCGAGCCGTCGAACTCCGTCGGGTCGATCTCCAGCAGCGCGTACATCTGGCGAGACCACTCGAACCTTCCCGTCTCGAGGTCGAGCTCGAAGCTCCCGATCCTGGCGATCTCCTGCGCCCTGTTGAGCATCCTCTCGCTCTCCCGGAGAGCGTCCAGGGTGTGGCTTCGCTCCCGACGGAGCCGGGCCTCGCGCAGCTCCCGATCGAGCGTCGACTCGAGGCGAGCCAGCTGGCCGATCTCGATGCAGTCCCGTGCCCCCGCCCTGATGGCGGCTGCGGCCGTCTCTTCGCTGAGGCTGCTCGAGACGACGATGAAAGGGACGTCCAGACCGCGCTCCTGCAACTCGTTCAGGGCGGCGAGACCGTCGAAGCGTGGCTCCGGGCCGACCGCGAGCACCACGTCCCACGAAGCTCTCGCCAGGGCAGAGCGCATCTGACCGAGCGTCTCCACGACCTCATGGATCGGCTCGTACCCGATGCGGATCAGACCGTGGATCAGAGTCGAAACCTCCTCCGGCGCACCCTCTACGACGAGCGCTCTCAGCGGGGTAGTCACTTTGATCAGACTCCAGTCACGCAAGATCCGCAGCGGCCGACGGTTCAGACGTTCAGCTTCGCCTCCAGACCCTGGACCTGCGCCTTGAGCGTCTCGATCTCCCGGTCCCGGGCGTCGTCGCCGGCGCTGCGACACAGGTCGGGGTTTCTCACCCACCAGTCGATCCCCATCTCGCGAGCCTTGTCGACGGAGGCGATCATCAGGCGGATCTGGATCGTCAACAGCTCGATGTCCACCAGCTTGATCTTGATGTCCCCGGCGATGACGATCCCCTTGTCCAGGATGCGCTCCAGCACGTCCCCCAGCGTGGACGACTGGACGGCGTGGGTCACGTGTCGAGCCATGGATTGCCTCCTAGAGCAGCTTTCCGAAGGGGCCCAGGTCGAGGTTGAGGTCGTCCTGGGTCAGCCCGAAATGAGTTCTCAAGATCACCATCTCATCCTTGAGCGCCCTGAAGGCACAACCCAGCCGCTCCGTCTCGCCGTCCGTGAGGCTGCCCGCCTCGACCCTCCTGATCGCCTGCCGCTCCAAGAGCTGCCTCAAGAGCTCCACGATCGTGAGCACGAGCTGACCGAGACCGCGGCGGACGTTCTCCGGGTCTATGTCGATCCGGTTCTTCTTTCCTCTGGCAGGGGCTTTCGGTCCCTGAGCCATGTCAGACCTCCTCCGCCGGCCGGTCTCGCCGGACAGCGGCGTGGGCGCGGACTCCGGAGCTGATGGCCTTCTCGTACGAGCAGGCCACCAGCTCCAGCGCCACGTAGAGCAGCTCGATGTCGGCGACCTGCACGATCAGCTCTCCGCCCACCACGACCCCGGTGTCGAGGAGCTGGTCCAGGGCGTCGCACAGCGACTGTCTCGCCCCTTCAGCGCCTGCAGCAGGTCGCCGGTCTCCTCGACCGAGAGCACCGTCGGTATGGCGACCGGCACGATCACGGACGACCGGGCGTCCTTGAGCGTCTCCTGGATCTCGCGGATCGCCTTCGAGAGCTCGACGAGGTAGGCTTGGGCCCGCGGCGCGCGGAAGATTCGCTTGTACTTCAGGAGAATCTCGAAGATGGCCCTGATCCAGCTCCTCAGGACCTCCGGGAGCTCCAGAAGCCTCAGGAAGTGTCCGGTGGGAGCGGTGTCGATGACGAGCTTGCCGTAGCTCGCGGATCGCAGGTACTGGGTCAGTGCCGCCAGAGCCATGATCTCGTCGAGTCCGGGAGGGGAGAGATCGATCAGACCTTCCATCGCCTTGCGGTCGAGCGTGGCGTCCACCTGGTCGGACTGGAACAGGGCGGCGAAGAACGAATTGATCTCCTCCTTGTAGCTCGCCTTGAACTCGGCCAGTAGCCTCTCCGGGTTCATCTCCACACCGTCGAGACGATCGGTCAGCGGGGTCGGGACCTCCTTCAGCGGGGTTCCGAGGGCGTCCGCCAGAGAGTGCGCCGGGTCGGTCGAGAACAGGAGCACTCTGGACGCGGTCTGCCCGGCGAGCCAGAGCGCCAGGGAGCAGGCCACGGTGGTCTTCCCCACGCCGCCTTTGCCGCAGACCCAGAAGATCCGGCCGGCCTCCAACACCGGCGCGAGGTCGGCCGGAACGAGCCTCGCGTCGCTCGGGATCACGCTCCCGGCCGACCGCGGGGCCGGCTCGATCACGAAACGCTCGCCCCGCAACAACCGCTGGCCGATGCCGTGGAGCAGCAAGGGGCCCCGGGGTTCGACCGGAAGATAGGGGATCTCCTTCAGCCGGCGCCCCAGCTGGGTGCAGGCCCTGTGGATCCAGAGAGCCTCTCGCCCGACGCGCGACTGGCACTGTCCACAGCCGTTGTTCTGGGCCGCGACCTTGTTCACCACGACGAA
>JACQZM010000192.1 GCA_016213885.1 Candidatus Rifleibacteriota bacterium | reverse complement strand
TCCCGACGCCGGTCGTACGTTCACCACGAAGGAGCTGGACTGGCTGGAGACCGCCATGTCGAGCACGGACCACGAGGTGCGTGAGGGCGCCATCAACCTGCTGTCCACGGCCGGCGCCGGCGGTGCGAGGGCGATCCCCCGCCTCATCGCGGCCACCGAGCATCCCGAGACGGAGGTGCGGCGCGTCGCCGGAGAGGCGCTGGCTCGACTGGCACCTTCGGACGACAGGGTCGTCCAGGCGCTCACCCGCCTCGGCAGCGATCCTGCCGATCGGGTGCGCCGGCAGCTGGCTGCGGCCGTGGCCCGCGCCGTGGCCGGGGGGGCCACCCGGCTCGAGCCGCTCCACGCGACGCTGAGGCGGGAGTACCCTCCGCCGCCAGGGCAGCAGGGGAGCGCCTCGCCCGTTCCCGCCCACCCGCCGGGGAAGTGAAGTCGCCAGGGATTCGCTCTGTCCCCTTTCCCCGCGCGAGCACACCTGGAGTGCTGAACGCCGACGAGCCACGCCTCGAGATGAGCGACAGGTCGCCTTCTCTCGTCTCCTGGCCGAGGAGGTCCTCGAGCCGGTTCCCCATCGCTTCCAACTCGGCATTGGAGGTGAAGCTATGTGGTGGGGGCCCCCCCGAAGTCGTCTTCACCGTGGGGAATTCGATTCGTCCGTCGGGCCGCCGGTCCGGAACTCCCGCCTCGAGCAGCACCGTGACGTCTCCGTGGACGGCCTTCACATCCCGTCCCACAAAGGCCGCATTGCTTGTGCTCGGGCTGTCCATGATCCTCATCGATTCACGGGGCGCAAGCGCCACCTGTGACACCGCCGCGGGCGGGTCACCTCATTGATGTGCATCGCATGCAGGAACGGCCGCGGCGCGGCCGTGCCGCGGCCATTCGCCATCCCCTTCTCGAGTCACCTCCTTGGGCACCCTCACAGATCGAGGTCGATCTGACCTGGGTTGCCGATCCGTTCCTCCGCGAACATGTCCCGTACGCACACGAAGCACCGTGCAGCACCAGGTTTCCCCTACCCAAGTGCGGCCAGGGGAACCCTCCCCTGGTTCCCTCCTTCGAAAACCAGTGAGAAAGACTGGACCGGAAGGTCGTGGTCAAGCTGCTCTCCGCGGCCTGCATGGAGGGTCAGGAGGAGGCCGCGCGCTTCCTGAACGAGGCGCGGATCACGGCCAGGCTGCAGCACCCCGGGATCGTGGTGCTGCTCGATCACGGGGTCGAGAACCAGGTCCCCTGGAGCGCGAGCGGTGCCTCCCCGACGGCCTCTGCCGCCACTTCGCGGACCACCTCGGGCGGAAGGCCGTCTTTCTCTTCGAGGCCGTCGCCAGGGTCGAGGAGCACCACCGGGACGGTACCCGTTCGAGGTCCCTTTGCCTCCGGGGTTGCCCGTACACGGGGTAGTGCTCTCCGACCCACGCTCTCTGCCACGCTGCTGTCGACGTTCGAGGTCGACAGAAAACGGATCGTCCGGCGAGCAGCGTCGCCCGCTGAAGCCTGAGGGTCATCGTCAATCGACCTCCGGTTGACGGTCAAACTGACCGTCAACGACCGTTCGATCAGGATTCCGGCTGGCCCGGGCGCTGAATCTCCTGACGCGTCCCGATTTCCAGATCCGGCCGATGGCCGTCATCATCGGAGGGCAGGCGGCAACCGCTCGGGACGGCGCCCAGCTCATCGATCTGCTGACTGCAGGCGGCACGTACGATGTCGCGGCCTTCGACGCTCGGATGTTCGTCGACTACCTCGGCTGTTTCGTGAGGCAGCAGAACACGCCGCTGCCGATCCGGATCCCCACCTGGCTCGCAACCGGTGTGGACCCGCTCGATCCCGCGAACACGAACACGGCCGGACGCCTGCTCGTGCCGGCCAACCACTCGGAGCACATCCTGTCCCTCTTTCGCCATGGGACCATCCAGCCTGTCGCGCTGGTGAAGTGGTATATCGGCATCCCGGAGGGAGGTCGCCAGGGAACCCTCTTCAAGGCTGCGGTGCATGCGTGCACCTCGTGGGCCAACTTCCGCGTGGTCCGCACCTATCCCGGTCCAGAACCTGCCCGGCGTCTGGTGACCGCGGCCGGGCACGTCATGCGGATCTTGAATGTTGTCCAGGGCCGCTACGCATTCGATCGCCACGGCTACGGAATCCTCGGAGTCTGCAACGACACGACCGGCATCCTGGAGTCGATCATGCAGGGCGACGCGGATCAGTCTTCCGTGTGGCCGCACCTCCGAGACCCCCGCTACGACTTCTACTATGCACCACTAGCCCCGACCCTCGGCCTGGCTCTCAGTGATAGCGCGGGTCTGAGTGTGCTCCCTGTCGTCTCGGATACCCGTCCCGACGTCCACCCCAAGGCGCTCCATCGCCCAACGCTCCTCAGGCGGATCGGTGCCAACATCCCGACGCGGGAACCTGCCGCGCTGCACTTTCCTGAGCTTTGCGAAGCAGTGGAACTGCTCGCCGCACGTTCCGCTGAGTTCCGTGCGGGGCTTTCCCTGCGCTAGGTGCGCGTCCAGCCCGATCTGATCCGCCAGCGCATTCCGGACCGCAGCCTCGATCCGTGAGTCGACGGGCGAGTGAGCGACCTCGGTCTTGAGGCTCCTACCGCTGCGCCCGGCCGTAAAGCGCCAGCAGCGCTGATTCCGCGCGCCGGTACTGCTCCTCGACCCGGGTGACGAGCTCGGTTGCCCCTTCCAGCTTCTCGGTCTTGGCGAGCGCTTCGAGCTGAGCAACCACGCCGGCGAGCTCCATCGCCCCGAAGTTCGCCCCGTTGGACTCGAGGGTGTGCGCGGCCCGGCGTGGATCGACGGCGTGCGCCCTCTCGAGCGCCTGGTGCAGCTGCGCGAGGAGCTGCGGCCCGTCCTTGGTGAAAGTGTCGATCAACCCCGGCAACAGCTCGTCCGCCCGCTTGCCCAGCGTCTTCTTCAGGCGCATCAGCGCTGCCGGGTCCAGGATCTGGCCGTCCTTGGCCGAAGCGCCCGCCTGGGAAGAGGGCTCGGTCTGCACGGTGACACAAGGCGATGGCACGGCTCGCCGAAGAGGGCGCCCTCGACTACGGCGGCTGCTCCGTCTGCCGGTTCTGTGACCACGTGCGGGTCATCGTGCCGCACCTCGCCCCGGAGGAACGCTTGGAGGTCGTCGTGAGGATGGCACGGTTCATCCGAACCCACGGCCTCAAGATCCAGTCCGGGGATGGCTGCGAGACGAAGCCCAACGTCTGGAACTGGCGTCAGATCTTCACCTGGTTCAAGACCCACTCCTCCGTGCCCCGACGGCAGGACGAAAGGGAGAGGGAAGAGGGCCGTGACGGCGAGGTCACCAGAGGCCGAGGTCGTGGAGGATCTGCTCGGCGATCCGCCGGGCAGTCCGGTAGTCAGGAATGCTCGGGCCGGCGATGTGGGCGGCGAAGACATGGGTGCCATGAGGACCCTCGAGCCAGCCCACGAACCAGTTCTGGCACCGCTTGCTGGTCGCCGGGTCCAGCGCCGATCCGGTCTTGCCGCGCAGAACCGACGCGCCGTGGTGCGACACGATCGAGACCCGGCGGAACACCTCGACCGTGCGGGACGACAGCGGGAGCTCACCCCTGGCCAGCCGGGCCAGAAACGCGACCTGCTCGTCCGGCGAGATGGCGAGCGAGCTCTGGAGCCAGAATCGATCGAGGCCTCCTGACAGGTCCTGGTTGCCGTACCTGAAGAGCGCCAGGAACCGGCGCATCCGGGATGCGCCGATGCGCCGGGCGAGCTCCTGGTAGTACCAGACCGCCGAGGCGCGGAAGGCGCTTTCGAGGCAGTGGTCGCGGTTCCAGTCGGCCATGCCGCGGTCCTTGCGGTCCCACCGGAGGATCTCGCGCCCGTGGGGCACCACGCCGGTCTCCAGCGCGATCAACGAGTTCGGGATCTTGAACGTGGAGCAGGGCGAGAGCCGCACGGCGCACCGGCGAGCGTTGACCCGGATCGACGTGCCGGCCCGCAGGTCCAGGGTCACGAAACAACCCTCGTACCCGGCCAGCCGGCGCGCCAGGTCAGCCTCGGTCGGTCTGGACTCCGCCAGCCCGTCACCAGGGAATCCGACGGAGAGCAGCAAGGCCGCGAGGGCGGTCCGAGCGAGCCCCTGCGTGGTCGTGATGGAAGTCGAATGTCCATGCTGCACGAGGTACCTCCCGTGGAAGCATAGTGACCCACCCGGATGTCGGCGGGGTCCGGTACAACGTCGGCGCCAGGACTTCCCTGTCGACGCGGGA
Organism: Candidatus Rifleibacteriota bacterium; assembly: GCA_016213885.1. Lineage (GTDB taxonomy): Bacteria > Muiribacteriota > UBA6191 > JACPRK01 > JACQZM01 > JACQZM01. Next base: position 6,376 of record JACQZM010000192.1, on the reverse strand, counting down.
GGTCCTCGCCCGGCTCTCCGAGATCGCGCGCGAGGCCGGCAAGACCCTCTGGCTCGATCTGAAGGGCCGGCAGCTCCGCATCGCCAAGTGGGCTGACCCCACCTACGGCGACATCGAGCTCGACCGGGAGATCGTGGTCGAGGGGCCGGCGTGCATCCACTTCCGGGGCGGCGGTAGCACCAGGGTGGTGGAGGTCCGGGGTCGGGGATGACGGCAGGATCACGTCGGGCCTGGCCTCACCGGCCTCCGGTCTGCTCCACCTCGACCGGCACGCCGGCGGGCAGCTCGAACTCGCTGTCCGGGACCGAGTCGACCAGGTCGTGGGAGTACGTGGCGAACCGACCGTCCCTCTCGTACTTCACGGTGAGGTTCGTGCTCTTGGCCCTCCAATCGCGGACCCGGTCCGTCTTGTTGTGGTGGACCCGGCACGGGATCCCATCGCAGATGTCGTCGCTGACCGACAGGTCGATGTGGGTGTGGATCGGGAGCGGTTCTGCCCGGGGATCCTCCAGGGGAAACTGCAGGGCGTGCAGCGACCAGGCCTTCTTCTGCACGATGGCCGGCTTCCCCGGGGATCTGACGTGCACCGTCCGGCTCCCGACGTCGGCCAGGCTCCATCCACCATCGGCCGCGTAGCTCTTGACCTTCACGACCTGGCCGTCGTCGAGCTTCGTCACCGAGACGAGCTTCCGACCGTCGCCGAGGGTCATGGTCGTGCGGTAGCTCTTGAACGAAGGAGAAGGCCCGCGTGGCGCCATCTTCGGCCCGGCCTGGGCGACCGTCTGAAGGAACGCAGCCAGGATCACCATCGCGAACGCCTGCTGACTCATGGGAACGACCTCTGATCGGCACTGCCGGCTCGAGCTCTCTCACGGGTCTCCAGGAGTCTACCACCCTGCAGTGTCGCCAACCACTTTGACACGACGGCTGCACAAACGGCAATCTGGTTGCCTTCTTCTGGCTCATCGGCGCCGTACGTGGATGCCGGATGGTCACGTCGAGAGCGGTCACAGGCGCCGGGCGGGGCAGCGGTTCGCAGTGCAACGCTCCTGGCCGTCCATTCCCTCAAACGCTCGCTGCACTGATCCCCGGCCCCCGCTCGGAATGGAGGTGGGCTGTTGTGGCGGGGTACCCCCTGCTCCGCGCAGCGGCTACAGGCGCGATAGCGCCGAGTGCGAGGCGGACCGGCAAGGGGAGCGCCCCTGACCGACCCACCCGTCGGTCGGGCCTGAGGGCTCCGCTCCTGGCTGCGATCGGTTCCCGGAGGACTTCGTGGTGATCGATCGGATCGACGCGGCCCTGTTCGGCGGGGCCTACGATCCGGACCGGAGCCGGACCGCCCGGAAGCTGGTGGAGACGCTCCTTCCGCGGCCAGGGGCCCGCCTCAGGTCGTTCCTCCAGCAGCGGATCGACTTCAACATCCAGGCCTCCATGTCAGGAAACCTGAACGTGGGCGCCGGACCGGCGGGGGGAGGAGGCGCCGCTGCGTGGCGCCGTTGCAGAGCGCCTTGCCCAGGCCGAGGCTCCACAGGAGGAACCCTCGGTTTGTGCTTCGCGCTCGGCGCTATCGCGCCTGTGGCCGCTGCGCGGAGCTGGGGGTCCCCCACCACAACAATTCACTTCCAATGCCGAGTGGGGGCTGGGGGTCCCCCACCACAACAATTCACTTCCAATGCCGAGTGGGGGTCGGGTATCAGTAGGGCGAGTGGTCCAGGAGATGGCCGGGCCCGGGTGCTGCCGTGCGAACCTGTTTCTGGAACTCGTGACGGCCCTGGCCGTGACGGTCTGCCATCTGCGCCTTGCGCGGATGAACCTGGCATGGCCACCGGGGTCTTGGACGGCAGCGTGCACGTGTGGCCGAGGCCGGGCCGATGGCTCCGACCGGATCGATGCCCGCCTTCGTGGGCCGCATGGTGGATGACAGCCTCGGACCGTGACCCCGGCACCGACCGGAGGAGAGTACCGTGACAACTCGTGACGGCCTGGTATCGATCCGATCCACGCCGCTGGGCCTGGTCGTCGGCCTGATGGTCCTGTCGGCCCTGGCAGCACCGTGCCGGGCAGTGTCGGCATGGGAGCCGAGGAACACCCGGGCGTTCATCGTCTCCCTGACCATCTTCCAGGGCCAGAGCCAACCTTCGTTCTCGACCCACGACCGGCTGGACGGCGAGCTGGTGAGCCTGCTGAGGCGGGCCGGCGTCCCCGCCGACCAGGTCGTCTTCATCAAGGACGAGCGGGCCACCACCGCTGCGGTCCGCGGCTCCTTCCAGCAGTTCCTGAAGAAGAGCAGGCCCGGGGAGCTCCTCTTGTTCTACTTCAGCAGCCACGGTCGCTACACGGCGAGCACCGGCTCTTTCCGGTACGTGACCTACGACTCGGAGCTGCCGTTCGACTGGGCGTTCGACGCCATCGACCAGGGCTTCCGCGGCTCCCGGGTCCTGATGCTGGCCGACAGCTGCTACTCCGGCGGCATCGTCGAGCTCGCCACGAGCAGACGTTCCCGGGTCGCCTACGCGTGTCTCAGCTCGGCCTACTCCCACAACATCGCGTTCAGCGGGTGGCGGTTCGTCGGCTGCCTGCTCAGGGGATTCGGCGGCGACCCGGTGGTCGACTCGAACGGCGACGGGATCGTCGATCTGAAGGAGCTGGCCGACTTCACGGAGAGGCACATGGCGTTCGTGGCGGAGGGGCGACCGATGTTCGTCGCGACCGGCGGCTTCGAGCCGAGGCTGAAGCTCTCCACCGCCACCGGGAGGAGAAGGCCTCCGCCGATCGGCCAGTACGTGGAGCACTCTCACCAGGGTCGGTGGAAGAAGGCCGAGATCGTCGACGCCAGGCCGGGCCAGGTCCGGGTCCGTCACACCGACAAGGGCGCCACCTACCAGGCCTGGGTGGCCGCCGGACAGGTCCGGCCGTTCAGGTTCGCGCGCTACCCCAGGGGCACCCGGGTCACGGTCCGAGGCTCCTCGGACAGCAAGCTGTACGCGGCCACGGTCCTGTACTCCTGGGAGTCGCTCCACTACTGTCGCTACGACGGCTACTCCGGGGCCTACGACCAGTGGGTCGGCCCGAGCCGGATCGTCGCCGGGCCGGCCGGGCCGACCGTCCGGGCAGCCGCCACCGGGCTGACCGGCCAGTGGGCCGGGACCTACACCAACACGGTGGGCGAAAAGGCCGCAGACACCCTGACGCTGACCGAGGATTCTGGAGGCAGGCTGACCGGCACCTGGTCCGGCAACGTCGCCGTCGCAGGAGGACGAACTGGCTCGAACACGTTCCAGCTCCAGGGCCGGACAGCGCACCGCTCGTACCGGATCGACGGCCGGGTCGACGGCAACTCCCTGACCCTCACCTCCCGGGCCACGCGCCTCGACTCCCCCGGCGGGTACGACGGCAAGGTCTTGCTGAAGCGGGTGGCGCCGGGGCGGTGAGGAGCTCTCATCGCCGGTATCGATCGAACACGTCGAGCGCCCGGTGATCGTGGGTGACGACGACGACCTCGGCCATCCCCTGGCACCCGGCGCGGTCCGGGTTCGGGTCGTGCATGCCGCAGTAGAGCACCCAGTTCGTGCCGGTCAGCGGTCGCGGGCCGAACCGCCCGCGCTCCAGATCGACGTTGTCCGGGAAGTCGCGTCCCGGCTTCCCCGCGTTGGCCACCACCAGGGCGAAGTAGTTGTTCCGGGTCTGCCTGTCGATCGCCGTCACGGCGTAGGAGTTGGCGGACCCCCGGCTGAACCCGTGGAGCATGACCTGGCCGGACCGAACCCCGGCCTCCCTGAGCGCGTCGTCGAGCGCCCGGTAAATCTCCCGGGGCAAGAGGTAGTCCTGGAACCGTTCCCCCCTGCCCTTCCACCACTGGAGCGCCAGGATCCCGATCCCCCGCGCCGCGGCCTGTCGGTGCCAGAGGAACAGCTCGTCGAAGGCGTAGCTGGCGTGGCCGTGGAGCGTGGCGATCACCGGCCCGGGCGAACGGTCGGCTCCCCTTCCAGGCGGCGTCCAGAGAAGGTAGAACGTGGAACCGTCCCGGGTGTATCCGATGCGGGCGCCCCGGGCCAGCGCGAACCGGTACCGTTCAGGGTTGGCCTGGCGCGCCTGCTCCAGGAGCCTCGACGGCTCGGGGCCAGGAGCGGGCCCGGACGACCCCGGAGGCGCCCCCTGCGACGGAGAGACGACGAGCACCCCGGCCATGAGGACGCGCCAGATCCGCTCGAGCATCCGGTTCATCGACACCTCGCACCCTCCTCCCGGGCCGCGCCTCGCGGCCGTCACCGGTCCGGCCCCCCCGACCACGCGCGTGAGGCCAGGCGCCGGCTCACAGGCTGTCGAACAGTAGCATGACGTTCAGCACAGCCACCACGAGCGCGATGACCCAGAGCAGCCCCTTCTCCGGATGGTCGTTGGCGAACCTCCCCATGACCTGCCGGAACGACGTCAGGTAGACCAGCACGAAGATCGTCCAGGGAAGCTGGACCGAGAGCACGATCTGGCTCCAGATGATTCCCCGGAAAGGGTCCCGCAGGAACAGGATCGCCACGATGGCCCCCACCAGCGTGATGGCCACGCCGACCCGGGAGTGGCTGTGGTCCGGGTCGAACGGCCCCGAGAAGATCCCGGCGTAGATGCTGCCCCCGGCCATGGATGCCGTGAGCGAAGAGGAGAAGCCGGCCAGCACCAGCGCCACGGCGAAGATCGTGGCGGCGCCGTTCCCCAGGAGCGGCCGGAGCGTGGCCTCGGCCTGCTGGAGCTCCGTCACGTTCAGCGAACTCGCGTGGAAGACCGCTGCAGCGACGATGATCATGGCGCTGTTGATCGCCCAGCCGACCCATCCGCGTCGAATCGGATGAGCCCACCAGGCGCCTCATCCGCCGAGTGATCACCCACCAGATCCTCCACGGCGAGGGGACCGAGAGGTGACGCGCGCGATCCACGCCAGCGGTGCCCGCGGCTCGGCCCTCCTGCCATTCCGGGGTCCACCCGATCGCGGGGGCAGGCACGAGCCGCGGCCCGCGCCGCCGCTGCAGGATCCCGGCCAGCCGTGGGACGTGCGGGGTGTCAGCGCTCCACGGTGGTCTCGCCTAGGGTGACTTCGCGGAGTCGGCCTGTGATCGGGCCTCGGCCTGGCTGCAGAGTCACCAAGGAAGTGGAGGGGTTCATTCGAGGTCGCGCTCGGGAGAGAGAAGAAAGAGGAGGGGATCCGGATTGAGGTCGCGCTCGGGGGCGCGACTCGGACCCGGCGAGGCGCCGGGTCATGGTCCAGGGCCGACTGTTGCTCCTCGTGCCGTGGGTCGGTATCATGGCCACGGTCCTCGCCCCTCTTCGAGCTCGGGGTGTGACCAGGTGTCGAGAAGATGCGCAGGTCCGACGACGATCCGATCGAGCTCCTGGAGTGCTGGGTGAAGCACCACCGGCTGATCCCGGTGCCGGTGTTCTTCCTGCCGTCGGTCCTCATCGCGGGTTTGCTCCTGTGGCTCTCCTCGGGGAACCCGCAGGCAGATCTCCTGCGGGAGCTCTCGCTGGTCGTCGTCTACGTCCCCTGCGTCTTCATGTTCTTCTGCAACTTCGTCCAGGTCGGCCGGAGCCGCGAGCTCGAGTGGATGGCCACGACCATCCTGCTCTCGTACTCGATGCTGCACGCGACCGGCCGGTTCCACGTGGAGCTGCTCCTCCCGGTGACGGCGCTTCACGCCGCCTGGATCTGCCGCCGCGCCAACCTCGACCCGGTGAGGGTCTTCAAGCGGGGCATCTTCCACCTGCGAAGGGGAAACCTCGAGAAAGCGCAGCGTGATCTCGCTCGCTGTTCGCTCCCGGTGGCGGGGCTGTTCCTGACCCACAGCCTGGCGGTTCGCCAGGACAAGGAACATGCCCGGGTCGTCTGGCACGCCTCCCGGTCGAGGGTCGATCCGGAGGTGCTCCGGAGGTTTCGCCTGCTCGACGAGGTGCTGGCCCGGCTGGCCGACGAGATGGACCGACCGGTGCGTTGACCGCCGCGCACCGCGGATCTCATCGGGAAGCTCCTAGTAGACCGCGGCCGGGAGGCCCGGGCGAGGGAGGGCGTCGCCGCGGACCCCACATCCGGGACAGGCACGCCAGGGGCACGCTGACCGAACCGCAGCTGGCGGATGCCACGATGGGATCCTCCCCTGCCTCCCGAGTGCATCGGACGGAGTGTCGGTGCCTTTCACGACGCGGCCTTTCGCTGATGCGAGTTCGCGCTGGATCTCAGCTTGAGCACCAGTGGAGCAGCCTTGGCCGACAGCGCCTTGAGGTCGCGTACGATCCTCTCGATCCGCCTTCGGTTCTCGATCCATTCCTCATAGAGCTCCGCCTCGCCTGGCGGCAGCAGTCGCGATACCGTCTTTCCAGCGACCTTCGTGGT
>JACQZM010000299.1:5305-17074 GCA_016213885.1 Candidatus Rifleibacteriota bacterium | reverse complement strand
CGATCTGGAGCGGTTCACCGCCGGCTCCGAGCCCGGAAAGGTGCTGTACGATCCCCGGCTGGATCCGACCACGGCCGGCGGTGCCACCTACTCGGTCCACGTGGCGCCTGCCCGGGACTACTATCTGGCAGGTGTCCCGTGAGGACCACCGGAAGATCCATGAAATCAAACCCGATCGCGAGGGCGAGCGTAGGAACTGACGGAACCGGCTTCTCGCTCCTGGAGGTCCTGGTGGCCAGCCTGATTCTGGCCATCGTCGCGATCCCTTTGTTCACGAGCCTCTCCACCGGTCACCAGGGGACCGAACGGATCGCCGAGGAGAGCATGGCTTCGAACCTGGGGACGAGCCTCGTGGAGAAGCTGGCGCAGGTGCCGTTCTCGAAGCTCCCGATCGTGAAGGAGGACACGCCGGACAGCGAGATCTACAAGCTGTTCGTCCCGAGAGCGTACGCTCCCCTGATCGAGCCGTACCCGAAGGACTACAGGCGTCTCGTGACGATCGAGCAGCTGTCGCAGCGCACCGACGATCCGGCCGCGGCGGAGAACTCCCGGTGGGGCAGTCTGAAGATGATCAAGGTCAAGGTGGTCTGGGTGCCCGAGTACCTGAAGCGGAAGGGCCTGCGCACGCTGGTCTTCCAGACTCTGGTGACCGACGACACGGAGGTGTGGTGAGATGGCCTCGAGGAGAGCCTTCACGATCGTGGAGGTGGTCGTCGTCTTCGCGATTCTGGGCCTGGTGCTGGGAGCCCTGTACCAGGCGCTGTACGTGGGCCAGGTCTCGTCGAAGAAGGGAATCTCACGGCTCGACGAGATCTCCAAGGTGAATCGCCTGTTCGAACAGGTGAAGCGGGTGCTCCGCACCGTGCGCCCGATCCGGGAGGAGTGCCCGTCTCCCACCCAGCTCCTGTACACGTTGACCTACACCGAAGAGGTGGACGCCCCGACCCGGAACCACCGCATCACGCAGGCGAAGGTCAGCGGCCGCAGGGTGCCGGGCCAGGGCGTCGAGATGGAGTTCGTCCGGGGCGACGACCGGCCGCTCACGTACGGATTCACCGACGCGACGCTGAAGATCTACGGCTCCAGGAAGCTCGTCATGATCCAGCTCGCCCTTGCCAGCGGGGAGAGGCCGTCCGTGACGGTGGCGTCGCCGTACTTCGACGATGCGGCCTCGAACATCGACTCGCCGGAGATGTCGGTGGTGGATCTGCTGGCGCCTCCGGCCGGCACCGAGACCCTCTCGGCCTCCCCTGCCGCGGCGACGCCCGGCCCGGCGCCGTCGGTGGCGCCCACGGCGGGGCCGTTCCCTGGACCCGGGATGGTGGCGCTTCCCCAGGCGGGCACGGCGACGCCCAGCGTCCGGCCGCAGGCGCTGCCCGGGGCGGCAGCTCCCCCGGACACCCGGACCCAGACGTTCGCCGGCGCGCCCAACGCCATGACGAACCAGAGCCAGGATCCGAACCGGTCCGGGACGGTCCAGCCGGGCCGCGACCCGGTCGCTGCGGGCGCCGGCCCGCTTCTCGGGTCCGCGGGGCCGGTCGACCGGGTCCAGGGGTTCGCGCCGCCGGTCGGCGCAGCGCCTCCGCCCAGCGCTCCGGTGGCCGGACAGTCGGACTCGACGGCCGGGACGCCGGACCCCAAGACTGTTCGCACGGGCCAACGACCTCCGACCGGCCGCACCGGCGACCCGCCGCCCCGGATCCCGACCGCGATGACGCCGGGCCGGGTCACCGGCGGTCTGCCGCCACCGCCGGAAGATCCGATGACGTGGACCGGCCCGCAGGCGATCGATCCCACGGTCCTGGGAGGCACGGATCAGACCCAGACCGGGGAACGACCGCCGCTGTCCGGGCAGCCCGGACAGCTGATCCCGCCGGGGATGTACGACACTCCCGGAGTCATCTCCAACGCCGGGCCGTCAGGGACCGAGCCCGGGTCGGATCAGCTCCACGGAGCTGGCACCGGGAGCCGACCCACGCCTCCGGGCAGGGGCGATCCGGGGTCTGGCGGAGGGCCGGTGGCCGCGGGCCCGAGGCCCGGGCGGCTCACTCCGCCCAACGTCATCTCCCGGGCACAGCCTCCGGGAGGCGGAGCCACCGTCACCGACCGGACGCCGTCGTCGCTGGTCCCGTCGCCGGGGCTGTTGACCCGCCCGCGGCCGCCGGTCCAGGCAGCTCCGCCGCCAGACGCGGTGGTCTCCCAGCCCGAGACCCGGGTGCAGCAGCTGTTGAACCGCCGTCCGCCCCGTGGCAGCCAGGCGCAGGCCGCCCCGCCGGCGAACACGGTGAACGACCCGTTCCAGTGAAGATCCGGCGCCTCGCCGGATCCGGGTCGCGCCCCGAGCGACCGGTCGCGTCGCGGCCACCAGCGACTCTGCGAGAGCCGAGCCTTCTCAGCTCGCCTGCTGCACCACCACGGCGGAGGTGGTCTTGTCGTTGCCGCCCATGCTCACCATGAGACCGAGGGACCTGTCGGCCGCCAGGTTCGCCTGGCAGTCTCCGGCCTGTCGGGTCAGCTGCGACCAGAGGTCGACGGCCATTCTCACGCCGGACGCCCCTGTCGGGTGGCCGAAGCCGATGAGACCGCCAGTGCAGTTCGTCGGGAGCTCGGAGCCGATCCGGGTCTTGCCCGCGATCACGTAGTCGATCGCCTCGCCGGGCGGCACCACGCCTATCGCCTCCAGCGCCAGCAGCCCGGTGATGGTGAAGCAGTCGTGGACCTCCAGCACTCCGAGGTGCTTCACGGCCACTCCGGCCATCTCCACGGCCTTGCGGACCGCCTCCTTGGACGTGGTCAGCTCGGTCAGATCCCTGGGCCCCTTGGTCAGATCGGCCTGGGCCTGACCGATGCCGCGGACCAGCACCGCCTTCTCCTTGGGTATGCCGAGCCGCACCAGCCCCTCCTCGGAGCAGATGAGAATCGCCGACGCGCCGTCGGACACCTTGGAACAGTCGAAGAAGTTCAGCTCCTCGACGAACGCCGCCGGATTGGGAGTCGTCATGCCCGCGGCGAGGAGGTCCTTGGTCTCGTTGTGGTGCTCCTGGGCCTTGGGGCACTTCCGGGCATGCTCGATCGCCTGCACGTACCAGTGGGCCATGGCCTGCCGCGTCCGGTCCCGGCCGTACTTCTGGGCGTAGGCCCCGGCCCGGTCGGAGAACTTGGCCGGGAAGAAGTAGGCGTGACCGCTCTTCCGCTCCGTGGCATAGTGTCCGGCCAGCGCCAGGTAGTCGGCCCCGTAGATCGCCTTGACGGTGTTCTGGACCTCGACACCCAGGGCGAGGACCACGTCGGCGGTCTCGGCCAGGACGCTCTTCACGCCCGTGTAGAGGGCCAGCCCACCGGAGCCGCACGCCCCCTCCACCCGGGTCGAGGGCTTGAACTCCAGAGAGGGGTCGATGGTCGGCATCAGCGCCGCCAGGTTCCCCTGCCGGCAGAACCGGGCCGCCATGAAATTGGAGATCACGCACTCGTCCACCAGGCTGGCCGACGGGATCTGGGCGATGACGCCCTTGCCCGCCTCCTGGATGTACTGCTCCAGGCCCGGGCGGGGCTTCTTGGGGTGGAACTCCTTCCGGCCGGTGCCCAGCGAGATCGTGTTGAACCCGCAAACCATGTAGACGTTCTTTCTGAGCTTCTTCACGACCACACCTCCGTCACGCCGGGAGTCCCGGGATGAGATCCGTCACCGCGCCGTAGGCGTGGTAGAACCCGTTGAGCAGCACACCGTTCACATCTTCCACCGACGCTGCCACGCCCGCCTTCACGAGATTCTGGGCGATCTCCGCGGAGCGCTTGAGGTAGCTCCGCGCCAGGTCTGCCCCGCGGGTGTCCTGGCTCCAGAGCGTCTGGAAGTAGGCTCTCAGCGCCTCGTCCTTCCGGGGGTTCCCGACCATCTTCTTCCAGGCCTGCCAGCCCTCCGGCGTGGGGCCCAGCTCCCGGTCGGCCCGGGAGGTCCAGGCCTCTGGACCGGACCGGTCGAACGCCACGTACGCGCCCTCGGTCAGGTCGAAGACGCCGGCCGGAGCGCCCTTCTCGTACTTCAGGATGCCGTCCTTCTGGGCGCCGCCAGAGAACTGGCCTCCCAGCACCTTCTTCTCGACGAGCTTGCCGATCACCTCGCTCTTCAGCCCGGCGCCCGGGATGTACCGGTGCATGACTTTCAATATCGAGGAGAACACGTCCACGCCCACGTAGTCGATCAGCTGGAAGATCCCCATGGGACGGATCATGAAGTCCTGGCTGACCCGGTTCACCATGTAGGCCGCCTCGGCGAAAGAACGACCCTGCTTGGTCAACCGCTCCACCTCCGCGATGGCGTGGAGACCGTCCCGGATGAAGTGGCCGTTGCCGATGAAGCCGGCGATGTCGTTGGACGGGATGAGCTTCTTTCCCAGGAGCTTGCCCAGCTGCTTGGCGGCCTCGACCAGCTCCGGCCGCGTGTGCCCGTGGGTGATCAGCTCGACGAGCTTCTGCACCGGCGGTGGGTTGTAGAAGTGGTAACCGATCAGTCGGCCGTCGAGCCGCGCCTTCTTGTCCAGGGTCGTGATCGGGATGGAAGAGGTGTTGGTGAAGAAGAAGGCCTCCTCGGAGCACATCTTCTGGAGCTTCCGGTAGAGGTCGATCTTGATCTTCTCGTCCTCGATGATCGCCTCGAACACCATGCCAGACGACGCCGCGCCCTCGATGGCCGTGGTCGGCATCAGCAGCCGCCCGACCTCGTCGACGAACGCCTCCACGATCTCGGTGTTCTCGACGAGGTCGGTCCGCTCCCTGTACAGGTTGCGCAGCTCCACGATCGACTTCTCGGCGACCTTGACGGTCTGGTCCCGGACGTATCCGACGAGGTTCTGAAGCCCCGCCGGGTTCGTGTCGATCAGGTTCAGCTGGTAGGTCTTCTCCCGGCCCTCCGGCGAGAGCTTCCTCTTGGCCATCTGCACCGCCAGCAGGAAGGCGATACCGCTCCCCATCTTCCCGGCGGCGCCCACGATCGTGACGTTCTCCAGTCGCTCGAAAATGTCCATGCCTTACCTCCCTGGGAACCGCGGCCAAACCGCGGGCCAGACCGGTATACACGCAAGCGCCGCGGCGATCAAGCTCCATCGAATGCCCTGTCGAGCATCCGGGAACCCTCGGGACTCGGCCGCGTCGCACGCTCCGCGGCCGAGCCGGGCGGCATCGTTCGAGATGGGGGCCCTTCGCTTCGCTCATTCCGCCCCCAAGCCCCCCTCGGTCTCGCCCTCCGGCTCGACCGGTCGATGGCGAAGCGTTACTCCCGGATGCGGGAGTTGTTCCCGGAGGCTTCGCCGTCGCCCTTGGATCGCAGACCGTCGGCGCCTGACCCCATCAGCTTCTGTTTCGGCCTCCAGAGCCCAACGACGCCCATTCGAACCGAAACTGACACGGCTCTGGCTTTGGACGTGTATGCCGGTCCTGATCAGAACAAGAACGAGAGCGACGACGGCAATTGCGGATCGGGCCGGCTGGAATGGAGGAGCATATGTTCATCAGAAAGTCCCTCGTGGCGGCACTGGTCCTGGTAACCTTCGCAACCGCCTTCGTGACCCCGAATGATGCCTCCGCCTGGGGCCCGAGGCATCACCGGGGCGGCCACGCCTTCGTGGGCGCCGTGGTCGGAGGCCTGATCGGCGGGGCGATCGCCAGCCGGCACTGCTACCGCCCGGTGCACACGACCTACGTGGCCCCGGTCTCGTCCGATCTGACCCTGATCGATCGCAGGGTGATCGTCGACGAGTACGGCCGCACCGTGATCGTCCGCTCGTACTACAACCCAGCGCACCGAGTCGAACAGCGGGCGGGCGTTCTCGAGCTCCGGCGAGGCCGGCGCCGTGACCACCCGCGCGAAGACGCGCTGGCGGTGAGGGCAGAACCATGCCTCGAAGACCGCGGAGACCTCCTGCTCTTCCAGGACCATTCGGGCCCGGACGTGACCCACCGTGTGACCCAGCTTCGGGTCTGGATTCACCACCGGGGCCTCGCGGTTCTTGATCTTGCCGGTGAGCGTCCCGATCGCCTCGACCGTGGCCAGCACCGTCTCCCTGGTGATGCTGTCGACCTTCGAGACGCCCAGGGCGATGAGATGCACCGCCAGCCGGCCGTCGGCAGACCCGAGCACGTGGAGGTTCGGGGCGATAGAAACGGTCTTCCAGCCACCCGGGAGCTCCACGGCCAGAGGGCCGACCCCCTCGTAGTCCACCGGACTCGAGTGGCACGCCGCGTACTTGGTGACCGCGTAGACCAGCCGGTTGACCAGCGGCCTGTGAGGGGCGTGGCAGAGCAGCGCGAACGTGCGGCGGGAGGGGGCGCAGTCCCAGATCACCAGCGTGGCCTCCGTGGGACCTTCGATCGCGTACTTCTGCTCGAGAGCGGGATGGCCGAACACCACGTTGAGCTCGGTGTCGCCGCTGGTCTTGACCGGTCCGCCGGCCGCGTCGTCGCTGGCTCGCGCCGAGAAGCGGCGGAGCAGGGCGATGTAGACCGGCGCCACGTCCCGCAGGTCTTTCATCGTCAGCGGCGCGGGCTGGAAGCTCCAGGTCAGGCAGACGCCCGCACCCTTCTCGCTGGGCCGCGAGACCAGCACCAGGCCGGTCGCCTTCTCCACGACCGAGATCAGCGGCGTCCAGTCGGGGAGCATGAACCGTCCCCCGGGCACGTCCCAGCACTTGGCGCCGGGCAACCGAGGTGCGGAAGAGGCGGTCGTCAGGGGGCTCGGAGCGGCCGCGGGCGTCGGGCCGTCCGAGGGCGCGTTGCCGGCCGCGGCCAGCGACACCCCCAGGACCAGCAGCGCCAGATGGAAACCCAGCACCCGGTGACTCAAATGAACTCCTCGTACTTGAACGACTTCTTCTCCTGCTTTGACTCCTGAACCTCGATCGGGCGCTTGAAGAAGAGGTAGTTCCCTCCCTTCCCTCCGGAGCAGACCAGCTCCCAGCCCTCCCGGCCCATCCGGTTCAGCTCCTCGTCGTCGACGTTCAGGACCTGCTTGTACTCCCACCGGGGAATGTTGATCATCGTGGCGCCACTCCTGGGCCTCGCCCTTGAAGTCTCCAAGCAGCTCTGCTGCCGGCTTTGCCGGAGACCGGAAGCACCGGTCGACCAGTCACCGGACGGGGACCCGGATCATGCCATGGTCTGGTGAGCCACCCTGGAATCGAAGCGACGCCGATGTTAGCGAAGCCCGAGGCGGTTTGTCAACGGAGAGTGGCTTGCGATCCGGGGTTGCTCTTGCTAGCATGGGCCGCCCAGCAGGCCCCAGCACCGGGTCCGGTTCTCGCGAGGTCGTTCGTGGCCGCCCAGGGAAGGGTCTCCAGGAGGAACGCATGAAGGGTCTCATCCTCAGCGGCGGTCGTGGAACCCGCCTCAGGCCGATCACCCACACATCGGCCAAACAGCTCGTCCCGGTGGCCAACAAACCGATCCTGTTCTACGGCATCGAGGCGATCAGGGACGCCGGGATCACCGACATCGGGATCGTGGTGGGCGAGACCCACAAGGAGATCCGGGCCGCCGTGGGCGACGGGTCCCGGTGGGGGGTCGAGGTCAGCTACATCGAGCAGCCCGACCCTCTGGGGCTCGCCCACGCCGTGCTGGTCTCCGAGGAGTACCTGGGAACCGACGAGTTCGTCATGTACCTGGGCGACAACCTGATCATGGCCGGCCTCAAGGAGCTCGTGGCCTCGTTCAGGGAGAGACGGCCCAACTCCCAGATCCTGCTGGCCCGGGTGCCCAACCCGAACCAGTTCGGCGTGGCGGAGCTCGAGGGCGACCGGATCGTCCGCCTGGAGGAGAAGCCGAAGACCCCCAGGAGCGACCTGGCCCTGGTGGGCGTCTACATGTTCGACCGCCACGTGTTCGAGGCGGCTCGCTCCATCAAGCCCAGCGCCCGTGGAGAGCTGGAGATCACCGATGCGATCCAGTGGCTGATCGACCACGGAAGGCGCGTGGACCCCACGATCGTCACCGGCTGGTGGAAGGACACCGGCAAGCTGGAGGACATGCTCGAGGCCAACAGGATGGTCCTGGACCGCCTCGCGGAGCGGCGTGAAGACGGTGTCGAGGTCGACGCCCGAAGCGAGATCCAGTTCAAGGTGGTGCTCGAACAGGGCTCCCGGATCATCAACTCGCGGGTCCAGGGGCCGGCCATCATCGGCCGGAACACCACGATCGTGAACAGCTACGTGGGACCGTTCACCTCCATCCACTACGGATGTCGGGTCGAGAACTCCGAGATCGAGCACTCCATCGTCCTGGAGGAGTCCTCGGTGCTGGACATCGGGCACAGGATCGCCGACAGTCTCGTGGGCAAGGGCGTCACCATCAGCCGGGCCGAGCGGAAGCCCAGGGTGTTGCGGTTCATGCTCGGCGACCATTCGGTCGTCGGTGTCCTCTAGGTCTCGTGCAGGTGCGAAGAAGGGATGGCGATCGTGGCGCCGGTACTGACCCTCGATGATCTGGAACCGACCCTCGTTCGCGGGCTCAAGAGGCAGGACTACTCCCGCCGCCCGTCCATTGAAGGGCTGCGCCTGGTGGAGCTGAGGCGGTTCCTGGAAGACGGCGGCTCCTTCTGCGAGCTGATGAGGCTCGAGAAGGGGCTGCCCGAAGAGCTGGCCGACTTCGAGATCGCCCAGATCAACTACTCCGACCTGGAGCCCGGGGCCATCAAGGCGTGGCACCTCCACTTCGGCCAGGACGATCTGTGGTTCGTGCCGCCCATGCACAAGCTGGTGGCAGGGCTCCGGGACCTGCGCAAGCGGTCTCCCACCTGCGGCAACACGGTCAGGATGGTCCTCGGAGACGGAAAGGGACAGCTGCTGTTCATACCCAGGGGCGTGGCCCACGGCGTGGCCAACCTCACGGTCCAGAGGCAGATCTTGATCTACTTCGTGAATCGCCGGTTCTGCCCCGATGACCCGGATGAGCACCGCCTCGATCCGTTCGCCTTCGGACCCGAGATCTGGCAGATGCAGGCGGGTTGAACCGGCCCGTCGCCGGAAGTGCCGGGAACGGCGATCATCAGCGTCCCCGGAGCCTCTCCTCGATCAGCCGGCGCAGCAGGACCGTATCTTCATGGGTCAACGGGGCCGACGTGGAGTCCTCGGGACCGAGGAGCTCCTCCACGGCCCGCAACTCGTGGGCCGCCTCCATCCGGCGTCCGGCCCTGTCCCATTCGATCGCCTTGGCGAGCTTTGCTCGCAGCACGAAGAGCACCTGTCGCCTCAGCGCCGCCCTGGCGTCGCCGGTCGACGACGCGAGCGGGGCCAGGACGGCCAGCGCCTGGTCGTGGTCTTCCCGCCGGACCAGCACGCTGGAGAGCTGGAGCCTGGCCCATCCGAACCTCGGCTGGAGCTTGATGCACGATTGAAGGTACTCGCCCGCGGCGTTGATGTCGTCGGCCCGCGCCGCCAGTACGCCCATCCAGTAGAGCCCCTGGGCATTGCCCGGGTGGTAGGCCACCAGCGCCGTCAGGTACGGCCGGGCTCTGTCCTGGGCGCCCCACCTGAGCTCCAGCACGGCCAGGTTGAGGAGCGCCGCCTCGTAGAACGGATTGAGGTCGAGCACCTTCAGGTAGGCGGCGCGGGCCTCGGGGAGCCGCTTCTGTCGCTGCAGGCACACGGCGATGTTGTGCCAGGCTCCCGGCTCGACGTGACGCGCCGCGACGTCGGCGAACCGCTTCGAGGCCTCCGTGAACCGGCCCGCCTCCATGAGAGCCCGACCGAGGATGAACTCCAGGGTGGCGTTCCAGGTCGTCCGGGTGCGGGCCCGCTCGAACTGGCGGATCGCCTCCGCGTGGTCACGGCGGTGGAACGCCTCGACGCCCGACAGATACGGGCCTTCGGGGCTCTGCGGTGCCTGGACGTCGACCCGGTGGAACGCCTCCCTGGCCAGACGGAATCTCTCGTCCCGGGAGGCGCCGTGCTGGCCCGGGATGGGCGTCTCCTCCTCGCTGGCCGCCATCAGATGGTGCATTCCGGCGACCAGGTCCCGGAGCCGACCGGGCACCTTGGCGCCGTGATAAGAGCCCGCAGCCTCGTTCTCGGGGATGAGCTGGGTGAGTCTCGCGTACGCCGACTCCTCGAACGGGTCGAGCTCCAGCGCCCTCACGATGTTCTCCACCGCCTCGCGGCGGCACCCGTCCCGGGCCGCGGCGGAAGACGTGTGGGCGTTCTTGTGCAGTTCCGCCAGCGTGCCGGCTCGCCAGACGTGGAACAGGGAGAAGGTGGGGTACTCCAGGGAGTACTGGCGCTGGAACGACAGCCGATCCGCCACCTCCCGTTCCATCGACGAGAGCACCAGGAGGCACGCCTGGCGCCGGCGCCCCTTCACCTGGGCCCGGCAGTGTTTCAGCATCTCGTCGAGCAGGCGCCGGCGCCCCAGGTCGTCGACCAGAGGCGAGAACTGCGGTGCCGCCGCGAAGGCATCGAGCCAGTGCTCGAAGGCGGCGGTGCGCAGGGGCCCGGCCTCCGGTACCGGCACTCTGGCCGGCTCCCGCCTCGCCTGGTTCGCCTGGACGCTCAGCGTCAGGAGCTCCCTGAAGGCGCGCCAGTGGAAGGCGACCGCCGACGGGAGCGTGTCGAGGAACCGCTCTCCGGTCAGGGGAACGTCCAGGGCGCGCGCCTGTGCGACCACGACGAGCGCCATCAGGGCGAGGCAGAGCAGGGATCGAGTTGAAAAGCCGATCTTCACCAGTTGAGGTGGAACTCCTCGGCCTGGGCGGCGAGCCACTGTTTCTGGAACTCGGCCACGTCCAGGCCGACGCGGCCGGCCAGGGCATCGCCCCACTGGGAGCCGCCGGCCAGGTCGCCCAGCAACTGCGTCACCTTGTACATGCCGTACTTGTCGATGAGGTGCTTCATCACCAGGTACGACTCCGCGTAGGCCAGGTTCACCAGCTCCCGGTCGGGAATGCGGGCGAACGGCGCGGAGAGCTGCTCAAGGCTCAGGATGCGGCCCCTGAGGTTCTTGTTGCCCATGAAACGGCGCATCGTCGCCGCGGTCCAGTCCTTGTCGGTCTTTTCCTCGTGCTGAGCCAGCCCCTCCTGGATCCAGGCGGGGCAGTTGGACCGGGTCAGCTTGTCCACGACATAGTGGGTGAACTCGTGGGTGCAGACGCGCTTCAGCGAGGCCTCCCCGGCGTTGGCGGCCTCGACGGGGATGCGGATCTTGCCGTCGTAGATGGCCGCCGCCCAGCCGGGCGAGCCGCTGCCCTCGCTGAAGTCGGCGCCTGACGAGTAGATGACCACCGGCACGGTCTTGTCGGGGTAGAAGCTGAAGTCCCTGGTGACCTGGTTGTACGCCTCGTCCAGCGCCTTCTCGATCTTGGCCCGCCGGTCGGCCTGGTCCGGGACGCTCTCGAACTTCACGTCGAAGTACATGCCCGCGGACTGCTGCATCTTGCCCTCTGTCTTGTCCTCGCGGCGGTACTTCGCCTCCAGCTGCTGCAGCGTCTTGTCGTCGGGGAACTCGGCGAGCCCCTTCTGCACCCACTCGAGGGCGGAGCCCAGGTCCTGGCAGTTGTAGAACGATACGCCGAGGTGCTGGTAGAGCCCAGGCTCCTTCCGGCCGCCCGCCTCCAGGTACTCCCGGAACGTCGCTGCGGCGGTCTGCCAGTCTTCTTTCTTGAAGTAGGCCATTCCCAGCTGCTGGATGACCGTGGGCCTGTTCGTCAGCGGCCTGGCCGTCTTGTAGGCCGCGATCGCCGCGTCGAACCGCCCCCGGCCGAGCTCGGCCTGGCCCCGGTTATAGGGTGCCAGA
>JACQZM010000299.1:0-5268 GCA_016213885.1 Candidatus Rifleibacteriota bacterium | reverse complement strand
TGAGGTCCGCGGTCAAGAGAGCCGTGTCGATGGAGTCGGCCCAGTCGACGAGCCGGATAGCCTCGTCGTACTTCTGCGCGGCCACCAGGTCTTTGGCCATCATCAGGGACGACACGTAGGCCCTGGACGCCACCTCCCGGTCGGTCGGGGCGCTCTGGAGCACGGCGGAGAGCTTGCTGTACGCCTCGGACCAGCTCTTGGCCTGAAACGCGGCAAGCCCCTCGGTGCGATCGTCGCCCGAGACGGTCCGCGACCCCGGTGCCAGGGCAAGACACAGGATCAGCGACGCGACGCACCGGAGCCTCGTGAGGCGCATGGGGGTCACTCCGTGAGGATCGGGCGGAGCTTGGCCAGCCGGGCCCTGAGCCTCAGCACCGCCTTGGTGTGCAGCTGGGAGATCCGGGAATCGGACACGCCCAGGATCTTGCCGATCTCCTTGGAGGTGAGCTGCTCGAAGTAGTAGAGGACGATCACCAGGCGCTCCCGCTCCGACAGCTTCGTGATCTCCTCGGCGAGGATCCGCTTCAGCTCCTGCCGCTCCGCGTTCTTCTCCGGCGTCACCAGCTGGACGTCTTCCAGGAAGTCTTTGCGCGAGACGTTTCCCTCGCCCTCGGGGTCGCCCTCGTCGAGGCTCATCATCAGCGACTGCTTGGTGTCGTCGTAGAGCCTGTGGAGCTCTTTCAACGTGATGTGGAGGTGGGCGCAGATCTCCTCGTCGTTGGGCTCCCGGCCGTGGTGGGCCTCCAGCTCGAGCATGGCCTTCTCGAGCTGCTTCGCCTTCTGCCTGATCGATCGCGGCGTCCAGTCCAGTACCCTGAGCTCGTCGAGGATCGCCCCGCGGATCCGGGTCTTGGCGTACGTCTTGAACTTGACGTTGCGGTCCGGTTCGAACTTCTCGATGGCGTCCAGCAGGCCAAAGATGCCGTAGCTCACCAGGTCGTCGTACTCGACGTTGGACGGCAGGTTGATCGCCATGCGGCCGGCCACGTACTTCACGAACGAGGAGTACTTCAGGATGAGCTTCTCGCGGATCGCCGGGTTGGAGGTCTCCTTGTACTCCCGCCACAGCCGGAAGTCCTCCTCGTCGGACTGCGGGTTCTCTTCCAGGAGCGGGATGTCGTCCTCGTCTTGATCCTCCAGATCGCCGACGGCCGGCTCTTCCTCTTCCTCTTCCACCTCGAGCGGCAGAGAGGCCTTCTCGCGGAGGCGGGCGCTGTCGGCCTTCTTGGCCTTCTTCCTGGGGGACTTCACGTCCGTGCCGATCTGGTCGTTGTCGGGCATAGCGTCAGAGTCCTTCGCGCGCACTGTCGGCGGTCGGCTCGAGCGCGCTCCCGTTGTACTGGCTCATCGCCACCTCCAGGCTCCGGTCGAGCATGGTCTCGATCGCCAGTGCGCATCGCTCGAGCACCCGCGGAAGCTCACGTTGCTCATCCGGACGGAAATGGCCCAGGACGTACCCGGTCAGGTCGCGGCCAGGCTCTCCGCCGCCGACGCCGATGCGCATCCTGGGGAACCTGTCCCCGCCCAGCGCCTCCTTGATCGACGCCAGCCCGTTGTGGCCGCCAGGACCACCGCCCGCCCGGATCCGCAAGGTGCCGAACGGCAGGTTCACGTCGTCGCAGATGACCACGAGCCGGTCTTGCGTGACCTGGTAATACTGGGCCACCTGGCTCGTCGGCCCGCCGCTCAAGTTCATGTAACCCATGGGCTTGAGCAACAGCAGCGAACGCCCCGACCGGCGGACCTGAGCCACCTCTCCGCCGAACTTCGAGCGAAACGGAGAGCCGGCCACGCCCCAGCGAGGCAGCAAGTGGTCGATGACCAGAAAACCCACGTTGTGGCGCGTGGCCTCGTAGGCCCGGCCCGGGTTTCCCAGCCCCACGATCAGGAACGTGCGATCGGTATCTCCCAATCCCGCCCCGCGGGGAGCCATTTTGTCCGAAAAGAGGCGCCTTGGGCGCCATTCTAGCACAGGGGGGCACGGGTGCAAAGGAGCTTTTCCCGGGGGTCGCGGGACCCGGCCTCGCCTGGCCGGCGGAATCGGCCGGGGTCGGGCCATGGTAAGCTTGGGTCCTGCGGCGGTTCGTTCGGTCACACCCGGCCGGGCGGACCGGACCGACCAGGATCTCCCGCCTGTTGCGCGGAGTCGGGCCTGTGATCAGGCTTCGGCCTGGCTGCGGAGTCACCGAAGAAGTGCAAGGGATTCGAGGAGGGGATCCGGATTTAGGTCGCGGGCGGGGGGGCGGCTCGGACCCGGCGAGGCGCCGGGTCTTGGAAGAGGAGGGGATCACGTTTGAGGTCGCGCTCGGGGGCGCGACTCGGACCCGGCGAGGCGCCGGGTCTTGAAGGGAACCGGCATGCGCATTCTCGTCACGGGGGCGACCGGGTTCATCGGTCGGGCGCTGGTGCAGAGGCTGCGGCGGACCGGCGCGTCCGTGGTCGCCTGGGCTCGATCGAGGGAGCGCGCCCGGAACAGGCTGGGGGCGGCCGTCGACATCGTCCCCGTGGAAGTGGGGGATGCGGCTCTCGTGGAGGCGCTGTCCGGAGTCGACGGGGTGGTGAACCTGGCCGGTGAGCCGGTGCTGCCCCGCCGGTGGACCGTCGAGCGGCAGAGGGAGCTGGTGCAGAGCCGCGTGGGGGTGACGGAGCGGCTCGTGGCTGCCCTGGCGCTCGCGAGCCCCAGGCCCCGGGTCCTCGTGAGCGCCAGCGCCGTGGGCTACTACGGCGACACCGGGTCCAGGGAGTGCGGGGAGACCGACTCGGCCGGGACCGGCTTCCTGGCCGACCTGTGCGTCCGCTGGGAACGGGCGGCCGTCGCGGCCAGGGCGCTGTCGGTCCGGGTGGTGCCGGTGCGCATCGGCATCGTCCTCGGTCTGGACGGCGGGGCGCTGCTGGGCATGCTGCCGCTCAGCCGACTGGCCATGGGCGGCCCGATCGGCGACGGCGGTCAGTACGTGTCGTGGATCCACCTGGACGACCTGGTGGAGCTGCTGTTGACGGCGCTCCAGGACGATCGGTGGGTGGACGTGGCGAACGGGACCGCCCCGTTCCCGGTGACGAATCGGGCGCTGGCCCAGGAGCTCGAGGCCGCGGTGGGTCGTCGGTTCTGGGTCAAGGTGCCCTCGCTGGTCGTGAGGCTCGCCCTGGGCGAGGCCGCCTCGGTTCTCCTCCAGGGGCAGCGGGCCACGCCGCGAGAGCCGCTCCGGCAGCGGTTCGTGTTCCGGTTTCCCAGGATCCACGAGGCGCTGGCCGACCTGGTCGGCCACGGATCCACGGTGAAGATCGAGCCGGTCCCGGGGGTTTCGAGCGGCTCGACGTATCTTCGCCGGTGGCAGCCGACGCACCGGCTGACCCAGCGAACGCTGGTGGAGGCGCCGCTGGAGACTGTGTTCTCGTTCTTCTCGCGGCCCGAGAACCTCGGCCTGGTCACTCCCGGGTGGCTCGACCTCGAGATCCTGGAGCCACGACCCGAGACGATGGAGACCGGGACGTTGTTCGACTATCGCATCCGTGTCGGCCCGGTTCCCGTGGGGTGGATCACCCGGATCGAGGAGTGGCGGCCTCCGGAACGGTTCGTCGACTACCAGATCTCCGGTCCGTACCGCTGCTGGTACCACGAGCATCTGTTCGTCGCTCTCGGCAGCAGGACGCTGATGGAAGACCGGGTGCATTACGCCGTGCCCGTCGGCCTGGTCGGCAAGGCGATGAACGCGGTGGCCGTGGCCGGCATGCTCAGGCAGATCTTCGGGTACCGGCGGGACGCGATCCGTCGGATGTTCGGCGTCGCCCCGGATCCGGAGACACGATGAAGTGGAGGGAATCCGGATCGGGGTCGCGCTCCGGGCCGCGACTCGGATCCGGTGGAGCGCCGGATCATCTGATCATCTTGCTGAGTGGATCACCGAGGTGTAGCCTGGTGAACCGCCGGCCCTGTCCGTGTGATCCCGCGGCTTCTCGCGCGCCCCCGTCCCATGAGCAAGGGAACCTGCCCCCGGTGTGGACTGCCGGTCGAGGCCCAGCGCAGCGTGGACGAGCTGTTCCGCTGCCCGGGCTGCGATCGGCTCGTGACCCCGTCGACGGACTCGGGGCCCCCCCTGCTATCGCCGGACGACGGACTGCGGTCCGCGGACACTCCGCCGCTCCAGGTCGGGGCGGACTTCTGTCGAGACTACAGGCTCGGGCCGGTCGTCGGCGAGGGCGCGATGGGTACGGTCTACAGAGGCCTGCAACTCTCGACCGGCCGCGTGGTGGCGATCAAGTTTCTGACGCGGATCGACAGCGATGTGGCGCTCACCCGCTTTCTGGCAGAGGGCAAGCTCCTCGCCCGGGTGACCCACCCGAACGTGGTGCGGGTGTTCGATGTCGGCGAGGCCCTGGGCCACCCCTACCTGGTCACCGAGCTGATGGAGGGGGGCACTCTCGAGGATCGGCTCCAAGCCGGCCGGCCTCTGAAGCCGGCCGACGCTGTGATGATCGCACGGCAATGCCTGTTCGGTCTGAGCGCTTGCCACGAGGCGGGGATCGTCCACAGGGACCTCAAGCCGGCGAACATCCTGTTCTCGTCGACAGGGGAGGCGAAGATCGCCGACCTGGGGATCGCCCGCCAGGTCGACGCCACGTGGATCGTGACCGCCACCGGATCGTGCGTAGGGACTCCCCGGTACATGTCGCCCGAGCAGGTCAGGGGCGAGACCGCCGAGGTCCCAGCCGACCTCTACGCCATGGGCGTCCTGATCTACGAGATGCTCTGCGGGAAGCCGCCTTTCGACAGCCCTCTGCTTCCCGAGATCCTCTCGATGCATCTGACGGCCAAACCACCGCCGATCGGATCGCGGGTCGCCGGCCTCCCGGATGCACTGGCGCGGCTGGTTCATCAGGCCCTCTCCAAGCGGCCAGGTGACCGCCCTCGCTCTGCCCTGGCGTTCGCCGAGAGCATCTACCAGGCCTGTCAGCCTTCGAAGTTCCACCCTCGCCCAGGGCCCGACGCCGGTCTCCTGGAGCCGGACCAGCGTCCCGCCCGGTTGGCCAGGGCACCACCGATCGACTCCCCCGCACGCCGGCGGGCTCCGTTGCGGGTCGCCTGCATCGGGGCGGCTCTGTTGACGGTGCTCGTCTGGTGGGGGTACGCCTGCTGGCACAGACATCGACTCGAGAGCGCGGCAGAGCGACTCTGGGGCATCCATGAGAATGCGCTCCGGGCCCACGCCCTGGCAGACGCCGCGACCGCGGCGCGGGCTTACGTGGCGCTGCTCCGCGGCGGTGATGGGG
>JACQZM010000298.1 GCA_016213885.1 Candidatus Rifleibacteriota bacterium | reverse complement strand
CTGGGCCGGCTCGGCCACGACTTCCAGTGGGTGCTCGAACGGCACTCCCGGTACGAGGACCGCCCGCTCTACCGGGATCCGACGACCCGGACCGCCCTGGGGGCGCTCCAGGCCGCGATCCTCGACTCCGGCAACCCGGACGGCCAGGGCCCACCCCCGGCGATCGATCGGCTCGACGGCACGGTCGGCGTCCATTCATGCCACAGCCCGATCAGACAGGTGGAGGTGCTGCGAGACCAGCTCCTCGGGCTGCTGCACGACATATCGGGCCTCTCGTGCGATGAGATCGTCGTGATGACGCCGAACCTGGAGCTGTTCGGCCCGCTCATCGAGGCGGTGTTCGGCGCCGACCGCGGCACGCCCCGGTACATCCCCCATCAGATCGCCGACCGCAGCGACCGCTCCGAGTCGGCCGTGCTCGAGGCCTTCCAGCGGCTCCTCGACGTGATCGAGTCACGCATGACCGCCTCCGCCGTGTTCGACCTCATGTCGATGGACGCGATCCGCAGGCGGTTCGACCTCGATCAGGCCGGGCTGGAGCAGATCCGATCGTGGATCCTCGACTCGGGCATCCGCTGGGGGATCGACCCGGAGCACCGGAAGCGGTGCGGGGTCGAGCCGTTCGCCGAGAACACCTGGCGGTTCGGGCTCGACCGGCTGCTCCTCGGGTACGCGATGCCGTCCGCGTTCGGGCCGTTCCGCGGCGTGCTGCCGCACGACGACGTGGAGGGGCGCGCCGCCGCGCCGCTCGGCTGCCTGGCCAGCTTCTGCGACCGCCTGTTCACGCTGAAGCGGTCGCTCGAGGCGCCGCGCACCGTGGAGAGCTGGAGCCGCGACCTCGCCGGCGCGTTCGAGCAGATGATCGCGGTGGACGAGGACTCGGCGGTGCAGCAGCAGACGGTGCTGGAGGCTCTTTCGCGGGCCGCCTCCGCGGCTGCCCAGGCACGGTTCGAACACCCGATCAGCCTCGCCGCGATGCGCAAGGTGATCGAGCCCGGCCTCGAGTCCGGCGGATCCGCCCGCGGGTTCCTGAGCGGCGGGATCACGTTCTGCGAGCTCAGACCGATGCGCAGCATCCCGTTCAAGGTGGTCTGTCTCCTCGGACTCTCCGACGGCGAGTTCCCACGGATGAGCCACCCGCGCGGGTTCGATCTGATGGCGATCGACCGGCGCCCCGGCGATCGGTCGCTGAAGGACGAGGACAGGTACCTGTTCCTCGAGGCGATCCTCTCGGCCAGGGAGCGCCTGCTCATCACGTACGTCGGCCAGAGCATCCGGGACAACGCCCGGCTGCCCCCGTCCGTGGTGGTGAGCGAGCTGATCGACGCGATCGCAGCGCTCCCCGGCGAGCCCGAAGACGCGAAAGACCTCGAGAAGCGGCTCGTCGTGAGACACCCGCTCCAGCCGTTCTCCCCGCGCTACTTCGTCCCGGACCGCGACCCGCGGCTGTTCAGCTTCGTCCGGCTCGACTGCGCCGGCGCCAGGAGCCTGCTCGCGCCCCGGCGTCCGGCCGCGCCGTTCCTCGACTCTCCGCTTCCCGAGGTCGATCCCGACCGATCGATCGAGCTGGACGAGCTCATCCGCTTCTTCGGCAACCCGGCCCGGGCGATCCTCTCGACCCAGCTCGGGCTCAAGCTCACCGACCCGGTGGAGCTGTTGATCGACCGCGAGCCGCTCGCGATCGACGGACTGGCCCGGTACGAGCTCGGCACCCGACTCGTCCACGAGCGGCTGGAAGGCCACGACTGGAGGCTCGTGTTCGAGCGGGAGCGCGCCAGCGGCCGGCTGCCCCCGGGGGCGCTCGGCCAGGTGGAGTACGTCCAGCTCGTCCGCGAGGTGGACCGGTTCGCCCAGGCCGTGAGCCGGGGCCGGGGCACGAGGCTCGCCGCCTGCCCTGTCCGGATCGCCCTGGACGACGCCTCGCTGGTGGGCCGGCTCGATGACCTGTTCGAGGGCGGCCAGGTGCTGTGGCGGTTCTCCCGGATCAAGGCGACGCTCAGGCTTGCGCTCTGGATCCGACACCTGGCGCTGAACGCCGCCGGCTCCGGCGGGATCCCGCCCAGGAGCCGCCTGCTCGTGCGATCGGACAAGGTCTCGGGCGTGGACGAGGTGGAGCTCGACCCGGTGGACGACGCGACCGGGCGGCTCGCCGACCTGGTCCGGCTGTTCCTGCTCGGCCAGCGGGTGCCGCTCCCGTTCTTCCCGGAGAGCTCGCTCGAATACGCGTCCAGGCTCCGATCCGGCCGTCCCGAGGACGGCTCCCCGCACGGAGCGCTGGCGAGGGCCCGCCAGAGGTTCGAGAGCGATTTCGGCGGCCGGGGCTCCGAGTCGACCGATCCGTACGTGCAGAAGGCGTTCGGGGTCGATCCGCTCGGCGACGCCGGCCGGACGGTGCCGGGATGCGCCGAGGCGCTCTCGTTCGAGGCGCTCGCGGTCCGGGTCTTCGGTCCGTTCCTCGAGCAGGTGGGGGGGCGATGAAGCCGCTGGATCCGTTCGACATCCCGCTCGCCGGCACGCAGCTCGTGGAGGCCAGCGCCGGCACCGGCAAGACGTACACGATCACCACGCTCTTCCTCCGCCTGCTGCTCGAGGCGCAGTTCGACGTGGACGAGATCCTCGTGGTCACGTTCACCAACGCAGCGACCGCGGAGCAGCGTGTGCTGAAGCACCACGCCTTCGAGAGCGGGGTCCGGTTCGACGCCGAGCTGGCCGGCGACGACTCGACCCGGCTCGCCGAGCTCGTCGAGGACTTCTGGACGACCCGGGTCGGCACGATCGAGCTCGCGATCCTCGAGCACCTGGTGACGAGGAAGCGCCAGAAGAAGTCCCCGATCGGGCTCGGCGAGCTCCACGCGCTCGCCAGGACGGCAGTCGAGCACTCCGATGCGGTCCCGCTGCCCGGCGAGGTCGAGCTCTGTCTGGACGGAGTGAGGCTGCTCGACCAGGAGCTCGCCGGATGGGCCTCGGCCTGGCGCGACCAGGGCGACGAGGTGCGGCGGCTGCTCCTGGAGCACGAGGGGCTCAACCGGAACAGCTACCGCGAGGAGACTCTCCTTTGCTGCTTCGCCGAGATGGACGAGCTCGCCGACCGCGCTGCCACCGGCACGGTCGACCTGATCGAAGGCTTCGATCGGTTCACGACCACGGCGCTGCGCAAGGGCACGAAGAAGAACCACGAGCCTCCGGAGCACCGTTTCTTCGAGGTGTGCGACCTGGTCGCCCAGGCCCACGAGCCGGTGCGCCAGGCGCTCCCGCTCTTGCCGCTGAAGCTCAGGCTCGAGCTTGTCGACGCGGCGCGGCGAGAGCACCCCCGCAGGAAGGCGGCGCAGGGGGTGATGTCGTACTCTTCAGGACGGTGTACGGCCGGCCGCCCGCCACCCTCTTCCTGATCGGCGACCCCAAGCAGGCGATCTACGGGTTCCGGAGCGCCGACGTCTTCGCCTACCGCCGCGCCCGTCTGGACGCCGGGGCCAGCATCCACACGCTCGCCACCAACCATCGCTCCGGTCCCGGCCTGGTGGCGGCGGTCAGCGCCCTCTTCGAGAACCGCGAGCGAGCGTTCTACCTCGACTGGATCGAGTTCCCCCACACGACGGCCCACCGCGCGAACGATAGGCTCGCCCTGGCCGGCCGGCCGCTCGAGCCGTTCGAGCTCCTGTTCGTCGAGAGAGACGGCCGGGCGCTCGACCCGGTCGGGCCGATCCCCAGGTCCGCGGCGCAGGAGGTCCTGGTGCCCGCCCTGGTCGCCGACGACCTCGTGCGGTTCCTCGACTCGGGCGCGACGCTGGACTCTCGCCGGGTCGAGCCGGGCGACATCGCCGTGCTGGTCAGGACGAACCGGCAGGCCGACAAGGTGCAGGGCCAGCTTCGGCTGCGCGGCGTGCCCAGCGTGCTGTACGGCGATGCCAGCGTGCTCGACACGGCCGAGGCGGCCGAGATCGAGCAGGTGCTCGGCGCGGTGGCCGAGCCGGCCCGCGCGCCCGCGGTCAGAGTGGCTCTCTCCACCTCGATCTTCGGTCTCGACGGATCGTCCATCGCCAGGCTCCGCGACGACGAGACCGGGTGGGAGGAGTGGACCGGAAAGCTCGAGCGCTGGCGCAGGACCTGGTTCGATCGCGGGTTCATCCAGCTCTTCAGGATGATCCTGGAGGAGCTCGAGGTCGAGCCGAGGCTCCTCGAGTGCGTCGACGGGGAGCGGAGGATGACCAACCTGCGACACCTCGGGGAGCTGCTCCACACGACCTCGGGGAGGCTCCACCTCGGGCCGACCGGCCTGGTCAACTGGCTCAAGACGGTGCGCAACGACCGCGCGGCCCGGGAGCATGGCGAGATGGAGGACGCCCAGATCCGTCTGGAGAGCGACGAGAAGGCGGTCCGCCTGGTCACGATCCACGGGAGCAAGGGGCTGCAGTACCCGGTGGTCTACTGCCCGTTCCTGTGGGTCGGGCACCCGTCCGGCAGCGACGCGGGGGGCTGCCTGCTGTTCCACGGCGGTGCCGATCGGGAGGTGCTCACCCTCGACCTCGGGAGCGAGAGCCGGGACCGGAGCGAGCGGCTCGCCCTGGAGGAGGCGCTCTCCGAGAACCTCCGGCTGACGTACGTGGCGTTGACCCGGGCCGAGAGCCGTCTGGTGCTGGTCTGGGGGTGCTTTGCCGGCGGCATCGACTCGCCGCTGGGCTACCTGCTCGATCCGCGCCGGCGTGCGGGTCAGCCGCCCTTCGAGACGCCGGCCGGCGGTCGCGCGAGGAAGGGCTCCGATGAGCCGACCGACGACCGGATGATCGCGGCGGTCGAGGAGGCGTTCGCGGGGGCCGAGGCGCACCTCCGGATCGTGCGGCGATCCCCTCCGGAAGAGCTCCGCACGTACGTCCCGGAGCGCCACGACGAGGTCGAGCCGGTGAGCCGGGAGGTGCGGGAGGCCGCCCGGCGCCGGTACAGGGTCTCCAGCTTCACCGACCTCTCCACCGCCCACGAGGCGCCGACGGCGCAGCGGGAGTCGGGCCTCGACCGCGACGCTGCCGGCACCTCGGCCGCGGGGCCGCCGGTGGCCGAGCTCGCGGGGGAGCCCGAGGCCGCTCTCGCCGGGCGCGTCCCGCTGGCCGACTTCCCGAAGGGCAAGAACGCCGGGAGCTTCCTCCACGGCGTCCTCGAGGAGCTGGAGTTCGACTCGGCCGATCCCGAGCGGATCGGCGAGCTGGTCGCCCGGTTCGCCCCGCGCTTCGGGCTCGCCGGCCGGGTCGACTCGTCCGGGATCTCCCGGGCGTTCGCCTCGGTCCTCGCGACGCCGCTCACCGGCGACGGCCTCACCCTCCGATCGGTCACCTCGGAGTCGAGGCTCACGGAGCTCGAGTTCACCCTCCCGGCGGGACGTGACCGGCCGGTCACCGGAGCGGCGATCGCGGAGGTGTTCGCGCGTCACGGCAGCGCGCGGGTTCCAGCGTCGTACCCCGGTTGCCTCGAGCGGCTCGACTTCCCGGCGCTTCGCGGCTATCTCAAGGGGTTCATCGACCTGGCGTTCGTGCACCACGACCGCTGGTTCGTGGTGGACTACAAGTCGAACCACCTGGGAGACCGCTGGGTCGACTACGGAGAAGCCCTGCTCGACAGGGCGATGGAGGTCCACCACTACTACCTCCAGTACCACCTCTACGTCGCGGCGCTCCACCGGTACCTGAAGCTCCGCTGGCCGCCGGATCGGCCGCCGTACGACTACGAGGCCCATTTCGGCGGCGTTCTGTACCTCTTTCTGCGCGGCATGTCGCCCGAGACCGGCGCCTGCGGCGTCTTCTCCGACCGACCCAGCCTCGCCATGGTGGAGGCGCTGCTCGCCGTGATGGACAGGGCCGAACCGGGAGGCGCCGCGTGATCGCACGGCTGATCGATCTCATCGAGGCGCGGCGGGTCGGCCCGCTCGACCAGCATCTGGCGCTCGCCCTGGGGCGGCTGGCGAACGAGCGGTCAGAGGCGGTGCTCGTGGCGGTCGCTCTCGCCAGCCGACAGATCTCCGACGGGCATGTCTGCCTCGACCTGCCCCTTCTCGTCGAGCAGCCGGTCCACGACGACGAAGGGCGAGAGCTCCCGAGCCTGCAGTGGCCAGCCCTGACCGACTGGCTCGAGGCGCTCTCGTCGAGCGAGCTCGTCCAGACCGAGGCCGCGCCGCCAGCGCCCGACCAGACCCGAGAGGCGCGGCCGCTCGTGCTCGACCGCTCGCGCCGGCTCTACCTGCGCCGCTACTTCGACCTGGAGCGGCGGCTGGCCACCTGCCTGGTCGGGCGGTCGAGCGCCGCTCCGGAGCCGGTCGACGCCGGCCTTCTCGCCGGATCGATCGAGCGCTCGTTCGGCCCGGCCGGCGCGCTCGACGCCGCGGTCGCGAGCCAGGTCGAGGCGGTCCGGGCGGCGATCGCGAACAGGTTCGCCGTCATCTCCGGCGGCCCGGGAACCGGCAAGACCTCCACCGCCATCCGGATTCTCGTGGCGGCGATCGAGCAGCACCGGGCGATCCGGCGCGTCGATCCGCGAGTCGCCCTGGTCGCACCCACCGGAAAGGCGGCCGCGCGCCTCGCCCAGACGATCCAGCGGGAGAAGACCAAGCTCGCCTCGACGTCGGCGGCCGTGCTCGGCGTCATCCCGGACGTGGCGTCCACGATCCACCGGCTGCTGAAGCCGAAGGGCCGGAGCTCGACCCGCTTCCTCCACGACGCGCGCCACCAGCTCGACCTGGACGTCGTGGTGGTGGACGAGGCGTCGATGATCGACCTGGCGCTGATGACGCGCCTGATGGAGGCGATTCCGGAATCGGCCCGGGTCGTGCTGCTCGGGGACAAGGACCAGCTCGTCTCGGTCGAGGCCGGGGCGATCCTGGGCGCGATCTGTGACGCGGCGCTCGAGGTGTCGAGGTCCCCGGGGAGGCCCTCGGCGCCGGCAGTGGTGTGCCTGGAGCACAACTTCCGCTACGGCGCCGGCAGCGGCATCGGAGCTCTCGCCCGGGCGATCAACCAGGGCGACGCCACGGGGACGCTCGACGTGCTCGAGAGCGCCCGGTTCCCGGAGGTGCGCCTGCTCGTGCCGGAGAGCGACTCGGCCACCGACCGGGCGATCGCGGAGCTCGTCGTGGACGGCTACCGGCAGTACCTCCTGCTGACCCGACCTCTAGACCCTGACCGGGCGGACTCGCAGCCCGCCGCCTCGATGGAGCGGCTGAGGGCGTTCGAGCGGTTCCGGCTGCTGTGCGCGCACCGCAGGGGAGCGCACGGAGTCGACCGGCTCAACCGCCTAGCCGAGCGGGCGCTCGAGTCCGCCGGCCTGCTGCGCCTGGACGGGCCGTTCTACCCGGGCCGTCCGGTCATGATCACGGAGAACAACTACGACATCTCGCTGTTCAACGGCGACATCGGCTTCGTCATCCACGAGCGTTCCCGGGCCGTCTGCGAGTTCGTCGAGGCCGACGGGCACCGGCGAGAGATCTCGCTCTTCCGCCTTCCGCCCCACGAGACGGTCTACGGGATGACCGTCCACAAGAGCCAGGGATCGGAGTTCGAAGAGGTGGTGGTGGTGCTTCCCGACGCGGCGTCCCCGCTTCTGACGCGGGAGCTCCTGTACACGGCCGTGACGCGCGCTCGACGCAAGGTGACGCTCGTCGGCTCGCCCGCGAGCGTGCGTCAAGCGGTGGGCCGGCGCATCCAGAGGTCGTCGGGGCTCAAGGACGCCCTGCTCGAGCTCTGACCGGCTCGGGTACGCCGAGGCACCGGATGGACGAGTGAGCGAGGCGAGACAGTCATGCGGAGCCTGAACCTCGAGGAGATCGATGACCTCTGCGTCGGGGCGTCCATCCTGGGTGGGGGAGGCGGAGGCGAGGCGTCGTGGGGCCGGGCGCTGGCGCTCCACGCGGTCGAACGGGGGCGCGAGCTGCGGCTGGCCGATCTGCCGGAGCTGCCCGTCGACGGCACGGTCTTCATCGTGAGCGCCGTCGGTGGCGGGACCTCCGAGGAGACGCTCCGGTCCCTGGCCCCGTCGCTCGACCTCGAGGACCCGGTGAAGCTCTATCTCGAGCCGGCCGGCGCGGCGGTTTCCGGGCTGAGCGCCTTCCTGGGCGTGGCGCCGGTGGCGCTCCTTCCCGCCGAGGTCGGCGCGGGGAACATGGTGCTGCCGCTGGCCGGCGCCGCGCTGCTGGGGATCCCGCTCGTGGATGCCGACGCCTGCGGCAGGGCCAAGCCGGAGATCTCCGTCTCCACGACCCGTCTGGCAGGGCTGTCGATCCTCCCGCTGGCGCTCTCGACGCCGATCGGCGACCTGTCGCTGTTGCTCGAGGCCAGAGACGAGGACCGGGCGGAGGAGCTCGTCCGCAAGATGGCGGTCATGGCCGGGGGCGGCTGCGTCGTCGCCCGCTGTCCGGCTCCGGTCCGCGCCTACCGCTCCGCGTCGGTGCCCGGCACCGTCTCCCTGGCGCAGCGGCTGGGCCGGGCGGTCCGGTCTGC
>JACQZM010000191.1 GCA_016213885.1 Candidatus Rifleibacteriota bacterium | reverse complement strand
CCCTCAGCGTTCCGCCGGACCCGCACCCCGCATCCAGCACCCTGGCGGTCGGCTCGAGGCCCGGCAGCACGCAGCCCAGGAGTGCCCGGCGAGTGCCCACGAACCACCAGTGCCAATCCTCCAGATCGGCTATCTCCTGGTAAACCTGGGGTTCCACGATCAGCTGGACGGCGGTTCGATGACCCGCCTGACGATGTACAGCGGTCGCCCCCTCACCTCATCGTACACCCTGCCCAGGTACTCGCCGATGGTGCCCAGGCAGATCAGCTGCACCCCCCCGAGCCCGAGCACCACGAACGCCAGAGACGTCCAGCCGGCCGGCGGGTGGTGCCCCAGGCCGATGACCGCCACGGCCCACGACGCGTAGGCGAACGCCAGGAAGGCGAAGCAGAACCCGAGCCAGCTGGCGAGCTGGAGCGGCAGGTACGAGAACGACGCCAGCCCGTCCAGGGCCAGACGGAGCAGCTTCCGCCACGAGTACTTGGTCTGGCCGGCCAGCCGGCCCGGGCGCACGTACTCCACCAGGGACGGTCTGAACCCGACCCACGCGATGATCCCGCGGACGAACCGGTTCCGCTCCCGGCAGAGCTTCACCTGGTCGACGACGGACCGGCCGATCAGGCGGAAATCGCCCACGTCCACGGGGATGTCCACCCCCGCGACAGCCCGCAGGATACGGTAGAACACGTAGGTGAGCGCCCTCTTGAGGAACGACTCGCCCTCCCGCTCCTTGCGCACGGCCGACACCACGTCGAACCCCTGGCGCCACCTGGTGACCAGCTCGGGGATCAGGTCCGGGGGGTCCTGGAGGTCGGCGTCCATCACGATGACCGCGTCGCCCCTGGCGCAGTCCAGGCCTGCGGAGATGGCGGCCTGGTGGCCGAAGTTCCTCGACAGATCCACCACCTTCACATCGGAACGGGACAGGACGAACCGCTCCAGGAGCTCCAGAGAGCCGTCCCTGGAACCGTCGTTGACCAGGATGATCTCGTGGGCGAGACCCAGCGCAGCGAGGACGCCGTCGAGCTCCTTGAAGAGGGACGGAAGAACCTCTTCCTCGTTGTAGACCGGAATGACGACGGAGAGTTCGGGATGAGACATGACCGGACGCGCCGGGTTCGCTCTCCCTGACCGGCCCGCGGCGGCGGGGTGGGGCATCGGGAGCGGGAAACGACCATGGACTCCGGTGCCACTTTACCCCGGCTCCCCATCTTGTCAAGACCCGGCGCCTCGCCGGATCCGAGTCGCCAGACCCGGCGCCTCGCCGGGTCCGAGTCGCGCCCCCGAGCGCGACCTCAATCCGGATCCCCTCCTCTTTCTCTATCCCGAGCGCGACTTCAAATGAACCCCCTCCACGTCCTCGGTGACTCTGCAGCCAGGCCGAGGCCTGATCACAGGCCCGAATCCGCGAAACAGGCGGGGGATCCTGGGCGCCTTGCCAACGAGACGCGGCGCTGCTAGACTGCGAACGATGGGCGACGTTCCCCCCCGGACCGACGACGCGCATGAAGAGCTGACGGCCACCAACTGGGTCGTCTTCGGTATCGGGCTGTTGACGTACATCCTGGGGTTCATCCTGCTGGCCCGGAACCACCCGGATCTGGCCCCGCCGGTCATCGTCGGCGGCATCCTGGCCATGCTCTGGGCCTTCCTCCTCTGAGCCTCCCGCGGTTCTTCCCCGCTCTTCTGGCCTTCTTCCTGCCGCTTCTGTGCTACGTCGCCACGGTCTGTCCGACGGTCTACGTGGGCGATTCCGGCGAGATGATCGCCCTGGCCCACACCCTGGGGGTGGCCCAGCCCACGGGGTTTCCGCTCTACTGTCTGCTGGGGAACCTGTTCTGCCGGGTGCCGCTGGGATCGCTGGCGCTCCGGGTCAACCTGCTGTCGAGCGTCGCTTCGGCCAGCGCCTGCCTCGCCGTCTTCTGGATCCTCCGCCGGCAAGTCCGCCCCTCCCTCGCCCTGGTCGGGGCGCTCACCTACGGGCTCGCGGCCACTCCGTGGTCCCAGGCCACGATCGCCCGGACCTATCGGCTGACCCAGGCGCTCCTGGCCTGGGAGCTCCTCCTCGTGCTGGTGGTCCTCGATCGTCGAGGCTCCAGGTCGTTCCTCCTGCTGGCGCTTCTGGCGGGCTTCTCCCTCTCGACCCACCTGCTGGCGGTCCTCATCCTGCCGCTTCTGGCCTATGTGGCGCTCCAGGAATCATGGACCCGCCGGGCCCAGGCGCTCGCGCTGTTCGTCCTCGCCCTCTCGCTCTACGCGTACCTGCCGATCCGGGCGCCGGTCACGCGGTACAACGCCTACGGTCCGTTGACCACCGTGGGGCAGATGACCGACTACCTGACCGAGAAGCGCTACCGGAACAAGCAGTTCGCCCGCTCGCCGGCCAACGTCAGGGCGTTCTTCTCGACCCTGGTCCATGGTGTGGCCGGTGACCACCCCTGGTCCGCCGCTCTGCTGGTGGTGGCGGCGTTCGGGGTTCATGGGATCCACCGGATCGGGGGGCGGCTCCACCTCCTGCTGGGAGTGCCGGCGCTCCTCAACCTGTTCATCCTGCTGGCCTACGGAGACAACCGGGACATCTACTTCCTTCCTCGCTACTTCCTGCTGTGGGGCCTGGTGCTCTCGATCTTCTTCGCCATCGGTCTGGAACGGCTCATGGTGGGCCTCGATCGCCGCGGTCCCTGGGTCCTGGGGCTGGCCGTGGCGCTGCTTCTCTGGTCGGGCTGGGCCAACCGGAGCCGGTGCGACCGCTCCGGCACGGTCTTTCCTCGCGACTATGCCCAGGCTCTGCTGGCCCCGCTGCCCCGGGGGGCGATCCTGTTCCTGGCGGGCGATGCGTCCACGCTGATGGTCGACTACCTCCAGTACTGCGAGGGCGTGCGCAAGGACGTGCACATCGGCGGGCAGGAGGAGTACGAAGGGCTCCTGCCGGTCTTCCGACAGGGCAAGGTCCCATCCCACGAGATGTACGCCAACTTCCTTCCGGGAGAGCTCCCACCGCGGCACCGGGCGGTCCACTCCGGGCACGGATCGCCGGGGACCCGGCGCTGGTCGACTACGAGGCGGCGGCTGTCGGCGGGGAGATCCTCTTCCACCGGGGGCTGGACCTCCTCGAGGCGAACGACCGGGACGGCGCCTTCAGGGCGTTCGACGACGCGAGGCGGTCGTCGCCGCGGAACCGGCTCCTGTTCTACTCGCTGGCCAAGGTCTACGCCGTGAACGGCCAGATGGACAAGGCCAGGGCGCACCTCGAGGAGGCGCTCTCCCTGGATCTGACCTGCCTCGATCTCGGGGAAGCCTACCGCACGGAGCGGTTCGCCGAGCTCGAGCTGCTCAGACCCAGGTAGCCCTCCAGATCTTTGTCGGCGAACCCGAACGACAGGGCGGCTCTGTACGCCTCCAGCGCCTTGGCCCGGTCGCCCGTCTGCCTGTGCACCCGGGCCCTCCTGAGCGCCGATTCGGCGGTGTACTCCTCGTTGGCCAGCCCCATGGCCGTGTACTGCTCCAGCGCCCTGGCCAGGTCGCCGGACTCCCTGTACAGATCGCCCAGCGTGCCCCTGAGCACCGCCGACTCCGGTGCTGCCGCCACCGCCTCCTCGAGCAGCTGTTCGGCCTCCGAACGGAGCCTCCCGGCTCGCCCTCGGGGCTCGCCGGTCCGGGTCCGGGCCTGGGCCGCGATGGCCAGCGCCAGCTGCCAGAGCGTCTCGGGGTGCCTGTGCCCCAGCTTCAGAGCGGCCTGGAACTCCTCTCTGGATCTGGCGAAGTCGCCGAGCTCGCGCAGCGCCACCCCCCGCCAGTGGTGGATGTACCAGGCCCGGTCTCCCACGTGGTGCAGGGCATGCTCGTACGTGGACAGCGCCCCCCTGAAGTCCTTGAGGAGGATCTGGTTGAACGCCAGTCCCATCATGGCATCCACGTAGTGCGGCGCCCCCCTGAGCGCCTCCTGGTACTCCAGATGGGCCTCTTTGAACAGGCCGAGCTTCCTGAGGGCCAGCGCCTTGTTGTAGTGGTAGAGGTTCTCCCGGGGCGAGAGCTTCATCGACGCATCCAGCAGCGGAAGCGCCTTCTCGTAGTCCTGGCGGCCCAGGTAGTAGCAGGCCAGGTTGTTCATGAGGCGGGAGTTCCGTGGAAAGACCGACAGGGAGCTCCTGTAGATGCGGACAGGGTCCTCCCATTCCCGGTTCCTCCCATCGGTCCGGAACGCGAGGCCCAGCGCCGCCACCACCACGAACGCGTTCACGAGAGGCGTCCAGTCCGGCCTCAGGGTCTGGATCGCCGCCACGCCCAGGGCGACGGCCCAGAAGAACCCCACCGACGGGAGGTACAGATAGTGCTCCGCCACCGGCTCGTTGCTCGAGAAGAACAGGTTCGACATGGGCAGGAACGTCACGACGAACCAGAGCCCGGCGAAGGCGGCCTTGGAGCCACGCCAGGTGAACCGGATCAGCACGACGGCGAGCGCCAGGTGGACTGCCAGCGCTCCCAGTGTGGCGGGCTCCAGGAGCCCCGTGGACGGGGAGAGCGATTCGGGGAAGTAGTCGATCGAGAGGTCCTTCGGGAAGATCAGCAGCCAGAGGTAGTGCACACCGAACTTGGCCAGGGAGAGGAGGTCCGTGGGAAGGGGCCGGGTGACGTAGTACTGCCCGTAGTTGAACGGGTGGAGCTTGAATATGTACGCCGTGAACGCCAGCGGGAAGAGGGCCAGCAAC
Source organism: Candidatus Rifleibacteriota bacterium (assembly GCA_016213885.1). Taxonomy (GTDB): domain Bacteria; phylum Muiribacteriota; class UBA6191; order JACPRK01; family JACQZM01; genus JACQZM01. The sequence continues at coordinate 50,816 of JACQZM010000191.1, read as the reverse complement.
CCGAAGAACAGCGGCGCCCCGCCGACCAGGTCCCGCACCCGCGACAGCAGCGCCCCGACGAATCCCGGACCTGTCCCGTCCGGCAGCTTCGCGGCCTCGACCGATCGGTCCTTGAAGAACCGGACCAGCTCGTAGGCGCCGATCACTCCCGGTACGGTGACCGTCACCTCCTTGGTGAAGCAGCCGATCGCGTACGCGGCCAGGCAGCCCGCGAGATGTCGGGGCGACCCGTGACCGCACCTCCACCTCAGGTAGAGGAACACCGCCCACAGATAGAACAGGGCGGAGAGGACGTCCCTGCGACCCGACAGGTACGTCACCGCCTCGGTCTGGACCGGGTGGATGCCCCACAGCAGCGCCGCCAGGAACGGGGTGGGGCCCGAAGGCCAGAGGAGCGACCCGATCTTCAGGACCAGAACGACGTTCAGCAGGTGGATGAGCAGGTTGGTGAGGTGGTATCCCTTGGCGTTGGTCCCCCAGAGCTGGTAGTCGAGGGCGTAGGTCAGCGTTCTCACCACCCGGTGGGTGGGGACCTTCTCGCCTCCGAGCCCCACCAGGCCGGGCAGGTAGTCGAGACTGCGGATCGATTCGTTTCGTTCGATGAGGTTGATGTCGTCGAACACGAACGACTCGTAGTACCCGTGGACGTAGCACAGAGCCACGGCGATCAGAAGGACCGCCAGGTGTCGATTCGCGGGCGATGCGTTTCCCGTGGCCATGCTGTCTGATGCCCCCAGGGGTGAGCCCCGTTCGTCATGCTCGGCCATCGGGCCGATCGAGACGCGCCGGATCCGGAACAAACGAAAAACCGGGTCCAGTGGCCATTCAAGTCCATCTGGACCCGGCGACCAGCAAGCGCTGCTAGCTCCGGCCTAGTTCTGGATGTAGCCGTGGCTGCTGCACTTGATGCCGTTGCCGTTGCTCGTCCACTGATACTGCGAAGAAGAGCCGCTGCCCTGGCCGGGGTCCTGCGGGATCGACTGCAGGTAGCCGCCGGACTTCAGCGAGGTCCACAGACTGCTTTCCAGGACGGTTCGCTTGGTATTCTTGTCCAGGTTGTACATTTCGATGGCGCCGGCCACCGTCTTCTGGTTGGCGTAGCAGGCGCGCGTGTTGGCGCGCTCGCGAGCGGCCTTGAAGTTGGGAACTGCGATGGCTGCCAGAACTCCGATGATGGCGATGACGATCATGAGTTCAATCAGGGTGAAGCCCTGGCGCCGGGTCGGTCGATTGAAGTACCTCATTTCTTTTCTTTCACCTCCTTTCGAGATCTGAGTAACGCCAATCTTAGCAAATCGAGATGGGGCACGCAATATCCCGATTCTGCTCAACTGTATCGGAAAGACGGGTCAGGGGGGATACGGTTCAGCCTTTCTTCTTTTTTTTCGAACGTTCCGGACCCTCGAACCACGAGGCCTCGATTGACAGGGCCAGCGGCCGCCCGGATCCTCCACCTGGTTCGCGGAGTCGGGCCTGTGATCAGGCCTCGGCCTGGCTGCAGAGTCATCAACGAAGTGGAGGGGATTCCTTTGAGGTCGCGCTCGGGGGAAGGGAAGAGGAGGGGATCCGGATTGAGGTCGCGCTCGGGAGGGAGAAGAAAGAGGAGGGGATCCGGATTGAGGTCGCGCTCGGGGGCGCGACTCGGACCCGGCGAGGCGCCGGGTCTGGCGACTCGGACCCGGCGAGGCGCCGGGTCTTGGTCCCGGCGACCGGTTGATCGGCCGCCGCAGCGATGATAGGCTCTGTGATCGCCAGCCCGCGATCTGCTCCGGCGGACGCTGGCCCCACCCCCATGCCGAACCCCGACCGATTCAAGGCTCTGGCCGTCGTCGCCCCGCTGCTGGTCGGTATCGCCGTGGCCTGGCAGACCCACACCTTCGGTTTCGTCCATGACGACTTCGGCCTGATCGTCCAGAATCGCGATCTCGCCGAGCCGGGCGGGACCGGCCGGCTGCTCACCGGCTCCCTCGAGAGATGGATGGGAAGAGGGTATCCGTTCTACAGGCCTCTCACCATGCTCACCTACGCTTCGGATCGGACACTCTCCGGCCCCGGTCCCGGTGGAGGACACGTCACCAACGCCCTGCTCCACGGCTGCTGCTCCCTGCTCGTGGGGATCTGGGCGCTGTCGCTTGGGCAGCGGCGTCGAGTCGCTCTGGCAACGGGCCTGCTGTTCGCTCTGCACCCGGCCCACGCCGAGGCGATCTGCTGGATCAGCGCCCGGGCAGACCTCCTGTCCACGGCTCTGGCCCTGGGGACCTGGATCCTGGCGTTGGGAGCGCTGACCAGGGGGAGCTCGTACCTGGCCGCTTCGGTCCTCGCCTTCGCCGGGGCGCTCCTCTCCAAGGAATCGGTCATCGTTCTGCCCGTGGTCGTTCTGGCCCATGGCTGGCTGGCTGGCTGGCGGGCCCCGGGAGGGGCGAGTCCGGCGCGGTCGCCCGACCCGGCCCCACGCCGGTGGCTCGTCGTGTTCGCCGCTCTCTCGGCCTGCGCTCTCGCGTGGCTCGCGATCCGCACCGTCGTGGTGGGCAGCGTGCCGACCGGCCTCGCACATCAGCTCATGAGCTCGCCCGGCGCCCAGGTCGTCCGGTGTGCCTGGGCGCTCGGCACCCAGACAGCCGCCCACCTGGTCGGCTGTGGCACCAGCCGCCTGGACTACTCGGTGGCCCGTCTGGGCCAGGGGCCCCCGCCGCCGGCCCACGAGATCGTGGCGACGCTGACGATGGGTGTGGAGCGTTTGCCTGCTGCTGCTCCTCGCCCCGCTGACCCTGAACCTGACCCGGCCGGGGACGAACCTGATCCAGGAGCGGTACCTGTACCTGCCCAGCGCTGCCGCGTGCCTGGGGATCGCCCGGTTCCTCGTTCCCCGCACCGGCCGCCCCTCCCGGGCCTCCCCGGTGGTGCTGGTCGGTCTCTTGCTCATGTACGGGGCCTTGCTCGTGGTGAACCTGCCGCCCTGGCGGGACGCCAGGTCGCTCTGGAGCCACCAGGTCCGGGTGAACGACCGCTGGCCGGTCGCCCAGGGGAACCTGGCCCAGGTGCTCCTGGCCCAGGGCGAGCCCGGAGAGGCGTGCTCACGATTCGAGCTGGCGCTGGCGCTGGCCAGGGAGCAGCGCTACACCCCGCCGGAGTTCCTCCTGGGCCTGGGACGGGCGCGGCTCTTGCTAGGCCACCTGGATGCGGCCGAACCGGCCCTTCTGGAGGCGCGGCGGATCCGGGCGGACCTGCCGCGTCTGGCCGCCAACCTGGCGTTTCTCTATCTCAAGCGGGGCGAGCCGGACCGGGCGACTCCCCACCTCGAAGAGGCCATGGCGCTGGATCGTCATGACGTGGCGTCTGGGGTCAATCTGGCCCAGATCTACCTGCGACGCAGGGAGGTCGCCAGGGCGCTCGGCCTGGTCGATGCCCTGATCCGGGAAAATCCGGAGGATCCCAGGTTGCCGGTGCTGAGACGGAGCCTCGTGGGGCGCCCACCGGAGACCGTTCGATAGACCTGGAGCCGGAGGACAGCGAAAGGCCCGGTCGCGATCGCCTCGGGAGAGGCCGGACCGGGCCCTCGGGTCGCTGCGGTGTCGGCTCAGCCGACGTTGTTGATCAGCTTCAACATGGGCATGAACACGGCGAGAACGATGCCGCCGATGACCAGACCCATGAACACGATGACGATCGGCTCGATGACCGACGTGAGGCCCTTGACCGCCGCGTCCACTTCGGTGTCGTAGAACTCGGCGATCTTCATGAGCATCTTGTCCAGCTCGCCGGTCTCCTCACCGACGGAGATCATCTGGACCACCATCGGCGGGAACACCCCGGAGGTCTTCAGCGGATCCGCGATCGATTCGCCCTCGCGGATCGAGATCCGGGTCCGGTCCACGGCCTCCTTGATGATCACGTTGCCGGCCGTGGCAGCCGTCACCTCCAGCGCCTGCAAGATCGGCACGCCGGATGCGATCATGGTGCCCAGCGTCCGGGTGAACCGGGCCACGGCCACCTTTCTCATCATCATCCCGAGGACCGGTACTCTCAGGATGTTGGAGTCGAAGACCCGTTGCCCCTGCGGCGACTTGAAGAACTGGGCGATCGACATCGGGATGAGCAGCAGGCAGGGAATGATGATCCACCACCACTCTTGCATGATGTCGGAGAAAGCCAGCAGCGCCTTGGTCACGGCCGGCAACTCCACGTTCATGGAGTTGAAGATCGACTTGAACTGTGGCAGCACGAACATGACCAAGGCGAGGACGACGATGGCGGCGATCGCCAGGACCACCACCGGGTAGGTCAGGGCGCCCTTCACCTTGGCCTTGAGCTCCTCCGACTTCTCCAGGTAACCGGCCAGTCGCTGGAGGATCTTGTCCAGGATACCGCCGGCCTCTCCGGCCTTGACCAGGTTGACGAAGAGGTTGTCGAACGCCTTGGGATGCTTCCCCAGCGCAGCCGAGAACGTCGACCCCTCTTCCACGGCGGTCCGGATCTGGCCGACCATCTTGGCGAAGGCGGGGTTCTCCAGCTGGACCTGGAGAATCGACAGACATCGGACCAGGGGCACGCCGGAGCCGATCATCACCGAGAACATCTGGGCGAAGATGGCGACCTCCTTGGAGGAGACTCTGCCGCCGCCCAGGAAAGGCAGGCCCTTGCCGGCCTTCTTCTCGGTGATGGAGGTGACGAAGAAGCCCTTCTCGCGAAGCTTGGCTACGACGACGTCTTTGCTCTCGCCCTCCAGCTCGTTGGTGACGACTTTGCCTTCCCAGTTACGGGATCTGACCATAAAGGTGGGCATGAATCACGCCTCCCGGCCAAGATCGGCCACGAGCCAACGCAACGCCGTCACCTCGTCCGGAGTCGACAGCGTCGAGATGGAGCCAACAACCGCTACCTGATCGAGCGTCGTATGCCTGGGACCGGTCTGGGGGCCAAACCGTTCCATCAATTGAATGATAACCTGTCCGGGCTAACCTTTCAGCATCCGTGCCAGCTCATCCGGTCTGGACGTGTGAACCATGGCCTCCTGGTAGGTGATCTCGCCCCTGGAGTAGAGGTCCCTGAGCGACTGTTCGAACGTCTTCATGCCCAGACTCTGACCGGTCTGCATGACCGTGTACAGCTGCTGGATCTTCTGCTCCCGGACGATGTTCTGGACCGCCGGATTGACGATCAGGATCTCCTCGCAGACGACCCGGCCCTTGCCGGATGCGGTCTGGAGAAGCTGCTGCGCCACCACGGCTCGCAGCACGAACGACAGCTGCGTTCTCACCTGCCCTTGCTGGTGGGGCGGGAACACGTCCACCACGCGGTTGATCGTCTGGGCCGCATCGGTGGTGTGCAGCGTACCGAACACGAGGTGGCCGGTCTCTGCCAGGGTGAGCGCCGTCTCGATCGTCTCCAGGTCTCGCATTTCACCGACCAGGATCACGTCGGGGTCTTCTCTGAGGACGTGCTTCAAGGCGTTGGGGAACGAGTGGGTGTCGACGTGGAGCTCCCGCTGATTGATGATCGACTTCTTGTGGTAGTGCAGGTACTCGATCGGGTCCTCGATCGTGACGATGTGGCACCGACGGGTCTCGTTGATCAGGTCGATCAGGGCCGCCAGCGTCGTGGACTTTCCGGACCCGGTGGGCCCCGTGATCAACACCAGCCCCTTGTGAAGCTTCGAGAACTCCTGGATGACCGGCGAGAGCTTCAGCTCCTCCAGGGTCGGGATCTTCGAGGGAATGATCCGGAATGCGGCAGCGATGCAGCCGCGCTGCTTGTAGACGTTCACGCGGAACCGACCGAACCCGTGCACGGAGTAGCTGATGTCCAGCTCGAGGTCTTTCTCGAACGCCTTCTGCTGCTCCGCGGTGAGCATGTTGTAGATGAGGCTGCGCGTGTCCATGGGCGTCAGAACGTCCAGGTCGGTCGGGATCAGGTCTCCGTCGACGCGGATGATCGGTGGCGTCCCGACGGTCAGGTGAAGGTCCGATGCGTCGTTGTCGACTACCAGATTGAGGAGATCGTTCAGAACGAACATTCCTGGTCTCTCCCTGCTCTCGGCTGGTGGTTGGTACGCTGTCTGCGGAAACTCCTCTGAAGACCCGGCGCTGGTCCGCGATGCCCAGCCAGATACCGGAGGGTGAGCGCGGGGGATGCCCCGGGACGGCACGAGCCGGTCCCGGCCCGTCTCCCTGGGCCGCCGATGCCCGCTCTCTCCGGTTCAGAGATTCTACCCGTTCGAGGAGCGCTCGCACAAGGCGGCTCTGCCAGATCCGGCGTCTCGCCGGATCCGAGTCGCGCCCCCGAGCGCGACCTTCAACCTGATCCTCTCCTCTTTCTCTCTCCCGAGTGCGACTCCAACCGGATCCCCTCCACTTCCTTCGTGAGCCTCGATCCGGCCAAGAGGGTGATCACAGCCCAAGCCCTGCGAAACGGGTGCGGGATCCTGGATGGCCGGTCCGCTCCCCGGTTCTACCGGTCGGCGGCGGTGACCCGGACCACCTCTTCCACGGTGGTGACTCCCAGGAGCGCCTTCCGGAGGGCCGACTCACGCAGGGTGAGCATCCCCTCCGACTTGGCCAGGCGGAAGACGTCCGTGGTGGATCCGCCCTTCAAGATGCACTGGCGGACGTTCTCGGACATCTTCATGACCTCGTACACGCCCATGCGACCCTTGTAGCCGTCGCGGTTGCAGGTGTCGCACCCTTCACCCTTGAAGAACTTGAGGTTCTTCTCGTCGATGTGAGGGAGGTCGAGGCGGCGCAGCAGCTCCGTGTTGATCCCGAGGCTGTCCACCACCTCTTTCTTCGGCTTCAGCTCCTTCTTGCAGTCCTTGCAGCAGGTGCGGACCAGCCGCTGGGCCTGGATCAAGATGACCGAGGAGGTGACCATGAAAGCCTCGACGCCCATGTCCAGCAACCGGCCCACCGTGGAGGGCGCGTCGTTCGTGTGGAGCGTCGACAGCACCAGGTGGCCGGTCATGGAGGCCTTGATGGCGATCTCCGCGGTCTAGTAGTCGCGGATCTCTCCCACCATGATGATGTCCGGGTCTTGCCGCAGGAAAGACCGGAGCGCCGCCGCGAACGTGAGCCCGATCTCCGGCTTGCACTGCACCTGGTTGACTCCGTGGAGCTGGTACTCGATCGGGTCTTCTGCGGTCAGGATGTTCACCCTGATCTCGTTGAGCGTCGTGAGGGCGGAGTAGAGCGTGGTGGTCTTGCCCGATCCGGTGGGTCCGGTCACCAGGATGATGCCGTACGGGGTCTTGATGCCGTCCTTGAACCGCTCGTACGTGGCGGGCTCGAACCCCAGGTCCTCGAGGTTCACCCGGAGGCCCGCCTGGTCGAGGATCCGCATGACCACCTTCTCGCCCCAGGCGGTGGGCAGGACCGATACCCTGAGGTCGATGCCGCGGTTGTTCACCTTCAGCTTGATACGACCGTCCTGGGGGAGCCGCTTCTCCGCGATGTCCAGGGAGGACATGATCTTCACGCGGCTCGTGATGGCTGCCTGGGCCTTCTTGGGAGGGGTCATCTCCGTGTAGAGCACTCCGTCCTTGCGGTACCTGACCCTCAGCTCCTTCTCGTAGGGTTCGATGTGGATGTCGGAAACCCCGATATTGACGGCCTGGGTGATGATGAGGTTCACCAGCCGGATGATCGGAGCGTCGTTCTCGCCCAGCTCTCCGAAAGACTCGAGGTCCTCTGCGCTGGCAGCTTCCTTGGCGATGTCGGTCCCGGCGATGTCGTCGAACACCTTGTCGAGCTGGGAATGGGCGCCGTAGGTGTCTTGCAGGGCCTTCTGCACGTCAGACGGGGTGGCCACCACCGCCTTCACCTGAAGCCCCGTCATGAGCTGGATGTCGTCCACGGCCAGGACGTTCAGCGGGTCCACCATCGCCACGGTGAGCTTGTTGCCCACCTTGTTGATCGGGATCAGCTGGTGTCGCTGGGCGATGTGCTCCGGCACCAGCTTGGCGATCGCCGGGTCGATGATGTAGTTCGACAGGTCGATGAACGGGACGTTGAGCTGCTTGGACAGGACTTCTGTGATGTCCCGCTCGGTCACGACCCTCATCTCGATGAGGATCTGTCCGAGTCGCTTGCCGGTCTGCTTCTGGCGTGCGATGGCCTCCTTGAGCTGCTCCTGGTTGATGAAGCCGTTGGCGATGAGCGCCTCCCCCAGCTTCATCTTGGCAATTCTCTGGGTAGTGGTCATCTGTCTCCTTAGGGGTGACCGGTCGTGGTCAGACCGACCGTGCGTCTTCTCGCGGGACCTGGGAGGGGATCGGGGGGGAGTCTCCGGGTCCCAAGGAACCCGCGGAAAACCTGATGGGAAGCCACTGAACCGCCATCTATGACTATATCATCGACCCTCGGGGTTGTCAAGGCCGCAAAACCCGCTTCAGATCAGGGTTTCTGACCTCTGGGCAGGCACAAGAACCCTCTGTAAAAGGACCTGGCAAAGTGCCGGATGTTCCACATAATGTGGGCCCGGCCGCGTCATGGCGGTGGTCCGATGGCCGCCCACGAAACCGGAGCGCCCGGCCAGCGACCCGAGGGCCGCGGACCGGGCGCTCTTGAGGCAGCGCCTTGTCGAGCCGCTACCAGTTCAACTTGTAGTTGACCTGGAACATGTCGTCCTCGATGTCCTGGGTGTTCCGGAAGCCATTCTCGGAGCGGCTTCGGGAGTTCCCCGTGATGTACTCCGCCTGCAGCCAGCTGTGGTCCGACGCCTTCCAGTTGAAGGCGAACGTCAGGACCTCGGCTTCGAGCCTGGCCAGTCCGGTCTCGTCCCACGCCTTCTCGAACCGCACCGTCGTCGCCCCCTTGGGGCAGAACTGCCAGTTGAACAGGAACATGAACGACGCGGAGTCCGTATCCAGCGCGCCCACGTTCACGAACGGCGTGGTGATCCCACGGCGGGCGTCGATGATGCCGTCCGCCGTGTTGTAGTTCTTCGAGATACCGTTGTAGTACTGGGCCAGCAGCAGGTACTCGGTCCACTGATAGCTGGCGGAGGCCTGCCAGGCGTACCAGTCGGTCTGGCTGATGTGCTCGTTGGTTCCGGCTCTCAGATCGCCGTTCCTGTCGAAGTAGGCCAGGTGCCATCGGATCCCGTCGGCCTTCTTGGTCGGTCGGGTCCCGATGCAGCCGTAGAACCCGATGTCGGTCGCCGACAGGCTCTGCCCCTGGACTCCCCGCGGACCGTCGGTCATGGCCGGACCGAACAGCGGCGACGGGAACCGTCCTGCTCCGAACCCGGCACCGGCAGGGTTCACGCTCAGGTCGGTCTGGGCAGTGGCGCCGAACGGGGTCGGCGACGAGAGGAGGGTGCCCGACCGGAGGACGCCGCCCGCGGTCTCGCCGGGGGTGAAGAAGCCGACGTAGAACGTCAACTCGTCACAGTCGATGTCCTGGAAGATGTCCAGGCCGACGGGCCTGAGCGATTCCCACTTGGAGTTGGCGATCGACGGGGTGAGCGTCCACAGGTAGGTCCGCCCGGGGCCGTTCACCTCCGTGTTCATCGGCAGGGCGAAGATGCCCAGCCGGCCGTTGATCTGGGGCTTGAACCAGTCCTCCCAGACCGCGTACGCCTCGTTCACCATGAGCTGACTGGCCGACGAGGCGAAGTTCTCGCCACGCCCCGCGGTGGGCAGGCCAGTGCCGGCCGTGGCCTGCACGGCGAAGTCCTCCAGCAGGCCCTCGGAGTTCAGATCGACCTGCGCGTGGAAGTAGCGGTGCGGATCGTAGTGTCTGTCGATGGACACCGAGAAGTTGGAGGCGGTGAAGAAGTTCCGGCTGTCGAACCGCAGCGGATTGGCCCTTGTTCCGATGCCCGACGAACATCCGCCCCTGTAGCGCACCAGCGGGTGCGTGGCGGCCGGGTCGGGGATCGTGGCGCTACCGATGAACGAGCCGGGGTTCCAGCCCGGGGAGGCATTCCCGGTCATGACGAACCTCGTGGAGAGGACTCCGGAGATGCCGGACTTGACCCCGCCGCTGGCCATCTCCGCCTTGATCAGATCGAGATCCTTCCTGATGCCGGCGATGGCGTCCTCGGCCTTGTTGATCCGCACGTTGAGCATGGCCAGCTCATCGGCGAACTCGATGACCAGGGATTCCAGGTTGGCCACGTCCTCGGCGGTGATCGTCCGGCCGTTCGCCTTCCAGACGCCCATCCGGTCGACCATCCGGGCCACGATCACCGCCATCTGGTAGCGGTTGACCACCTTGTTTCCGTGGAACTTGTTCTCCCAGCCCTGGAGGATCCCGGCGCCAACCGCCTTCGAGATCGCCTCGTAGGCCCAGTGGCCCGGAGGAACGTCGGCAAACGGGCCGCTTGGGCCCGCCTTGACCTTCGAGCAGGCAACTGCAGGTCGCGCCTTCTTCTTCTTGCTCTTCTTCGCCGGGGCGGCTTCCGCGCCGAGCACCAAGCTCAGAAAGAGGGCCGCGACGAGTAACCTAGCGGTGCACTTCAAGTCCAGACCTCCTCGAACATCCGGTGATGGACACGACCCGGTCCGGTTCCGGTCCGGGACGAGGCCCCGCGAGCCTGACGAACAAGTGGCCGTGTTTCCTTGTTCGATCGCTCCCGGTGACTCGCCGGCTCGGCCGTGCGCGACGCCGTGTCCACCGATGACCACCCGAGAGAACGGACGCTCTCCCTAGGCCATCTATCGGCGGTCACGGAGGAAAATCTGACAAATCAGTGGTCGAGCGGCCGATTTTTCTACATTCGAGGGGGCCGGAACGCCCAGCCTGTCTTTTCTGCTCCCGGGCCCACCGGCAGGCGTCGTTCGGTCGTGCGCCACCACCCGGCGGACAAACGAAAACCCGGCCAGCGGGAGACCGCGGGCCGGGTTCGATGTCCGCCGGGCCCTGTCAGGGCCCGGGACGGTGGGACCTTACCAGTTGAGCTTGTAGTTCAGCTGGACCAGGTCGTCCTTGATGTCGCTGGTGTTCCGCCAGCCGTTCTCGGAGGTGGCCTTGGTCGTGGGGGCGATCCACTCCAGCTGGAACCGGCTGTGGTCGCTGGTCTTCCAGTTGAAACCGAACGTCCAGACATCGGCTTCGAGCTTCGCGAGGCCGGTCTTGTCTTCCGCGGCTTCGTAGCGGACCGTCACGTTGCCACGCTTGGAGAACGCCCAGTTCACGATGGCCATGATCGACCGGGACTGGGTGTCCTGGCCGCCCACGTTCAGGAACGGGGTGGTGTTCTGCCGGCGCCAGTCCACGACCGGATCCGCCAGGTTGTAGTTCCTGGAGGTCGCGTCGAAGTACTGGATGCCCAGCATGACCTTCTCCCACTGGTAGTTGGCCGCGAGCTGCCAGGCGTACCAGTCGGTGGCGCTGATGAAGTCGTCGGTGGCAGGCCGCAGATCGCCGTTGCGATCGAAGTAGGCGACGTGCCAGGTCAGACCTTCGTGGCCCTTGTTGGTCGGGTGCGTCCCGATCTGGAAGTAGAACCCGATGTCGTCGGAGGCCAGCGTCTGGCCCTGAACGCCGCGAGCCGCGTCGGTCATCGCCGCGTAGGCCAGCGGGGTCGGGAACCGGCCAAGACCCCAGGCGGCTCCACCAGGATTCACGGTGGGGTCGACCTGCGTGCCGAAGACGTTGGTGGCCAGGTTCGTGGTGACCGGCACCGCGGTGAACCCGGTCGGGGCGGAGAGGAGGGTACCGGACCGGTGGATCATCTGGGTCGTGTCGCCGGGGGTGAAGAATCCGACGTAGAACACCAGGCTTTCCTTGTCGTTGTGCTGGAAGATGTCCAGACCGACCGGCCTCAGGCTTTCCCACTTGCTGTTCGCGATCGACGGGGTGATCGTCCACTGGTAGGAGCGGCTCGGGCCGTTCACTTCAGTGTTCATCGGGAGCGCCCAGATACCCAGCCGGCCAGACACGCCGTCGGTGAACCAGTCGTCCCACACCACGTACACTTCGTTCACGAGGGCATCGAGCACCGACCCGTTGGCGAACGCGAAGTTCTCGCCACGGCCGGAGAGAGGATTGCCACCGATCGCGAAGGTCGAGCCGGCCCAGGTCGGGGAGAAGCCACCGAAGACCGACCGGGCGCCCATCTGATCCCAGGCGCCTTCCGCGTTGATGTCCACCTGCGCGTGGAAGTGGAACTTCGGGTCGAACTCGCGGTCGATGTTGACCGCGAAGTTGGAGACCGAGAAGAACTGGCGGCTGTCGAACCGGTACGGGTTGGTCACGCTGTTGGCCAGGAAGGCGTTGTTGACGGCCAGCCCGGTGGAGCCACCCTTGTAGCGGCCGATGGCGGTCGACGCGGCGGCGTTCGGAACCTGGCCGGTCACGAAGTTGCCGGGCGCCCAGCCGTTGGAGCCGTCGGAGGTGAACACGAAGCGGGCCTGCATGGTCCCGGTGATGCCGGCGCGGGCGCCGACGCCACGGAGGTCGGCCTTGATCAGGTCGACATCTTTCTTCAGACCGGCCACGGTGTCTTCCAGGGTGCTGACCTTCACGTTCAAGAGCGCGAGCTCATCGGCGAACTCGATGGTCAGCGATTCCAGGTTGGCGATGTCCTGGGCCGTGATGACCTTGCCGTTGGCCTTCAAGACGCCAACGCGGTCGAGCATCCGGGCCACGACCACTGCCATCTGGTAGCGGTTGACCACCTTGTTGCCGTGGAACCTGTTGTCCCAGCCCTGGAGAACGCGTCGGCGAAAGCGGCGGTCGCACTGACGAGGACCATCAGTGCCAGGATCGTCAAGAAAAAGCGTCGCACGTGAACCTCCTGAAAGGTCACATCCCGGGTCTCGTCCGACCGGGTCGCCTCTTGAACGATCGCCCGAGGTTCGATGGCGGGATGGCCGACGCTCTTCTCAGCAAGTTTCCAAGTTGCCTTGATGAGGGTGCCGCGTGCGGCTGCCGCTTCGTTCCGGCGATGAGTCTTCAGAGGACAAAATCAGTCAGAGGACCCACAGTTTGGTTGAAGCGGCAAGAGAATAGCAAATCGTCTAGTGCCGGCACAAGTTTTTTTTCGAGTCGGGAAGATGGGCTTCCCAACGGCATTTCGTGGCGACCTGGCCCATGGAGGTAGAAAAAAGAAGTCCGCGACGAAGGCGATGCCCGGCGGGGTGACGATCGACCCGCTGGGGGCTACCATCCCCCACCGGCCCCTATATAGTGAGAAGCGCCATGGGTGAACGACCCGGCCCGCCTGCCCGGGGTTCTCCCGCGAGCTCCAGCCACGTGCCCAAATGCTCTTCATGAGTGGAATACAGGCCATCGTGCACCGGCGCCGCCGTGGGGTGTGATCGATGACGATCGGCTCTGGCAGCGGGATGCGGCCGCTCCGACTGCCCGGAAGCTCCGAGAACCGGCTCCAGAGCAGCGCCCCCGAGCGCGACTTCAAATGAACACCCTCCGCTTCCTTGGTGACTCTGTAGGCAGGCCGAGGCCTGATCACAGGCCCGACTCCGCGAAACAGGCGGGGGATCCTGGTCGCCTGGAAAACGTCGAACAAGGAAGAAGCCGGCCTGCGGGGCGATCCCCACGGGCCGGCTCTCGACTATCGAGTCGCCGCGGCTACGAAGCCACTAGAACTGCAGCTTGTAGTTCAGCTGGGCGATGTCGTCGGCGATGTCCGTGCCGATGTAGCTCAGGTTCTCGGCTCGGGTCCGGGTGGTCGCGGTGATGTACTCCGCCTGCAGCATCCCGCGATCGCCGACCTTCCGGTTGTAACCGAAAGTCCAGAACGAGCCGCCGATCATCGCGTTGCCGGTCTGATCCACGGCGTTCTCGTACCTCAGGGTCAGCGACGACTGCTTGGACCAGGCGTAGGAGACCAGGCCCATCACCGAATCCGACGTGGTGTCGGCGCGGGTCGCGTTCGGGAACGGCGTTCCCAGGAAACCGGCGACGGCGAACGATCGGCGGTAGTCGAACCCGGCGATCCCGCTGGTCAGATCGACGACCGACAGGTTCTTGGTCCGGCCACCGTAGTACTGGGAGAGGATCATCCACTCGTGCCACTTGTAGTCCAGGGCGATCTGATAGGCGTCCCACTCGGACCAGGTGCCCCGGCCAGAGCTGGACGGCCGGATCTCCCCGCCGTTGTTGACGTAGCCGAGCTGCCAGCCGAAGCCCAGGTTGTCCTTCTCCTGGCCACCGACCCGGGCGTAGTAGCCCACGTTGTCCTGCTCGGTCTCACCGTTGATGCCCCGCGGAGCGTCGGTCATCACACCGGCGCGGGGGGTCGGGAACCGGGTGCCGGCCAGGTTGCCGAACGGATCCAGCGGGCCGGCGCCAGAGGCGGCCTGGGTGCCGGACAGCAGGGTGGCACCGGCAGCGCCGTTGGGCATGTCGAGGTTCGAGAACACGCCGAGGTTCCACAGCCAGTAGTCTTCCTTCCGGCCCTGGCGGACTTCCACCCCGGTCATCCGCAGGCCTTCCCAGAAGCTGTTCGCCACCGACGGGGTGAGCGTCCAGTTGTAGGTCCTCGAGGGGCCGTTCACTTCAACGTTGAACGGAGTGGCGAAGACGCCGAGCTTGGCGTCGGCGTCGCCGACCCAGCCGTTGAACTGGACGTACGCTTCGTTGACCTGGATCGGGCTGCCGAAGAAGCTGGCTCCTCGACCGCTGCCCTGGTAGAACGGGCCGTTCAAGCTGAACGGCGTGTCCTGCAGTCTAGCCGCAGTGCCGTAGATCGGGTCGAACGTCATCTGGGGGCCGTTGGCCGGAACGCCGTACGCCCGGTCCGCAGCCTCGGCGTTGACGTCGATCTGGGTGTGCAGTTCCACATCCTTGGCGATCTGGCGGTCCAGGTTCAGCGACAGCTGCGAGACCGTCATGAAGAACCTGTTGGAGAACTGCCACGGATTGCCAGCGATGCCACCGCCGTTGGCGAAGATGTCGCCCGGGCCGGAGGGGTCGCCCCGGTAGCGGAGCATGCTGGGGGTGGCGGCGGATCGAGGGGTGTTGGCCGGGGCCAGCTGGCCGTAACCCGGGTTGCCGCTGGAGGTGACCACGGCGCGGGCCGCGATCAGGCCGGTGATCGGGCTCCTGGGCCCGCCGGTGCCCAGCTCGTACTTCAGCTGGTCGACGTCCTTCCTCAGGACCGCCGTCTGCTCCTCCAAGGTCGACACCTTGACGTTCAACAGCGCGAGCTCATCGGCGAACTCGATGGTCAGCGCCTCGAGGTTCGCGATGTCCTGCGCCGTGAACATCCGGCCGTTGGACCTCAGCACGGCCAACTTCTCGAGCATCCGGGCCACCACCACGGCCATCTGGTACCGGGTCATGGCGCGGTTCCCGTAGTACTTGTTCTCGTAACCCTGGAGCAGCCCCGATTCCACGGCTTTCGCCACGGCCTCGTAGGCCCAGTGCCCCTTCGGGATGTCGGCGAACGGGCCGCTCGCCCTCTCCGCGGAGACGTGGCCGACGTCCTTCTTCATTCTCTTGGCCTTGCGAGCCTTCTTGGCCTTGCGAGGCGCTTCCTTGCCGGCCTCGGTGGCCCCCTTGTCCGCCGCCTTCGGCGCGTCAGCGGTATAGCCTGGAAGGCCACTGAACAACACTCCTAACGCGGTACCCCACACAACGAAGCGGTTCAAGCGACTCCCTCCTTCGTCTTGAGGAGGAGTCAAGGCGTCGCGTTCCGGAAGGCCTCTTTCCCGGGTCCTGGCGGCAAGTTTCCATGTTCCCTTGCGCCTGCCCGCGGGACTCCGGTCTTCCCTTCGCTGGCCCTGCCCCTTCCCCAGTTCTGCGACTGTTGCTGCTGCTAGCTAAAGCGCCCTGCTGCTCCAGAGATGGGTCTCTAGACGGCTCCTCACCTCCCGAACCCCTTCGAACCTATCCGCGGCTCGTCGGCCCGGCGCTTCCCCGGCCGAGCTCGCCACAAGACGACGACCACGGATGGGTCCGTAGTGTCCCACACCTCCTTCCATGCATCGACGGAGGGCGTTCTCCGGATTAGATCGAGATCGGCTCGTCAACCCACGCCCAAAGCGCCGCGATGAGGGCACTCAGCACCTCAGCTATTAATCCGACCGTGGTGACGTGTAAAGCGAACCGGAACGACGCCTGGACGAGTCGAGCGAATCCGCTCCAGATCGGCATTCTGTGAAAAAAACCAGAACTCTCTTGCGAGGGTGCGACCCGTGTGATATTTTCGTCGAACCCCTCGCCCGGCAGTATCCGACAAATGATCCCTGAACTCGGAGTTTTTTGTCGCCATCTCGACGTCGGGGCCCCGCCAGATCGCCGACTTCCACCATCATGCAGTAGCAGGCAGCCTGCCCAGGAGGACCCTGATGACCAAGGATCGCCTGTCCCTCGTCCGCAAGCCAGAGGTGCCGGAGCCCCCGCCTCCGGTGGAGATCCGCGGTCTCACGTTTCAGCGTCATTTCACGCGTCCGGAGATCGACCCCTACGAGGAGCTGGAGTGGGAGGCCCGGACAGCGCTCATCCAGACCGAGAAGGGCGAGATCGTGTTCCAGCAGGCCGGAGTCGAGGTGCCCAAGGGCTGGTCGGTGACGGCGACCAACGTGGTGGCGTCGAAGTACTTCAGAGGGAAGCTCGGAGCGGCCAACCGGGAGTCCTCGGTCCGTCAGCTCATCGATCGCGTCGTCAAGGGGCTCGTCTCGGCCGGCCGGCAGGGCCAGTACTTCGGAACGGACGAGGACGAGGCCGCGTTCGCATCGGAGCTGACCTACCTCCTGGTGAACCAGAGGGCCTCGTTCAACAGCCCGGTCTGGTTCAACCTGGGCATCGAGGAGCGGCCCCAGACCTCGGCCTGCTTCATCAACTCCGTGAAGGACACGATGGACTCGATCCTCGATCTGGCCAAGGCCGAGGGAATGCTCTTCAAGTACGGCTCCGGCACGGGAACCAACCTCTCCCCGATCCGTTCGTCCAAGGAGCGGCTCAGCACCGGCGGGCAAGCCTCCGGTCCGGTTTCGTTCATGAAGGGTTACGACGCCTTCGCCGGGGTCATCAAGTCCGGCGGCCGCACGCGACGGGCCGCCAAGATGGTCATCCTCAACGCGGACCATCCCGACATCGTGGAGTTCGTACGCTGCAAGGAGACCGAAGAGAAGAAGGCGTGGGCGCTGATCGAAGCCGGGTACGATCCCACCTTCAACGGGGAAGCGTACCGGTCGGTCTTCTTCCAGAACTCCAACAACTCCGTCAGGGTCTCCGACGATTTCATGCGCGCCGTCATCGATGACAAGGAATGGAAGACCAGGGCGATCACCACCGGCGAGGTGATGGACAGCTACCGGGCGCGAGACCTGATGCGGATGGTGGCCGAGGCGACCCACGTCTGCGGCGATCCGGGCATGCAGTTCGACGGCACCATCAACGACTGGCACACCTGCCCCGCCGCAGGCCGGATCAACGCCTCGAACCCGTGCAGCGAGTACATGTTCCTCGACGACTCGGCGTGCAACCTGGCATCGATCAACCTGATGAAGTTCCGGGACAGCACCGGCGAGTTCGACGTCGAAGGCTTCCGGCGCGCCGTCCAGATCATGATCACGGCCCAGGACATCCTGGTGGACTCCTCGAGCTACCCCACGCCGGCGATCACCAGGAACAGCCAGGATTTCAGGCCGCTCGGGCTGGGCTACGCCAACCTGGGCGCGCTCCTGATGGCCCGGGGCTTGCCCTACGACTCTGACGAGGGGCGAGCCTACGCGGCGGCGATCACGGCTCTGATGAGCGGGGAAGCGTATCGGGCCAGCGCGACCCTGGCGTCGGCCCGCGGCTCGTTCGTGGGGTTCCAGAAGAACCGGGAGCCGATGCTGAAGGTGATCCGCAAGCATCGCAAGGCGCTCGGCGAGGTCTCCAGGAGCATCGTGCCGCCGGACCTGCTGTCGGCGGCCCGGAGGTCCTGGGACGAGGCGGTGGAGCTGGGCGAGCGGTTCGGCTACCGGAACGCCCAGGTGAGCGTTCTGGCCCCGACCGGGACCATCGGGTTCATGATGGACTGCGACACGACTGGCGTGGAGCCCGACATCGCCCTGGTGAAGTTCAAGAAGCTGGCCGGCGACGGATGCATGAAGATCGTGAACCAGACCGTTCCGGAAGCTCTGGCGCGGCTGGGCTACCCGCCCGAGCAGGTCACGGAGATCGTGAACTCCATCGATGAGAACGGCACGATCGAGGGCGCTCCGAATCTCGAGGTCGACCATCTGGCCGTCTTCGACTGCGCGTTCAGGCCTGCCAACGGCTCCCGGTCCATCCACTGGATGGGCCACCTCAGGATGATGGCCGCCGTCCAGCCGTTCCTCTCGGGAGCCATCTCCAAGACCGTGAACTGCCCGCCGGAGGCCACGGTGGACGACATCACCAAGGCGTTCGTCGATGCCTGGAAGATGGGGCTCAAGGCGCTGGCGGTCTACAGGGACGGTTCCAAGAGGATCCAGCCGGTCTCCACCACGATGAGCCCAGGTCAGGGCAAGAAGGAGTCGAAGCCCGGCCGACGGCGGCTCCCTGACGAGAGACGGTCCATCACTCACAAGTTCTCCGTGGGGGGCCACGAGGGGTACCTCACCGTGGGGATGTACGACGACGAGACCCCCGGCGAGATGTTCATCACCATGGCCAAGGAAGGATCGGTCGTTTCGGGGCTGATGCACGTCGTCGCGGAGGAGACCAGCATCGCGCTCCAGTACGGCGTGCCTCTGGGGGTGCTCGTCAACAAGTTCAGCCACACCCGGTTCGAACCGTCGGGCTACACGAACAACGTCCAGATCCCGATCGCCAAGTCGCTGGTCGACTACATATTCCGCTGGCTGGCGCTCAAGTTCATGCCGGAGTCCCGGGAAGACGGGGAGACCCAGGCGTCCACCGCTGCCGCGCCGGCCGTCGATGCGTCCAGGAACGCCCAGGAAGGCCGGGAGCGCCAGGTCTTCCTCACCCAGGCCGACGCTCCGCCCTGCCACGTCTGCGGGTCGATCATGGTGCGCAACGGTGCGTGCTACAAATGCCTCAACTGCGGCTCCACGTCGGGATGCAGCTAGCGCTTCCATGCCAGGTGGGGGCCGCAACAGGGCGGGATCTTCCGTTGTCGTGCTAGTTGGCCCCTTCGCTCGTCTGGTTCGAGCCGGCGCCGGAGAGAGCCGACGATACCCCGTCGGGCCGGCGCTCCCAGGGCTTGAGCTCCGAGGCGGCCCGGCCCGCCCTGCGCCTGCACGGCCGGACCCGCCGCCGTCCCGGAGCGCCCGGACCGGTGTCTGAACGCTGCGGGACGGCCGGGCCGATCGCCCGCGGCCCGGCCCGGCCCTGCACGGGACCGGCAGCGTCGCTCGCGGTCGGGCCGCCCGTCGTCACCGCCGGAGCGGCCACCGACGGCTTGTCGGCTGCGCCGGGACCCGGACGGGGGGCGGCGAGACCAGCTGGGCCTCCGGCAGGCATCGCCCCGCCTGGCCCGCCGCGGTCCGTCGCTCCCGGGCCGGGCCGGAAGGGACGGCCCGGGGGGGTCCAGGGGGGCCGCTGCGCAGCAACGGTCCCCCTGGCTTCAACGCTTCCCGGCTGAGTCCCGGCGAAGCCGGCGATCCCGGAGGGATCGTCAGCCGGGCCGGTCCCGCTACGCCTTCGCGGCCTGGCCAGGCAGCTCTTGCAGGGGGGGACCCCCTTCCCGACCGCCACGTCGAGCGACACCACGATGCCGTCCTTCTTCACCCAGCGGCACGAGAGTCGATGGTATCGACCGCCGCGCGGGGTGAGCGCCACGTAGGTCGTACCCGCAGGATCGGGCCTGACGGGAGCCATCGCCGGTGGGGCCGGCGCATCCCCGGCGGCGAGGCCGGGGACGCCGCACATCATCGTCATGACCAGCACGGAAAGGACAGGGTGAGCACCTCGCATGGATCCTCCTCGATGGTTGGATGGTCGGAATCGCGACGGTCGTCGCGGGCGACCGAGCGGATCCTAACGGCGGACCGTGGCCCACGGACAGGGACACCGCCAGACTTGAGGAGATCGATTCGCGAAAGGTCTGGCCGAGCCGGTCTCGGCCGGACCCTACTTCAGCTCGGAGTGCAGCTTCTTCTCGCTGGAACGCCCCCCGGAGTCCACCAGCTTGAGCTTCTGGTCGAGCACCAGGATCTCCTTGCTGTTCCAGGCGAGGCCCGCCACGGGGAAGTGCTCCAGCTCCACGACGTTCTCCCCGTCCTTCAGCAACGCCGCATCCATGGTCACCGAGATCGTTCCCATCTGGGCCTGCACCGTCTTGGGGAGCTCGCCGGGCCCCAGGGCGTAGGTGAGCGGCTTCTCGTTCAGCGAGATCTTCAGGTAGGTGCCCACGCCGGAGACCAGGCACTTCAGCTGGATCACCGCCGACTTTGCCGCGGCCCTGTCCAGGCTCTCCGATCTGAAGCGATTCAACGGCCTCTCCCTCTGGAGGATCTTGTCCTGGGACTCCTGGGGCTGCCGGGCCCCGGTGAGCGATTTCTCGAGGTCCCACCTGGAGCCGATCGGCCACGGCAGAGCGAACAGCCTCGCCACATCCGTGGCAGCCTGGGTCCTCTGGTGGTCCTCCGACGCTCTCTTGGCCATCTCCATCATCACTTCCAGCCTCCGGACCCTCTCGCACAGCGATCGCCGCAAGGCCAGATCGAGCCCCGGAGAAGAGATGTAGGCCTTGAACGGCTCGAACGCGTTGAACAGGTCGCCCAGCTCGTCCCAGACGGCCTTCACGACCTCGCGGACCCGACGATTCAACCAGTCGCGATCCGCATCGGCAGCGTGGGTGCTGAACACCTTGAGGGCGCCCAGACGATCCAGCTTGTCGCTGACCCGCTCCAGGTAATCCTGAGGCGGTTCGATCCTCTGGGGAAGACTGAGCGGCTCCCGGGGGGGATCGGTGCCGGTGGCCAGCTCCACGTGGAGCTCCTCCGCCGGGTCGACCGGCAGCTTGACGTGGGCCGGCCCCTTGTCGCTGACCGTGCAGGGCAGGCCCTTCTTCACGCGGTTCTTGCCCCAGTAGACCAGGACCGGCTTCGGAGCCGCCGTGGGGGGGACGTCCACGGTCACACCGTCGACGCCCACGTGGACTCCCAGGAGCGGGATCCCCCTGATCTCCGCTTCGACCCGCGATCCCTGCTTGAACACGAGGCTCATCCGCTCCGCTCCCTCGATGGAGGCCGGAGCCATGTGAACCGAGTACCGCTTGCCATCGTGGCGCATGGGGTACGTCCTCGCCGGCGGCTCCACGATCAGCAGCGCCTCCCCCTGCATCTGGATGTCCCAGGAGAACGTGACGCCATCGAGGCTGTGCAGCACCGCCAGAGTGCCGATCATGCGCGGCAGGCCGGTCTCCTTCTTCCGGGACGGGGCGAGCGCCCACAAGAGGGCGATGACCAGCGGCACCATGACCCCTCCGTAGACCACGGCGCTGGGGATCCGCATGGTGAAATGCCAGAACCGATCGGTCCGGTCACGCCAGTAGCCTCCCCGGAGGGAAGGAACCTGGACCGTCGGCTCCTCCTTGCGATGGAGGCCGGCGGATGTGCCGGTGGTGGACTGGGGAGCCGGCCCGGCGGCAAGGGGGCGGCCCCGGATGCCGCTCGCCCCGGGCTCTCGCTCACCCACTCCGCTGCGGGGGCCCGGGGCCCTGGCGCCGCCGCCGGCGGTGCGCCTGCCGGCGAACGTCCTCAGATCGTTCAAGAGATCGGACATGGCGGGGTAGCGTTTCGGCGCCTCCGTGGCCATGGCCCGATCGATGATCTTCTGGAGCTCCACCGGGATCTCCGGGCGGCGCTCCCGGATCGGAACACAGTCGCCCCGTATCTTCTTCGTGAACAGGTCGACGGTGTTGACCTCCTCGATGGGGAGCCGACCTGTCAACAGCTCGTACGCCAGCACCGCCACGGCGTACTGGTCCGAATGGACCGTGGCCTTGTGGCCCACCGCCTGCTCCGGCGACAGGTACTCCGGGGTCCCGATGATGAAGCCGGTCTGGGTGAGCTTCTGGGAGTCTTCCATGGACTTGGCGATCCCGAAATCGACGATCTTGATGGAATCTCCCAGCGGGCTCACCAGGATGTTCTCGGGCTTGATGTCCCGATGGAGGATCTTGTGCTGGTGAGCGTAGGCCAGCCCGTCGGCCACCTTGATGAGGATGTCCAGCGCCTTGCCTATGGGGTAGATGCCGTACTTCTCCAGGAGCGTCTTCAGGTTCTGCCCGTCGATGAACTCGTAGATGATGTACAGAAGACCGGCCTCTTCGCCGGCCCCGTACAGCTGGACGATGTTGGGGTGGTTCAGCTGGGCCGTCAGCTTGGCCTCGTTGATGAACCGTTGCCGGGTCTCGTCGTCTCCCAGCAGTTCCGGGGCGATGAACTTGAAGACCACGTCCCTCTGGTTGATCAGGTCTCTGCCCAGGTAGATGACCCCCATGCCGCCCACGGCCAGCTCTCGCGTCAACTCGTAGGAGCCGACCAGGGACGGAGGCAGCTGCAGCTTGACGGTGGTGCCGCTGGTCATAGGGGGCGTCTCCGGTCGAGACCAGGGGGGGGAGTCGACGCCTCCGGGCGTGATCGTGAAGATGGCGATTCACCTCGCGAGTCGGCCGTTGCCGGGTGAAGACCGGGTTCTCCCCCGCTATGGATCGTCGTGCCTGACGGGCGTTCAAGGCAGCGCGAACGGCTTCGGCTCCCCGCCGACTCACCGCTAGAAGATCCGCGGGGCCGGTCGATGGTTACGGTTCTCTCCCCCTCCGGAGGGGTCGCGGGAGCGCGGCGGAACCGGCTGGGCAGGTTCCAGCCAAAGCCCGCTGATCGCCCTGTCACCATGTCGACCGACCGTTCGGCAAGTGGATCCACCGGGACGTTTCCTATTGTATAGACGATGGCCCGGTCGGTTGGGAACGCCGGCTCACCAGGCTCATCAGCTCGGCGATCTTCTGGCCCGGACTGCGGTGGGTCATGAGCGCCCCTCCCACGAGGAAGGCGGAGGCGCCCAGATCGGCCAATCGAGCGATCTGACCCGGGGTGGAGAAGCCCGATTCGGCCACGGCGATCCGGGGCGGGCGTATCGACGGGATCAATCGCTCCGAGACGGCGAGATCCACCTTCAAGGTCGACAGGTCCCGGTTGTTGACCCCGATGAGGGTGCTGCCGCACTCGAGGGCCACATCGAGCTCACGGTCGGTGTGCACCTCCACCAGGCAGTCGAGGCCCAGCTGATCGGCGAGGGTCAGAAGCCGGGACAGGGTGCTCGAGTCCAGGGCGGCCACGATGAGGAGCAGGGCCGCCGCCGACGAGAGCGCCGTCTCGTAGACCTGGTACTCGCACAGGATGAAGTCCTTTCTGAGAAGAGGGATCTGGACGGCCTGCCCGGCCGTCTCGAGATCGGCCAGCGACCCCGAGAAGTAGTGCGGCTCCGTCAGGACCGAGATCGCCCGGGCCCCCGCCTCGGCGTACTCCCGCGCCCGGGCCGCGACGTCGAGGGCCGGGGCGATCGGTCCGCTCGACGGAGAGGCCTTCTTGATCTCGCAGATCAGCCCCACCCCCGGGCGGGACAGTGCCGCCCGCAGAGCGTTGCGGGGCTGTCGGACCGGCCCGCTCTCCAGCGGACGCCGCCGGCTCCTCTCTCTGATGTCTCGCCTCGTCGAGGCGAGGATCTCATCCAGGATCACGGGACTCCGGTCCCCCGCCCCGCAGGACGCTCACTCCTCCCCTCTTTCACGCCGGGCTTCCTCCTCGAGCTGGGCGGCGTCCAGCTTCTCCTGGGCGTCCTCAGCGTCCTCGCTGTCCGGGGCGATCTCGATCGCCCTGGACCAGTTCTCCCGCGCCTTCTCCAGTCGGCCCATCCGGGCGTACAGGTCGCCCAGCGCCACGAAGACGGAAGGATCCTCGACATCGATCTTCGCCGCCGCTTCGAGGTGCTCGACCGCTCCATGCAGATCGTCTTCCAGAACGTACAGACGGGCCAGGCGCTTGAGACATTCGACGTGATCGGAGCGGATCTCCAGGCCCTTCTTGAAGTGCTTCTTGGCCTCCAGGTAGTTGGCCGGCCCCTCCAGCTCCACGCAGCCCAGCCTGTAGAAGATCTCGGCCTGGTCTTCGTACTTCAGATCGAGCGCCTTCTCGTAGGCGGCCCGGGCCTCGTCGAGACGCTTGGTGTCCAGGAGCGCGTTGCCGAGCCTGTAGTAGACGTCCCCGTCATCCGGGACCAGCGTGGCGAGCTTCTCGAGGTACCGGATCGCCTCGTTGAGATAGCCCTCCATGGCGAGCTCGGTGGCGAAATCGTAGAGGGCCTCCGGCGACACGGGGTTGTCGGCGACCTTCTGGCCCAGCTTCTCCAGGTTCTCGCTGGGCACCTCCTTCTGGTCGATCTGACCCAGCTTGATCAGGATCTCGTCCCTCTCGCGGGGCGATCGGGTCAGGTCCAGACAGATCTGGTAGCACTCCCTGGCCATCTCCAGGTTGCCCTCGGCCAGGTGAGCATCGCCGAGCTGCATGTTCTTCTCGACGATCTTGGCGCAGGCGGTCTCCAGGTCCCGCTGCAGCACCTGATGGTGGGCCTGGTAGAACGACTCGAGGATCTCGTTGGCCTGCTCCAGCAGCGTCTTGGCCTGTTCGAAAGCCCCGGCGGCGAGGAGATCCTCACCCTGGAGTCTCTTCTTGTCGACTTCGCTCAGCTTGTCCAGCCAGCTCATGCGCCCTCCCTCTCGTCTCTCGAGGAGCGGTTCAAGCTCGGTTCCAGAACGTTACCACGGCCGGCCTTCCGGGCGAAGATCACCCGGAAGACGTCATAGTGGTCGGTGAATTCGATATCGGTGAACAGGCTCCGCTCGAGGATCCGGGTCCACTGGTGACGTTTGATGTACCGGTTCGACACCTCTCCGTTGCCGGTCATGAAGATGAGACGCCCACCCGGGGCCAGCACGCGGTGGATCTCCTCGAGCATCTGGGTCTTCTCGGGGACCGTGAGGTAGACCTCCATGAAGCTGGAGGTCACCAGGTTGAACACCGCGTCCCTGAACGGCAGGACCGTGGCGTTTCCCTGGCTGTAGTTGACCCTGCCGTCGAGCCCGAGCTCGAGCGCCTTGTCCCGTGCCCGCCTCAACATGGCCTGGTGAAGGTCCATGGCCACCACGTGAGAGGCCTTCACCGCCATCTTGACGGTCAACAGCCCCGTGCCGGCGCCGAGGTCCAGAATCTGGTCGCCCGGCTGGACCAGGGTCGTGACGATGTGGTTCGCCGTGGCGGTGTACGTCTGGATGCGCGGGAACAGGAGATCGTAGACCGGCGCGAAGAAGTCGTACAACCGCATGATCGTCTTGGGGTCCCCCCTGAGAGTGCCCGATCGGAGCACATCGTGCTTGAAGAAGAACAGCCTGGAGACCTGGGCCAGCTTGCGGCCCCACGAGAAGCGATCCAGCATTCAGAACTCCTCACTTCCGCCGGCCCGGCCCCGCGGGGGGCGGCTGCGAAATCTATTAGCCTTTCTTCGTCTTTCGGGCAACCTACTGGCCGGAGCTACGTAGAAGGATCATTGGGGGGAGGTTCGCAGTGCGAAGACCCTCGGCATTCTAGCGCCTAGGAGGTGACGTGTGCCAAGATCTCCTTTCTTGTGTGGGGTCCTCTTGCTCACACTTCTGTGTCCGGTGTGGGCTCAGGACGCGACCTACGAGCTCAAGGTCGCCCCGCCAGGCTACTCCCCCAAGGCGTACACTGAGGAGTTTCCCACCGAGGTCGCAGCGACGGCCAAGTTGTGGAATCAGATCAAGGTGAACGCCCTGGATGAACAGACCCAGTCGCTTCGGGTCGAGTTCGAGCGGCTCAAGACAGCCCGGTTCGAGCGCCAGACGAGCCTGGCGAACCAGACCGGTGGCATGGCGATCCAGTACCAGCCGCAACCCGAGCACTATCCTGCCGTCATGGTCACGGCGATCCGCTGGTAGCCCCGGAAGTCTCGAAGGCGCCGGCGCCGACGTCGAAAGGCCAGCCCGTGAGGGGCTGGCCTCTGTTTTTCCGGCCCGGGCGGGGGGGCCACCCCTCGACGACCGGGTAGAGAGTTTGACCATCGGAGCCTTCGTGGCACCCGACCACAGGGGAACGACGCTCTCCGGGCGGTCAGTCCGCGCGCGAGCGCCCCTTGGGCGGTAGCGACTCGTCCACCGGGGTGACCTGGAGGATCATCGAGACCGTGGCCCGCTCCCTGTCGAAGCGGGGGTACCAGTCCAGATCTTTGACGGTGGACAGCTGGAAGATGTCGTGAAGCGACGCCAGCAGGGTGGCCCGGTTGATCACGGAACCCTTCTTGACCTTGAACGACTTCCGGATCAGGTCCGCCTCCGGTCCCTTGACCCCCTTGACGACGAGATCCCCCATCTTGAACTCCCGGACGTGAATCTTCACGTGGCCGTCTCGCACCGCCACGTCCTTCAGGTCCGTGACATCGGCGTACATGATCCCCTTCTTTTCCATGTAGTAGTCGGGGATCGCGTTGATGTCGGCGAAAAGACGATTGTAGTCGAGGATCTGCTGGGGCCTGGTCTGGAACCGCTTCAGGATCTCCTCGGGCTTGAAGAGGCTGACCCCGGAGAGGGTGATCGATCGGATGGCCGGGTTGGCTTCCACGCGGTAGAGCAGCTTCTTGCCCTGCTTGAACGACTGTTCGCCGGCCCTGACCATGCCCACGGTGCCCAGCATCTGGAACCGCCGGACATCCTCCAGGAGCAGGGTGCGCGAATAGGGCTTGCCCACGTTGGCGACGAACTTGGGCTTGAGCGGCTTGATGCCTGAGATCAGCGCCGGATCCGCCACGATCTCGTAGCCGGTGATCGCGGTGGGTGCGGCCACAGCTGCCATCCCCCACAGAACAAGGAGCGCGATAGCCAGGATCAGCCTCACCAAGAGCCTCCGATCTTCTCCAAGGGAAAAGGAGCGCATAAATATAACAAGAGGATCGTCCAAATGACAAGTGGGCAGCAGCACGAAAGCCAGGATTCCGCGAAGAATCTCGCTCACACGACCAGGGCGAGGCAACCGACCGGCCGGGGGCGGCACGAACCGTCGGCGAGAGCTACTTGACGCCCTTGGCGTTGAAGATGACCGACAGCCGCACGGTCTCCTGGTCGGGCGAGCCCAGGCCCACGAGGAGCGACTCGACCTGGTCGGCGAACCGCTGGACCGAGTTGTCCACCGGAGTGCCGGGCTGCTGGGTCCCCATGGCCTTGGCCTTCACGAACAGCTCGGACTTCACGAACAGGGAGAACGCCATGCGCTCCACGTTGTGGGTCCCTTCCAGCGCCTTGTAGGAGCGGTTCTCCGCGAGCTTCTTGTCTGCCTGGGCGATGGTCTCCACCACGGAGGGGCCGGTCCCGATGACCAGGAAGCTGTCCAGGGCGCACACGCTCGGGTTGATCGGCAGTTGCTGCTGCTGTTGCGGCATCGGCCGCACCACGGAGACCGTGTACTTGCCGATCTTCTTCTCGTCGAACTCCCGGTTCTGGGCGAACTTGAGATGCTTCACCATCTTGGCCACGGTCTCCTGGGACGCCTTGTTGTCCAGGCTGTCGAACAGGATCGCCAGCTCCGGCATCCCCTGCTCCGGCAGGGTCAGCATCAGGTCGAGCTCTCCCCCCCACCACGGGGCCACATCCGTGTCGTAGGCCAGACCGGTCTGTGCCTGGAGCATGCCCTTCAGCGTCTGGAACTGGGCGTTCATGGCATCTCGCTGGGCATCGGCCATGGCGGCGGCCAGATCGGGCGGCCGGATGAGCCCCGCGAAGGCCGGCATCTCGGCCGGGCAGATCGCGGCTCCCTTGATGAACTTGGCCGGGAAGATCTTGGGCAGCTTGGCGAATCCGGGGGAGCCCGGCGTGAAGACAGCGGCGCCGTCGAAGTGGGTCATCTTCGGGTTGGCCGACACCTGGAACACCAGGCAGTCCAGCGACTCCAGGGACTTCTTGGCCTCGGCGGCCTTCTTCTGCTGCTCCGGGTCGGGCAGCGTCTTGGTCAGCGTGTCGAACAGCGGCGCCGGCTCCACGATGGCGAACATGGCCGCGTCGGCGGCGACCCGATGACACGGTCGCCGACCAGCACCACCGGCTTGATCTTGTCCAGCTTGGTCAGCACGTACCCGCCGGTCCCTTCCACGGAGATCGCCTTCAGCGAGTCGGCCCCCTTGACCTTCTTCATGTGGGCCACGGCGAACTCGTAGAACTTCATCAGCCTGTCGGTCTTCGGAACGACCACGAGCGCGCCCAGATCCGGCGCGGAACCGGTGGGCCCCACGGCCATCCCGAGGCCGGTCGGGAACAGCTCCGTGAAGCTCTTCTCGATGAACTTCTGCTTCTTCGCCTCCTCGACGAACTCCTTCAGCAGCTTGTGGATCTCCTCGAACTCGGGCTTCTTGGCCGCGACCTCATCGGCTTTCGAGAGGTTGTCGGGGTTCATCGCCTTCTGGACGAGCGGACCCTCCACGTTCGGGTCGCGGACCGCCAGGTACACGCAGCTGTTGGAGCCGAAGTAGGGCAACCACGGCGCCTCGTAGGGCTGACTCGACACCGAATCTCGGGGGGGGGTGGTGTTCGGGGCTCCGACCACGGCGTGGGACGGCACCAGCGCGACGACCAGGAGGACGAGCGTCCAGGCGAACAGGCGAATCATGAAGCGAAGCTCCTTCGTGTTGAGAAAGACACCAGAGCAGGAACACCCGCGGCTCTGGCGGAGGCGGATCATAGCACGTGGTTCACCGCACCGACAACGATGTCCTGCGAAAGATCCGGCGCCTCGCCGGATCCAGTTCGCGCCTCCGAGCGCGATTCCAACCGGATCCCCTCCTTTTCCCCTCCGGCCGGGTCCGTGCAAAGCCGGCGAGCCCGAGGGGACCGCCAGCCGAGCCCGTCAAGGCGGCGGCGCTGCCTGCCGCTCCCGCTCTTCCAGGGCGTCCGAGAGCGCCCGCGGCGTGAGCCGATCCGTCGTGTAGAGCCTGGTCGTGGTCGGCTGCCGCCCCGGGGCGAACACCACGAGGATCCGGCCGCGGATCTCGGTCTCGATGCCGGACACGTCGGAGATCGCAGCCAACGCCTCGGCGATGGAGGCGGAGTGCAGGTGGACCGTCAGCGTGAGACCCGGGAGCGCCGGCATCACGAGATCGAGGCCGGCCGCGCGGGAGAGCGCCTCGATCACCACGGTGGCCGGCGCCTCCTTGAGCACCAGCCGGACGCGCCCCGGTTCGTGAAGGGCGGCCAGCGAAGCGGGCGGCAGGCCGGCAGCCCGTCCCGGCATGCTCGACAGCAACAGTACCAGTATGAGAGGCGCGGCGCGCACCCCGGCAGCATACACCCGCGGCGCCGACGCCCGCCACGACCCGGCGCCTCGCCGGGTCCGAGTCGCGCCCCCGAGCGCGACCTCAATCCGGATCCCCTCCTCTTCCTTCTCCCTGGTGACTCTGCAGCCAGGCCGAGGCCTGATCCCAAACCCGACTCCGCGAAACAGGTGGGGGATCCTGGCGCGCCACGACCCGGCGCCTCGCCGGGTCCGGGTCGAGCCCCTCCAGACGGGTGAACGATCGGCGACGGCAGGCCGCCGCGTGAACCGCGATCGGATGACGGTCTTGCCGGCCCGCTACAACAGCAGCAGGAACCCGAACGCCACCAGACCGGCCAGCATCAGGACGGAGACCGCTATCTCCTTGATGCCGTCGTCGGACCGGCCGTCCATCATCATCGCCGGGGAGAGGGTGGGCGTCCGGCTGTACACCTCGAGGAACCGCCCGGTGTGTCCCGTCGGTCTGGTGTCGCCCTCGACGCTCCCGTCGCCAGCCGACGGGTCGGCCCGGCCCTTCCGGTGGAGCGTCGAGGGCTCGTGGTGATGGGCATGAGCCGTGACCCGGGGGGCCGTCCTGGCGGGTTGGGGTTGACCCCGGGCGCGGGAGGGGATACCGGGAAGCGGCTGGTCCCACTCCGCCTCCGGCGCCTCTGCCAGCGCCGCCGCGGCCCGGCCGCCGCCCACGGCCGGTCGAGCGCCGCTCCCGCTCCTGGACGCCTGAACGCCGCCGCGGGCCGAGCGAGCTGCCTGGGCCTGGGCGCGGGCCTTGTCCCTGGCGTCCATGGGCTTCTGCAGAAGGCGCTCGATCATGGGATCTCCGGGGCAGGCGGCGAGCGCGGCCTGGAACTCCCGGACCGCTCCGTCCAGGTTCTTCCTCTTGACCTCCTCCTTGGCCAGAAGAAAATGCTGGTAGGCCAGCCTCTCGGCGGGAGACTTGGTCGGGGGCGGCGACTCCGCGGCCGGCGCGGCCGTCCGGGGGCGATCGCCCTTGCCGGAGGTCGGGTCCGTACCGACGAGATCGAGAGAGATCCTCTGCGTCAGCTCCCGCCCACAGAGGTTACAGAACTTCTGGTCCTCGAAGTTCTCGGCCTGGCAGCGGCTGCACTTCTTCATGGGCTCTCTCCGTTCCTGGCCACTTGGGCCGGCCCGCGAGGGACGGCCCTCGGGCCTCCACGAAAAGACAGCACACAGGAACCCGTGGTCGGTCCCATGATTTGATATCGGCACCTGGCGGCTCGAACCGAACGGTCGAGACCACGGCAGGGTGGACAGGATGATCCGCCTTGCCAGGCCGGTGCGTGAGGACGGCCGATCTGAAGGAAGGCCGGATTCTCTTGTCGGCAGAAGCTATCCCTGCTAAATTCTCCTGGATGGATCATACGACGAGACAGGTGCTCCTTGCGGACAATGGCTGGCTTCGAGGGCAAGACCCTGGGCAGTGGCGCGGGCGTTTCCTGCCGCCCTCCTATGTCCCCAGGAGGACGCGCCTCGAGCCGGATCAGAGGGTCGTTCTGGTGGTCGGGCCGCGGCAATCGGGCAAGTCGACGCTGATCTGGCGCACCCTGGCTGACCGGTCCATCCCTGCCCTGTACCTGAATTGCGAAGAGCCCAGCATCAGGGATTGGCTCAGGTCGCCTGCTGGATTCCTGTCCGAAGTCGAGGCGCTCGCCTCATCGGCGAGGGCGCTCTTCTTCGAGGAGATCCAGAGGCTTCCCGATGCGGGCCTCTTTCTCAAAGGGGTCGTCGACCGACGATCGGGACTCTTCCTCTTCGCGACGGGAAGCTCCTCCTTCGACCTGGAGGCCAGGGTCCGGGAGTCGCTGGCCGGGAGGGCCCGGAGACATCTCCTGCTCCCGTTCAGCTTGGAGGAGCTCGCGCCGTCCGGCTGTGGAGACAACCCGCTCGTCCGCGAGCAAGGGTGGGGAGACCTCGTTCGAAGGAGCGCCATTCATGGCTCCTACCCCGGCGTCGTGACCGCGGTGGATCCCGACAGGGAGCTGGCGAGCCTCGTGGAGTCCCTGATTCTCAGGGACGCGTCGGACCGCTTCAAGATCCGGAACGTCGGGGCGTTCAGAAAGCTGATGCAGCTGATGGCGAGCCAGGTCGGTAACCTGGTCAACAACTCCGAATGGGCGTCCCTGTGCTCCGTGAGCAACGACACCGTCGCGGACTATGCGCAGATCCTCGAGGATAGCCATGTCATCAGGCTCCTGCGCCCCTATGTCGGTGGGAAGAGAGCGGAGCTGACCAGCGCCCCCAAGGTCTACTTCGTGGACAACGGGATCCGGAACCAGCTGTTCGGAGGATTCGCTCCGCTGGAGACGAGACCCGACCGGGGGCCGCTCCTGGAGAACCTGGTCTTCTCGGAACTCCTCAAGCGCATGGATCCCATCCTGGACAGTCTCCGGTACTGGCGGAGCAAGGCCGGGGCAGAGGTCGACTTCGTCCTGGACCACCGGGGCTCGACGGCAGCCATCGAGGTGAAGGCCAGCGCCCGGCGGGGGACGCTCAGCCGTTCCGCCCGGAGTTTCATCGAGGCGTACGAGCCCTCGGTCTTCCTGGTGGTCTGTTCCGACCCCGAAGAGCAGGTTCTGGTCGGGAGGTCCCGGGTGAGACACGTCCCGATCGGTGGACTGACCGCAGAGCTCGACTCGTTCCTCCTCTGACCGTCCGGCGGTCGCGGGCAGACCCACGCTTGGTCGCGGGCATAGTCGCTAACCGGGTGGCCATCGGCCCTTTCGTGCCCGTCACCGGATCTGTCCCCGCGGACGCGGGGGAGCCTCTGGAGCGTCGACGGCAATCGCTCCCTTTCCAGGGTCGATCCCCGATGGCTCGGGGGAGCGGTCATCGAGAGAGGCATTCCTTAGCGCACTGCCAACGGCAAGAGGACAAGCCAGGGGGCTCCCCCGCGCTCGCGGGGATCAGGGCCAGCGACAAAGTCTTCGTTCTCGTACAGCATGTCCAGGTCCTGCATGACCTGGGCCCACTCCGCGTGCCAGCCACGTTCCTCCATCCGATGCTGTAGCTCCTTCATGAGCACCAGTCCCAGGAAGCTGCAGAACACGTGCCCACAGAAGGTTGATTCTCCCGTGCAAACCCCCGCCGGCGCGAAACCCACACCTGGAAGCCGGCTCCCCATGCGGGTCGGATTTCGCCGAAGTAGGCCCAAGGGCGGTTCTTGCGAGGGAATCGAGGTTGAAAATCCGTCCTCTTCGACCTTGGACTCTCGACTCTTCGACGCCGCCTTGTGCGCCCTATGACCTAGCCCTCGGGCTTCCGCTTAGGCTTCTTCTCGAACTTGGGCGGCTTCTCGAACCTGGGGGCCGGCGTGTACGGCGGCTCCGGGCGGTGCCGCACCGTCACTTCCCTGCGCTCCGTGTGCACCTCGCCGCCGAACCGGTAGGTCAGCGAGATCCGCTGGCTCGTCCCCACGGCGTCTTGCTCCTCGGCGAACGCGTAGTCGATCGAGAGGCCCAGGGCGGTGATGCCGGCGCCGGCCGTGAGCCGACCCCGGTCCGCTCCCATCCGGACCGCGATCCAGGGGGTGAGCTGCCATTCGAAACCGAAGGAGTTCCGGATCTTCAGCCCGGCCTCGTCGTCGATGTCTTCCTTGGTGAAGAGGTCGAGGGTGATCCAGAGGTAGTCCTCGTCGATCAGCTCCGTGTGCAGGCGGTACGCGGCGCCGACGCGGTACGTCCTGCGGACCTCCTCGCGCTCGACCGTTCCCAGCCTGGCGGCCAGGTTCCTCACGAGGAAGCCGAACCTCAGGTCCGGCGTCACCACGTGGAGCCCGCCGAGGTCGAACCCCAGCGTGGAGCTGTCGGTCAGCGCCGGGTCCGGGAAGTAGCGCCCCTCCGGCTTGGTGATCAGCGCCATCGTCTTGAGGTTCAGCCCGAGCCTGGTGAACGGGTTGAGCGCCAGGCCGTACGAGAGCGACAGCGTCCGCTCCTGCAGGATGTCCGACAGGCCCTGCCGGAGCACCGCGATCCCCAGGGCGCCGTAGCCCGCGTTCCCGCTGGACAGCCCGAAGAAGTCCGTGGTGAACTTCGGCCCCAGGGTCGGCGTCATCTCGTCGGCCTTCATGGCGCCTATCTGAGGGGCCCGGGAGAGGGTCAGCCCGGCAGGATTCCAGTACAGGGCGTTGATGTCGTCGGCCAGGGCCACGAACGCCCCGCCCATGCCGGCCGGCCGGGCGCCGGTGACGATGTCGTTGAACTCGGCCCGGGTCGGCATGGCGAGGACGAGGAGGCCGATCACGAGGACGAGGAGCCTCACTTCATCACCCCCACGCCGATGCTCTGGGTGTCCTTGGCGCTGGGCGTCTCGGCCTTCACCACGACCACGTAGATCCCCTGCGGCACGGTCCTCGTCGAGAAGGCGTACCGACCGTCCCACTGGAGCGTGTTGAACCCGGCCTGCATGGAGCCCCGGTCCAGCAGCGTCCGCACCAGGTCGCCGTTGGCGTCGAGCACCTTCACGCTCACCGAGGCGGCCTGCCCCAGACCGAACTGGAGGATCACGTTGTCGTTGATGCCGTCGTTGTTGGGCGTGAACGGGTTCTTGTCGAGCACGATCGCCGAGAGCAACGGGCCGATGAGCTGCGGCGGCGGCCGGTTGTCCAGCGCCAGGGTGAAGCAGGTCAGGTGGTTCGACACGGCCCGGATGTACTCCTTGCCGGTGGAGTCCCTGAAGTACTCGCCGGCCGACGGCTGCCAGTCGAACCCGTCGAAGTAGAACAGCCTGAGCCGCTGCCGGTCGCCATCGGACAGCGGCGTCACGTCGCCCAGGATGGTGGCCGTGGCCGGGATCGGGATCTCGAACGTGGCCAGCTTCTTGAACACCAGGTTCGACGGCTTCACCTCGTACAGGCCCACCCGACCGGAGTCGCCGATCAGCTGCACCCCCGGGTTGAGCGGCGTGGGGATCACCTTGTCGTACTCGTCCCTGTACTGGGCGCGGTACTTGAGCTGGAAGGTGATCATCTGCTTCAGCTGGACCGCGCCGGCCGGCAGGGTCAGCCGGGCCGCGTTGGGCAGCGTCAGGGTGGAGCGTGGGCATCGACGTACGTGATCGTCAGGGTGTCCCCGCCGACGCAGGTCAGCACCCCGTTGTTCTGCCGCGCCGCCAGGTTGGCCGGCGAGTTCAGGTTGTCCGGGAACGCCGTGGGGATCTCCCCCTCGAACATCCCGGTATCGTTGCCGCTCTCGGTGAGGATCAGCGTCTCCTGGTCAGGGCGGATCGGATTGTTGGTGGCGAACGTGACCTGCACGGCGTCCCGGGCGGCGGTCAGGTTCTGGTCCTGGTCCCTGACGCGGACCCTGAGCCGTTCCGGGATGATGAACTCCTCCAGCCTGTTGGGCGGATGGTACAGGCCGGTCCTGGGCACGAACACCTCGAGGACCGCTCCGTAGAACCGCTCCACGAAAGCGGAGGCGCAGCGCTGGGTGGGGATGCCCGGGTTGATGTTGAAGTCGTCGGTGTAGCAGGCCGTGACCTTGTCGCCCGCCGTGACCTCGATCCTGGTGCTGCCGCTGACCGGCGGGCGGCCGTACACGATCGGGATCTGGCCCCGGAACTCCCCGGGCACCGTGGCCGACTCGAACGTGTTCACCGTCTCGCTGTCGCCGGCGTCGGTGGTGATCGTGACCACCGGGCCCTGGTCCGTGCCGGGGAGGTTGTCGCCGTCGAGGTCCTTGTCCACGATTCTGATCCAGACCATGGCGGTCGCCTGGCCCGGCAGCGGGGTCAGCGAGATGATCGAGACCGACGTGGAGCTGTTGGGGCCGTCGACGATCTGGATCTGGCCGTCGTTCCTGGTCTCGGTGGACGTGTTGATCGACGAGATCAGGCAGGTGTTGGCCACGTTCGTGTTGAAGTCCTGGTAGGTCAGGGTCACCAGGTCGCGGCCCACGAGCTCCACGGTGCCGCTGAGCCCCACCGGGGTGGTGTTGGCCGGGGCGGGCACGGTGCCGATGGAGCCGATGAACACGCCCCGGACCGTCTCGCCGTTCAGCCGCGGCTGCTCGGTCAGCCGGATCACCTCGAAGTCGCCGGGGGTGATGCCGTTCACCAGGTTGTTCGTGGTCAACGTCACGGTCAGCGAGTTGGTCGACCGCGGCGGGCAGTTCATGTCCGGATCGACGACCTTGATCCAGATCCGGTCGTACGCCTTGAACACCGTCAGGGTATCGTCCTTGGTGAACAGCGCCTGCTCCCCGGGGAAGACCGGCTGCGGCTCCGGCAGCGGGTTCGGCCGGGCCGGGGTCGGCGGCGACTGGCGCTGCCGGTCGATGGCGGCCCTGAGGGTGGCCCGGGTGAACCCGCGGATCGTGGCCGACACCGGCCTCATGACGTGCCCCGACGCGTCCAGCGGGATCACGTACGTGGCGATCAGCGGCTCGCCCCTGAGCTGGGCGTTGTCGGAGGTGCACCCGCCCACCATCTCGACCAGGCCGTCGAACCTCACGATCGACTGGTCGAACGCCGTGGGCACCCGGTGGGACGGCGCCGCGTCGGTGTCGAAGAAGCCGCTGCCCACCGCGGTCTGGCCCAGGATGACGTACTCCTGGTCTCCGGACGGCGCCGTGATCGTGACCCCGACCGTGGGGACGTCGATCCCGGCGAACCCCGGGTCGGACACCGTGACCCTGAGCGTGTCACCCAGGATGAACTCGTCGTCGTTCGTGCACCAGGTCGACACGATCCCGATGGTGGCGTCGGCGCCCAAGCGGGTCAGCAGGTTGTAGGTGATGACCAGCACGTTGGACGTGGCGGCCGTGTAGGTCCCGTCGTTCACGATCAAGGTGCCGGCCCGCACCGGTTGCGGGTCGACGTAGGTGACGGCGATCGGCCGTCGAGCCGCGTCCGTGTCGGCGATCTCGAGCACCCCGTTGGTCGGCGTGGCGTACCGGTTGTGGACCGTGGGGAGGAACCCCTCGAACACCCGCGTGTCCAGGCCGGTCTCGTGGAGCGCCACCGCCTCGACGTCGCGCTCGGTCCTGCCGCCGGGCCCCACGATCACGGAACCGGAGGTGACGTTCACCGTCACCGTGTCGAGGACGTTGGGGTCGAACCTCGGCTCCTGATGAGGATCGGCGATGGCCGGCTCCGTGACCCTGATGAACAGGTTGTGACCGGCCATCACGGTGTTCGTCACCAGGTCCGGGGTCGCCTGGTCGTTCACCAGAAGCGTCGCCTCCCCGGCAGGCTGCACGTTGATGTCGTCCTCGATGTCCACGGTGATGGAGGGCCCGTACGCCGGCGACGGCACGGTCGTGTCCGGGTACCTCAGGTGGATCCGGCCTCCCGCGGGTACCTGGACGATGTTGTCCCCGGCGGTCGCCACGGCGTTGAGCTGGGTGCGGAGCCCGTCGGGGTAGAGCGTCGGGTCGAGGACGAACACGCCGGTGTCCGGCCCGGTCTCCCTCAAGGTCACCGTCTCCTGGTCCACCGGCACCGCCGGCGGCGGCGGGTACGAGACCACCACGGTGAACGTCTCCGCCGTCACCGGGTCCGCGTTCCGGTCGTCGTCGATGACGACCAGACGGATCGGATCGCCGGCCCGGACCGTGAGCTGGTCGCTCTTGGTCTCGTTCAACACCTTGATCGCCTGGAGCCGTCCGTCGAGCCTGAAGGCGTTGTTCCCCTGCTGCTCGTGGGTGCCGCCGTTCGACATGAACTGCGCCTCGCCCAGGACGTGGACGTAGGTCACGTCCGCCCGGACGGCGGAGTTCGTGATGTCCCAGTAGGAGACCTCCACGATGTTCCGGCCGCGCACCTGGAGCGTCCCGTCGCCCCGACGGAAGTCTCCGGTACCGATGGTGTCGCCCCAGATGGTGTCGATCTGGCCCATGTAGACGCCCCGGATCTCGTTGGGCGCCTGCTCGAACACCCTGACCGGCGTCTCCGCCACGAACAGAGTCTCCTGGTCCTCGACGATGGCCCCGTTCAGCACCCGCAAGGTCACGGTGACGCCGTTGGTGTGATTGTTGGGCACCGCCTGGGCGGCCTGGTCGTCGACCCGGATCCAGAGCGTGTCGCCCGGCTGGGTCAGGGTCACCTTCGCGGTGGGGTTCAGCGTCGTGTTCGTGGTCGTGGCGTCGTTGGAGCTCACGAAGCGGACCGCCGCGGCGGCCGGGGTGACCACGGCCCGACCGTTGGCCGGGGTCGTCGCGGACGCCACCGGGAAGTTCGGCCTGCCGTCGTAGCGCAGCGGGTCGGTGTAGACCGCCACGATCCGGCCGCCGGTCCGCACCTCCAGGATGCCGTTGCCCTGGGAGCGGGTCGGGTCCAGGGCGCGGCCGTTCACGTAGGCCGTGGGGAACAGCCCCTCGAAGTCCCCGGTTGTCCCGTTGTCCTCGTGGAGCACCACCTGCTCGACATCCACCACGGTGGCGAAGTCCGGGGCGTACGAGGTCACGGTCACGGTGAGCGTGTCGTTGCCCGGGCCGGTGTGGAAGCTCGCGTCGGGCTCGTTCTGGACCGTCACCCTGAGGTCGTCGCCACCCTGCACGTCGCCCCCGGTCACGGCGTCGACCACGTTGGGAGCGGTGTCCGGATGGCCCTTGCGGATGAACACCGAGTCCCGGGGCCACGCCGGCTGGGTCGGGTACGTGCGCTCCGTGTCGGGGTACTCGATCACCACGGTGTTCAGGTGGTTCGCGAGCTCCCACGGACCGGGCGGGTCGACCGGGCCCTCGGCGCGCACCTCCAGGATGCTGTTGGTCAGGTCGCCGGCTCCGGCGGTGTACCTGGTCGGGATGAAGTTGAACGGGTCGTGCTGGATGTCGGTCAGCAGGTTCGGCTGGACCACGAAGATGCCGGTGCTCGGTCCGGTCTCGTAAAGCCTGACCCTCAGCTGGTCCACCAGGTTCGCAGCCGAGGACTGGATCGGGCCGGTCGGGGGATCGGCGCCGGAGAAGCTGGAGAGAGTCACCTCGATCGAGTCGGCGGCGTTGGGGTTCACGTTGGCGTCGTCATCCACCAGCTGGAGGAACAGCCCCTCGCCGGCGGTGAACTGGTCGATCGTTCCGACCTCGCCGCCGCCGTTGTCCGCGACCCGGATCGGGCCGGCGGCGTTGGACCCGCGGGCCGTGCCGTTTGCGACGATGCGGACCGCCCCGTCGATATGGACCCGCAGGCCCTGGATCGGGTAGATCGGACCGCCCTGCCTCCAGAACGGGAGGTAGGTGGCGGTCACCTGGGCGGTGGGCGTGTCGCGGCCCCGCACGTCCAGCATGCCGTTCCTCTGGACGATCGGGTCGCCGAACCGGGAGTCGATCCACCCGGCGAAGATACCGGTGTGCGGGCCGGTCTCCGTGAGCACCACGACCTCCCGGTCGTTCGGCCCCGGGGCCGGGGACAGGTCCGGTTGCGTGACGAGCGTCACCGTGACCCGGTCCACATCGCTCGACAGGTCGGAGTTCACGTCGGTGACGCACATGTACACCGTGTCGCCCGGCTTGATGACGTCCCCGGGCGGGTTGGGCCGGTCGCCGCAGAACAGGTCGTTGGACCACTTCATCGTCGGCTCCACGTTGGCCCAGGCGGTGGAGATCGACACGTTGACCGTGGTGGAGATCGGCACGTCCCGCTCGCCGGTGGCCCGGAGGGCGTCGTTGTAGGTGACCCAGATCTCCTGGCCCGGGGCCACCTCGAGGACGCCGTTGTGCACCGTGTACGAGCCGGTCGGGATGAACCGGAACGGGATCGACCGCAAGAACAGGATCTGGGGCAGCGCCTCCAGGTTGTCCTCGTTGACCTCGAACGTCTCGCGGTCCAGCGCCACGGTGTGACCCACGTTGTAGGCGGTCAGGGTCACCATGACGGTGTCGTTCCCCGGCCCGGCGTGCTGGTTCGCGGCGTCGTCCCGGTCGTCCACCTGGACCCTCAGGTCCATCCCGGGCCCGGGGGTCAGGATCGGAGGGGCGATCGGGCTCGTGTACTGGATCGTCCCGTCGTAGCCGCCGCGGACGTCGGCCAGGGCCGGCAGCGGCTGGATGCCGTGGGTGGTGAACAGGTCGTTGTAGGTGGCGATGATCCTGTCGACCCCCGCGTCGATCTCCAGGATCCCGTTGTTCGGCGTGACGGTCCGGGCGTACCGGGTGGGTACGACCAGTTCGAAGACGCCGGAGTCCGGGCCGGTCTCGCTCAACAGCGGCAGGCCGCCACCGGTCCCGGGGATCTCCAGATCGACGCCGCCCACGATCTGGACCTGGAGCGGTACCAGGGCGATCGTGTCCACCACGCCCGGGTTCAGGTTGCGGTCGTCGTCGACGACCCGGATCAGAAACGACTTGCCCACGGTGAGCAGCTTGAGCTCCCCGGCCTCCTCGGGAAGCGGGTTCACCGGGATGTTGAGGCTGTCGGCGTTCTCCCGGATCTCCAGGAGCTTCACGGTGCCGTTCGTCAAGACCGTCGCCGTGATCTGGGGGGCGTTCTGCACGGTGACCGTGACGGTGTCGTTGCCCCGGACCTCGAGCTGTCCGTTCCAGATCACCGGTGGGCCGTTCTTGGGGCCGAACTTGGTCTTGATGAACCCGGTGTACGTGGAGTCCTGGTCGGTCTCGAACAGGTAGATCCGTTCGGTGTCGCCCCGGGAGGTGACGATGTCGGCGGTGATCGCGTTGTCGAACGGGAACAGGCTGACGGGACCGTTGGCGACGTGGATGTAGATCGTGTCCCCCGGCTCGATCACCGGACCGCCCAGCGGGATCAAGGCGGAGTCGAGGCTGGTGGCGAAGGTGGCCGTGGTCTGCGCCAGCGCCGGGCCGGCCCAGGCGAGCAGGATGACGAGCGCCATCCACGCGGCTCTCCCGGGCCGGCGCCGGAGAACCGTCGCCCGGCTCGTGGGGCCGACGCCGCCGTTGGCGGCTGGGTCTTTGTTCACTGACCTGGACCAGCTGGCCACGTGTCTTCCTCTGGCCTTCCCTGCGGCGATTCCCGCGCCCCGTGGCTGGGGGCCGAGTCGAACGAACAGCACTCGCCGCGACAAGGCTTATCCAGGGCATCGACAGCCGGTGACAAATCGTTGAGGTGTTCGGCCGAAAATGTCGCACGAAAATCGGGCTCCACCGGTGGCTTTGGTCCAGACCCTGTCCCGAAACCCGCAGCCTGCTGCGGCCCTGACCAGGGAAAGAGCCGGAGCCCCCCGCCCGCGTGGGTTCGACTTTCAGAATGATGGACCCCTGTGTGGATCCGGTGAGCCGGAAGGTGTAGGCTTCCCGGAGAGGAGCATGGCCATGAAGTCAACCCGGTCGGATGCCGTCGCGACGAGGCGCGAGCAACCGGTCACCGCCGAGCGGCTCCTCGAGCTCGTCAACGTCGGGCGGTGCGAGCTCGTGAAAGGGAGTCTGATGATGATGTCTCCGTCGGGGCGCAGGCACGGCAAGCTCACGGCGGAGATCGCCCGAGTCCTCGGCAACCACGTCGCTGCCAACCACCTGGGCGAGGTGAGCGGTGCCGAGACCGGATTCATCCTATCGCGCGACCCCGACACCGTGCGAGCACCGGACGTGGCCTTCGTGGCGGCGGCTCGCATCCCTGTCGATGTCCCGGAGGATGGGTTCTGGCCGATCGCACCCGACCTCGCGGTCGAGGTCGTCTCGCCTTCGGACCGATGGAGCGAGGTCGTCGAGAAGGCGCGGGAGTGGCTTTCTGCGGGTGTGCGCCTCGTGTGGATCGTCGACCCCCGCTCCCGCACGGCCCATGTGTACCGGCCCGGGCGCGAGGTGCTCCAGCTCGGGAAAGACGAGCTCCTGGAAGGTGGCGACGTGCTCCCGGGCTTCTCCGTGCGCATCGCCGACCTCGTGGCCTGAACCCGCCCCGACCACGATGTGCCCGGGCGATCACGATCGGACCGAACGGTGGCGTGGCGCTGGAGCCGTGGCCCGGCAGCCGCGGGGAGGGGGAGCAGATCCGGATCTTGGGGCCAGAGATTCTCGCGACGCCCAAAGACGAGCTCTCTGGACGCGCGAGGCGAACCGGCCCCTCGGTCGCAGGGCTACTTGAACGTCTTCACGAAGCCCGCCGACGCGAACAGCAGCAGCGCTGCGAACGCCGCGGGGGCCTGGGTGCGGAGCCGCTCGTTCCATTCGTCGGGGGTGATCCGGGGCGGCGGCGGTCCGCCGTGGTGGCCGCCTCCGCCGTTCCCCTCCCGGACAGCCTCCAGGTCGTGGCGGAGCTGCACGACCTTCTCCTCCAGGTTGGAGTGGGCCACGTTGAGGCTGGCGACCTCGTCGGCCAGCTGGATCGTGATCTCGCTCGACGGGCCGCCGGTGTTGCGGTCGATCGGCTGGTTCCCCATCCGGTCCATGAGCCGGGAGAGCATCTGGGCGGTCTGGTAGCGGGTCAAAGAGGTGTTGCCCAGGAACTTGCCGTCGTAGGTCTGCATGAGCCCCGCGGCGGTGACCCGGCGGATGTGGTCCACCGCCCAGTGGTCCCCTGGCACGTCCGCGAGCCTCAGGTCGCCGCCGCGCGGTCTGGCCAGGCCCGGGGCGCACAGGACGACGACCAGGATCGAGGTGCCGACCAGTCTCTTCAGCATGATTCTCCCGACCGCGGCCCAGCAGGGCGCGCTCATGCCTTCATGTCGGAGAGAACCCCGGCGGGGATTAGCACCACGACGTGTCATTCAGGGCTCCGATCGCACGGTTTCGCTCGAAGACCTGGCCGCCGCCCCCGGCCGCGCCTACACATTACATGTTGAGGAGGCGATCCGAATGAACGGCACGACCCCGTCCGGCAGCGTCCTGGAGCGACGAACCCTGTGGCTGTCCATCTCCCTCACGGTCCTGGTCCTGTGGTGGACCGGGCTGGTCCTCGGGTGGAAGCTGTTCTATCCCGGGGGGTTCGGCCGCAGCGTCCTGACGCTGCTGATCCTCCCGCTCTGGTGGACCGGCCTGACGATCCTGTACGCCTTCGACCGGGGCCTGAGGTTCCGGCTGCTCTACGAGGGCGCCCTGGCGTCGGTAGCGTACTTCCTGGTCCACGACATCCCGGCCCGGCTCGGTTCGTACCCGTACTTGCCCTTCGGCGCTGCCTCGTTCTACGGCGTGCTGCTGCTGACCGGCTTCCTGGCGGCGGTGCCTTTCGGCCGCCGGGGCGCCGGGGTCGCCGCCGTGGCCGGCGCCCTCCTCTCCTCCCTCTGGCTGCTCTACCGTGTGCTCCGGCCCTGCTGGCCGTTCTCGTTCCTCCGGTGCCTCGATCAGTCGGTGGTGCCGGGACTCCTGTTCATCACCCTGGGCGGCCTGCTGGGCGAGCGGTTCACCCGGCTGTTCCGCAAGGAGGGCGAGACGTCGCACCCGCAGCCGTTGCTCTGGGGGATCGTCGTCGCCGGGTGCCTCGTGAAGCTCATCTCGGTTCTGGCCCGCTGAGAACGGCACCAGCCGCGTCCGCTGGATAGGGGCGTTGTCCCCTCGACCGTGGTGCAAGCCCCGGTCACCGGGCGTTCAGGTACACCGACACGGTGTTGGACGTCCGGTTCAAGACGATCATGTCTGGCTTGCCGTCGCCGTTGAAGTCGGCGAACAGGACCGCCGTGGGGCCGATGCCGGAGGACACGTCCACCTTGGGCGCCAGGCTGGTCGCGGCGCTCCCGGGCACGGTCTGGTTCACCAGGACCGACGCGGCGTTCTCGTGGAAGTTCCCGGTGGCGAGGTCCGGGATGCCGTCGCGGTTCAGGTCCGCGGCCGCGATCCCCTGGGCGCTGCCGGCCGCCGCGGCGGTCTGGACCGAGAAGGTCGCCGACACCGGATCGGTCATGAGAAGCGGCGTCACGTCGGTTGCGATCGGCGGCGTGCCCGTGGCCAGGACGAGGTCGGGCCTCCAGTCCCCGTTCAGGTCGGCGATCCCGGACACCTCCGTCGCGTCGGTCCGCGTCGTGGGGGCCGTGGCCGAGAACGTGGGCGTCGGATCGCCGGTGACGGTGGTGTTGTGGAACACCCTGACCCCGCCGGCGAAACCGATGGTGAGATCCGGGATCCCGTGGCCCCGCATGTCCTTGAGCACCAGCGACCAGGGCGGCAGCGCCGGGTCGCCCACGTCGAGGTCCACCTTGGTCGTGTTGAACGTCGGCGCCGCGGGCAGCGCCGGGGTCGTGTTCATCAGCACCGCGATGAAGCAGCTGGCGCAGGCCGGGTCTTGATCCGTGGCCGAGATCCGGTGAGACACCACCAGGTCGGGCTTGCCGTCCCCGTTCAGATCGCCGGCGGCGACGCCGGTCGGTCCCGGGCCGCAGATCAGGTCGGTGCCGGAAGACCTGGTGAACGCCGGCGTCGGTGAGCCGGCGGTGGTGCGGTTGGTCAGGACGCTCACCAGGCCCACGCCGGGGTCGGTCTCGGAGGCGCCGGCGGCGGCCAGGTCAGGCTTGCCGTCCAGGTCCAGGTCGGCGACCGTCACGGCCCATGGGAAGCAGGCCACCGGCAGGTCCACCCGGGGCGCCAGCGACGGGACCGTGGCGCCAGGGGCGGTGGTGTTGAGCAGCACCGACACGGTGCAGGCGGAGCTGTTGGCCGACACGAGGTCCACCCTGCCGTCGCCGTTCAGATCGGCCGCCGCCATCGCCCGGGGCGCGGGGCCGGTGGAGAACTCCAGCACGGTCCGGAACGAGGGAGCCGGCGACGGGAG
Source organism: Candidatus Rifleibacteriota bacterium (assembly GCA_016213885.1). Lineage (GTDB taxonomy): Bacteria > Muiribacteriota > UBA6191 > JACPRK01 > JACQZM01 > JACQZM01. The sequence continues at coordinate 6,958 of JACQZM010000191.1, read as the reverse complement.
CACCAGGGAGCTCTCCAGGACGCCGATCGTGTTCGAGCCGGCGTTGGCCACCAGGATGTCCGGCTTGAAGTCCCCGGTGATATCGAAGAGGGCCACGGCCCGGGGGTCGGTGCCCACGGCCAGGTCGGGTTGACGGTCCAGGAAGACCGGCACCGTCGACCCGATCGGGGTCACGTTCACCAGCACCGAGACGGAGCTGTCGGTGCTGTTGGCGATCACGAGGTCGCGCCTCCCGTCGTGGTTGGCGTCCCCGCTCGCGATCGAGACCGGGCCCGCGCCCACGGCGACATCGACCCGGGCGGCGAACGTCACGGAGACCGACCCGGGCAAGAGCGTCGCCAGGCACACGCCCACGGTGCCGTTGCCCCCATGGGTCACGGCCAGATCGAGCGCCCCGTCCCCGTTGAGGTCGGTGGCGGCCACGGCCGAGGGCAGCGGGCCGGTCGAGACGGCGATCGGGGCTGCGAAGGTGACGGCGGCGCTCCCTGGAACGGTGGTGTTCAGGTAGACCCGCACCGCGTTCGCCCCGGTCTGCACCAGGACGACGTCGGGCTTCCCGTCCCGGTTCAGGTCCTCGACGACCAGCGCCGTCTGGGTCGTGGAGCCGGTGGAGACCGCGAACGGGGCGAACGAGGGGGTCGAGCCGCCGGGCGGCGTGGTGTTCACGAGCACCCGGAAGCTCCCGGCCCCGGCGTCGGCCACGGCCAGGTCCGGCCTGCCGTCGGCGTTCAGGTCCGCCGCGGCCATGGAGCCCAGCGCCGTGCCTCCGGTGGGGGTGTCCACGGCCCCGGTGAACGTGAACGTCGTGGCGCCCGGGGCGGTGCGGTTCAGCAGCACCGAGACCGTGCCGGAGATGAAGCTGGCCGTGGCGAGGTCGGGCCGGCCGTCCAGGTCGAAATCTCCGGACGCCACGCACCACGGCTCCAGGTCCACGCCGTAATTCTGCGCCCCGTCGAATCGAGGCGGCACGATCGCCAGCCTGGTCCTGTTCCTGAAGACCGAGACCGTGCTCGCAAGGGAGTTGGCCGCGGCCAGGTCGGGCACGAAGTCCCCGTTGAAGTCGGCCACGGCGATCGATCGGGGACCGGTTCCCGAAGCGAACCCGACCATCGCCGCGAAGGAGGGCCACGGGTCCACGACGGTGTAGGTGAACGCCGCGGGTCTGGCCACCTGGCCCCACGTGGACGACGTCACGGTCACCGACACGGTTCCGGCCGCCGTGGTGGCCGGCGCCTTGCAGACGATCCTGTCGTAGAGCGTGCTGATCCACAGGTCCGTGGCGGCCCGGGTGCCGATCGTCACGTTCACCGTGCCCTCGAACCCCTGGCCGTCGATGGTGAGCTCGGTGCCTCCGGTGACCGGCCCCGACCCGGGGGTGACGCCGGTGATCGCCAGCGGGTTGTACGCGAAACCGTCGACCAGGATCGCCGACCCGTTCAGCGTCGAATGGACCGCCACGTTCACCGGCCCGGCCGTCGACCCCGGCGGCGTGCTGCACGTGGCCTGGGTCCCTGAGGTGTTGACCGAGACGCCCGCCACGGCGGTGCTGCCGATGGTGACGGTCATGGTGGGCTCGAAGCCGGCGCCGTCGATGGCGATCGCGGTGCCTCCGGCCAGCGGCCCCGTGGACGGCGTGACCGCGAGGATCGTGGGCGCGGGGTTGTACCTGTAGCCTCCGGCCAGGGTGGCCGGCCCGTGGGTGGACGAGTTCACGGCGACGTCCACGGGGCCCGCGGCGTTTCCGAACGGCGCCGGGCAGGTGATGTGGGTCCTGGCGCCGTCGACGGCGAAGCTGGACGGCGCCTTGCCGCCGATCGTGACCGTGACCGCCCCCTCGAAGTTGGTCCCGGCGATCGAGAGCGGCGTGCCGCCGACCAGCGGTCCGCTGGGCGGCGTGACGCTGGCGATCGTCACCGCGGCGTTGTACTCGAAGCCGTCGGTCAAGGTGTACCTGCCGTGGCTCGAGGAGTCGACGATCACGTCCACCAAGCCGGCGGCGACGCCCGGCGGCGTCGCGCAGGTGACGCGGGTGCCGGTGGCGTTCACGGTCACGCCGGTCGCGGCGACGCTGTCGATGGTCACCGACACGGTCCCCCAGAAGTTCGAGCCGTCGATGGCGATCGGTGTGCCGCCGATCAGCGGCCCGCTGCCAGGGGTCACGACGCCGATCGAGGGCGCCGGGTTGTACGTGTAGCCGTTCACGAGGGTCGCCGAGCCGTGGGTCGCCGAGGCCACGGCCACGGTGGCCTGGCCGAGCGCCCCGGCCGGGGCCCAGCCGGTGATCCTGGTCCTGGTGGCATCGATCTGGTCGCCCGTGACCGGCGCGCCGCCCAGGGTGACCGACGTGATCGACTCGAAGTTGGCGCCCTGGATGATGACGATGTTGCCGCCGGCCAGCGGGCCGCTGGTGGGCCACACGGCGCTCACGGAGAGCGCCGGATTGTACGAGAAACCGCTCGGGTAGGTAAAGACCCCATTCACCGACGAGTGGACCGTCACGTCCTTGGGGCCCGCGGAGTCGCCGGCCGGGGTGTCGCAGGTGATCCGGGTCTCGGCGCCGTTCACCGCCACGTTGGCGGCGGCGCGGCTGCCCACGGTCACCGAGACGGTGCCGCCGTAGTTGGCCCCGTCGAGGGCGATGGATGTCCCGCCGATCAGCGGCCCGCTCGCGGGCGACACCGCCGTGATCGACGGCAGCGGGTTGTACGAGAAACCGTCGGTGAGCGTGCATGAGCCGTGGGTCGACGAGCCGACCGTCACGTCCCCGGCCCCGGGCGCCTCCCCCGGCGGCGTCCGGCACTGGATCCGGGTCCTCGTCTGGTCCACGGCCACGTCCGGCGCGGGAACCCCACCGACCGTGACCAGGACGACCCCGCCGAAGCCGGTGCCGTCGATGGTGATCGGGGTACCACCCACGAGGAGGCCCGATCCCGGGGTCACGCTCCCGATGGTGGGCAGCGGGTTGTACGTGAAGGCGCCGGCCATGCTGAAAGTGCCGTTCGTCGAGGAGACCACGGTCACGTCCTTGGGACCGGTCGAGACGCCCGGAGGGGTCAGGCAGGTGATCTGGTTCTTCGCGCCGTTCACCCAGGGGCCGACGACGGCGATCCCGTCGATCATCACGGTGATCGAGCCCTCGAAGGCGCTTCCGCCGATCGTGATCGGCGTTCCCCCGGCCAGCGGGCCGCTGGACGGGCTGACCGCCGAGGCCCTGGCTCCGGGACCGTAGGCGAACGCCCGGGGCAGGGAGACCGCGCCGGTCAGGCTCGAGGTCACCACGACGTCGCGTTCGCCGGGCTCGCTCGTCGCGGGGGTGATGCAGGTCATGAGGACGCTGGAGAGGACCTGGAGGTCCGTGGTGGCCACGCCGCCCACGGTGACCGCCATGGACCCGACGAACCCCGACCCCTCGAACCTGAGCAGGGTGCCGCCGGTCATCGGCCCCAGCGTCGGGGAGAACGAGGTGATCTTGAGCGGTCCGGACGGATCGCCGCCGCCTCCCGACGCTCCCCCGCTGCTCCCCGGTCCGGTGCCGCAGCCGGCGATCGCCAGGGCGGCGAACGCGGCGAGCGCGGCGAACGCCGCCGCCTTCGCGAGACGCTCGCCAGCCGGGCCGGGCCGCCGAGTCGTCGCCGAACAGCCATCCAGCGTCCTCATGCCGTCCTCGTCGTGGTCGGGATGGACACCCCGCTGCGATCGACAGCGCCGCCGGTCGCGACGTCGTCGGGGTCGCAGCCCGGGTCGCAGCGCCCCTCTACTACCTTACTTCAACGACCGGCGCTCCGCCATCCGACCCAGGTCCGGGGCAGTGGCCACGAGGTCGGGCCGTGCCGACATGATTCATGTCCGACACGGAGGATCGAACCATGAGCTGGCGGGGTCGGCCGGGCCGCGGCCCGTCGCGGGTCGCAGCGTTGCTGGTCCTTCTGGCGTGCGTCGCGGGAGTCGGGGCCGAGCCGGTGGCCGAGCCGCTGCTGGTACCCGGCTCCTGGTGGCACTACTGCGGGGCCGACCGGAACGAGATCTGGATCGTCGACCGGGTGGACCGTCGACCGGATCGCCACGACATCCGGCTCAAGCGGGTCTCGTGGTGGTTCGGACGCGACCCTGCGATCTCGTTCGAAGAGCTGCGATCCGACGCCCAGGGGATCCACCCGGCGCCCGGCTCGGCCAGGAGCACGGAGCTCTGGTGGCCGTCGCTCCACATCCCGGCGGACCGCACCAAGGGAACGCTCCAGAAGGGGCGGGACTACAGGGTCGGTGTGCTGGAGAGCGAGGCGACGGTACGCGTGGCCGACGGTGCCGACGGGGAGCGGCCGGTCACCGGGGCGGTCCTGTGCCGACAGCTGGGGCCGGCGGCCCGGGCCGCGTCCGGGGGCCCGTTCAGGCAGATCGACGTGGTCCAGCCCGGCGTGGGGCTCGCCCTCAGGGCGCCGCTGGTCGCAGCCGAGATCCGGCTGGACGAGGGGTTCTCCCTGGTCGACTGGGCGCCCGGCAGCGTCGGGCGTCTCTGGTCGATCGACGCCCTGGCGCTGACCGGGAAGCGCCCGATCCACGACAGGCCGCTGGTGGATAGCCCCGGCGTGAGGCCCTCCGGCACCCTGCGGACCGGCGAGCCGCTGGTCATCCTGGGTGCGGGAACCGGATGGTATCGCGTGGCCAGGTCCCCCATGGGGAACGATGCCGCCCGGCAGGGGTGGGTACGGGCCGACGATGTCCGGGTGCTCTCGCTGGAGGAGCGTCTCCTCGACCCCGGCCACCGGATCAGGGAGTGGCGAGAGCTCCAGGACGAGGTCCTGACCACGACCCGGCGGGCTCTGGCGACAGCGAAGACGAGCCGGGAGGTCCGGGCCCACCTGGCCGGCCGGTTCCTGGTGCTCAATCGAGGCCCGGGCCGGCCGACGCCGTCGGACGTGTTCCACCCGGGGCCCACGACTCACGCCGGCCTCAGGAGGGCCGCCTTGGAGCTGGTGGAACGTTCCATGACGCTACCGCCCAGGTTCGAAGGGAAGATCCTGGCGGAGCTGTCGCTCAGGGGGTGCGACTGGATCTTCCTGGTCCACCGTCCCCCGGTCTTCTGTGCCGTCCGCGTGGCCCCCTCCGGGACGGGCGAGGTCCTCCAGCTGTTGCAGCGGGACGGCTAGCGCCCGGCCCCGTTCCTTGTCGCAGCGCACAACAGGCTGTTGACTTCCAGCCGATCGATCGTCTATCCTATGTTGCGTCGCACAATGACGATCGACGAAGGGAGATCGAACCGATGGCTGCCCCGGAACAAGAGAGCAGACAGCGGGGGGACGTTGTCGAGACGATGGAGACGCTGATCCACCATGCGTCGGCCGGATGCCGGCACACCGTGGAGGCGTGGGAGACCCCGAGGTCGGAGCTGGACCGGATGACCCGGGAGGCCGTCGCGGTGATGGGCATGGTCGGTCGCACCCTCTTTCGGACGCAGCTCGACCTGACCGTGCTGGGGCTGGGCTGTCTGGGCGCCTGGTGCGCCGCCTCGGCGAACGGCCTCAGGGCCGCGCTGGGCGCTCCAGGAACCTCGCGCCGGGAGCGCTGACGTCCGGGCCGTCCCGGGTGCCCTCGCGTCGGCCTTGGTCGCCGGGGCCCCCGGATCTATAATGTCCACACGTCGTCAACGGTCCGTGGCGAAAAGGAGACCAGGATGGGGTTCAATCCGCTGGAGTTCAACGCCGGTCTGTTCGGTCAGTTCGAGAAGGCTCTCGCGGAGTTCTTCGACAAGCGCATGCGCGACCCTGACTTCATGCAGATCCTCAGCAAGTCCATGGGGGTGTCGCTGGACGCCAAGGCGCAGCTGGACGCTCGCATCGAGGAGCTGTTGAAGGGGATGAACCTGGTGACCAGGAAGGACATGGAGGCGCTCTTCGTGACGCTCAACGGCCTGGAGACCCGGATCATCGATCTCGAGGAGAAGGTGGAGGAGCTGTCCCGGGCCGCATCGAGGCCGGGCCCCGCCGGGCCGGCCGAGCCGGCCAGGGCCCCGGAGGGCACGGCCCGGGCGGGTCGCTCCACGGCGCCGGCGAGAAGCGCCATGAAGCGGAAGCCCGCTCCAGGTCGATCCGCGACGAACCGTCGCGGCAAGAACGTCAGGAGGAAGCGATGACCAGCTCCACGGACCCTGCGGCCCTCATCGAGGGCGGCATCGAGTGGGACAAGGTGGCCCAGGGATACTCCGAGATGGCCAGCTTCATGGCCAGCCTCCCCCGCATCGAGAGAACCAGGGAGGAGGTGCGCTCGCTCCTCGGCACCACGCCGGCCGACGAGATCTACCGGGAGCACTCGGTGACGCTGCGGCGGTACCGGGGGCAGGGGGCCCGACGGGGCGAGCCGGTGCTCATGGTGCCCTCGCTGGTCAACCGCTCCTGGATCATGGACTTCCTGCCCGGCGAGAGCATGGCCGAGTATCTGAGCCGGCAGCGGTTCGACGTGTTCCTGCTGGACTGGGGCATGCCCAACCCGGGACAGCGTCAGCTCAAGCTCGAGTACTACCTGGATCATTACCTCGACCGGGTGGTGAAGCGCACCCTGAAAGCCGCATCGGCCAGGACGTGCCACCTCCTGGGCTACTGCCTCGGCGGGACCATGTCGGCCCTCTACCTGGCGAGCCGGGCCGACGCCCCGGTGACCAGCTTCATCTCCATGACCACCCCGGTGAACTTCGTGGACCGGGGGATCCTGAGCTGGTGGTCCAGGCCGGGTCACTTCGACGCTGACAAGCTGGTGAACACGTTCGGGAACATCCCGGACACGTTCTTCAGGATGTCGTTCCCCTGGATCGTCCCGACGGCGCCCTTGAAGAAGCTCCGCACCCTGATCGAGCGTCACAACGACCCGGCGTACCTGAAGAGCTTCCTGGCGCTGGACATCTGGCTGGCCGACAACGTGCCGTTCCCCGGAGAGGTCTACCGGCAGGTCATCAAGGATCTGTACCAGG